>NZ_JBHUTX010000062.1:0-41222 GCF_042671245.1 Streptomyces sp. NPDC057099
CTCGTGGCGGAGCCACGTGGGCGCTCCGGCAACGCGGCGAGCGTGCGTGCCAGGCGTCGCGGAGCAGACGGGGATTCGTCAGACAGGCCCTGAGGCCCGCACCACAGAGGTGCGGGCCCCGATCACGTCGAACGCGTCGACGTCAGCGTCAGGCGGGAACGATGTTCTCGGCCTGCGGGCCCTTCTGGCCCTGCGTGACGTCGAAGGTGACCTTCTGGCCTTCCTGAAGCTCGCGGAAGCCGGAGGTGGCGATGTTCGAGTAGTGGGCGAAGACGTCGGGGCCGCCACCCTCCTGCTCGATGAAGCCGAAGCCCTTTTCCGCGTTGAACCACTTCACGGTGCCAGTTGCCATAGTGAATCTCCCTTGAGGGGCAAATACCCGAGATCCGCACTTTACGGACTCGGAGTCGCCGCAATGATCACCCTCGGAAAGATCCGAAAATCCTCGGAAACTAAAAAGAGTGCTCGTCGACGGAGGTCGATAGAGCACTCGAAGTCTCTGGGAACCAAAACTGCAACACCAGCCAAGGTAGCACAGGTCCTCTCGAAGGGCCCGGGAATGTCGTACCCGAGGCGGACCCGGGGGCCCGGCCTACTGCGTTCTCAGTAGTCCGGATTGTCGGCAGCCGCACGACGACGCGGGGGCCTTGTCACGGACACGCTGGGCGGACGATCGACACCGGATGTGGAGACCTGCTGCCGTGGCAACTTTCCTGTATCGAGTGGGCCGTCTGGCCTTCCGGCGACGCTGGTACGTCGCCCTGGTCTGGGCGGCCGTCCTGGCCGCCGTGGGACTCGGCGCCCTCAAGGCGCCGGGGTCCGTCGACGAGGAGTTCTCGATGCCCGGCATCGAGTCCCAGAAGGCGTTCGACCTCATGGAACAGCGCTTCCCCGGCGCCACGGCCGACGGGGCGACCGCCCGGGTCGTCTTCATCGCGCCGGGCGGCGAGAAGGTGACCGCCGCCGAGAACAAGGAGGCCATCGAGAAGGCCGTGACCGGCCTCGGCGACGGCACGCAGGTCGCGAGCGCCGTCGACCCGTTCCAGGCGAAGACGATCAGCAAGGACGGCACGACCGCTTTCGCGACCGTCACCTACAAGGTCAAGTCCACCGACCTCACCGACGCCAGCCGGACCCATCTGGAGCACACCATCGAGGGAGCCCGGGACGCCGGGCTGACGGTCGAGGCGGGCGGCACCGCGCTGGCCGCCGAGGGCGGGCCGGGCGGCACGGCCGAGGTGATCGGCGTCGCGATCGCCGCCGTCGTCCTGCTCGTCACCTTCGGCTCGCTCGCCGCCGCCGGGCTGCCCCTGCTGACCGCCGTGATCGGCGTCGGCGTCAGCATGGCCACGATCCTCGCCCTGGCGAGCGCCCTCGGCCTGTCCACCACCACCGGCACCCTGGCGATGATGCTGGGCCTGGCCGTCGGCATCGACTACGCCCTGTTCGTGGTGTCCCGCTACCGGGAGGAGCGCGCCAAGGGCAGTGCGCCGCAGGAGGCGGTCGGCATGGCCGTCGGCACGGCCGGGTCCGCGGTGGTCTTCGCCGGGCTCACCGTCGTCATCGCGCTGGCCGGGCTCACCGTGGTCGGCATCCCG
Source organism: Streptomyces sp. NPDC057099 (assembly GCF_042671245.1). NCBI lineage: Bacteria > Bacillati > Actinomycetota > Actinomycetes > Kitasatosporales > Streptomycetaceae > Streptomyces > Streptomyces sp. NPDC057099. The sequence continues at coordinate 1,599 of NZ_JBHUTX010000062.1, forward strand.
ATGCTCACCAAGATGGGCCTGGCCGCGGCGGGCGCGGTCGTCGTCGCCGTACTGATCGCGCTGACCCTCGTCCCGGCGTTCCTCGGCTTCTGGCCGAACGCGGTGCTCCCGCGCAGGGCCCGCAAGAGCGGCCGGATCGAGCAGAGCACCGAGACCAACGGCGGCGCCCGCTGGGCCGGGTTCGTGCTGCGCCGCCCCCTACCCGTCCTGCTCCTCGGCGTCGTCGGCCTCGGCGCCCTCGCGCTGCCCGCCGCCGACCTCCAGCTGGGCATGCCAGGGGACGAGGCCAAGCCCACCTCCACCACCGAGCGCCGGGCCTACGACGCGCTCGCCGAGGGCTTCGGGCCGGGCTTCAACGGGCCGCTGACCGTCGTCGTGGACGGCAAGGGCACCTCCGACCCCAAGGCGGCCGCGGGCTCGATCGCCAAGGAGATCGGCGCCACCGAGGGCGTCGTGTCCGTCTCCCCGGCGCGCTTCAACGCCGCCGGTGACACCGCCGTCTTCTCCGTCGTGCCGTCCACCGCGCCGACCGACGAGAAGACCAAGACCCTGGTGACGACCATCCGGGACGAACGGCCCGGCATCGAGTCCGGCACCGGCGCGAGCTACGAAGTCACCGGCACCACCGCGATGAACATCGACATCGCCGAGAAGGTGCAGGCCGCGCTCGTCCCGTATCTGATCGTCGTGGTCGGTCTGGCGATCGTCCTGCTGCTGGTGGTCTTCCGGTCGCTGCTCGTCCCGCTCAAGGCGGCCCTCGGCTTCCTGCTGTCGGTGCTGGCCTCGCTCGGCGCGGTCGTCGTGGTCTTCCAGCAGGGCCACGGCGCGGAACTCCTCGGGGTGGAGCAGACCGGCCCGATCATGAGCCTGATGCCGATCTTCCTGGTGGGCATCGTCTTCGGTCTCGCGATGGACTACGAGGTGTTCCTCGTCTCACGGATGCGGGAGGCCCGCGTCCATGGCGAGACGCCCGCGCAGGCGGTCACGTCCGGCTTCCGGCACAGCGCCCGTGTGGTCGCGGCGGCGGCCCTGATCATGATCGCGGTCTTCGCCGGGTTCATCGGCGAGAGCGACTCCATGATCAAGATGATCGGCTTCGGGCTCGCCGCGGCTGTCCTCTTCGACGCCTTCGTCGTACGGATGGCGATCGTGCCCGCGGTGCTCGCGCTGCTCGGCGACAAGGCGTGGTGGCTGCCGAAGTGGCTGGACCGGGCGCTGCCCCGCGTGGACGTGGAGGGCGAGGCGCTCAGCCGCCGGCCCGGGACGGAACCGGCTCCGGAGGGCACCCCCGATCTGGAACCGGCGCGCACCTGACGCCCCCCCCACCAGGGCCGCCCGTGGCGAAGGACACGGGCGGCCCCTCGGGCGTTCCCGCCCGGAGTCCACCACGATGGTCCCCAGCCCCACCGACCGGAGAGCCCGATGAGTATCAGCCTGGACCGGCGCTACGCGGACCGCCTGGAGGAGTTCTCCTCACGCCACCCCTTCCTCATCGACCTGGCGATGGTCCTGGCCCTGCTCGGCTGCACGGCCCTCGGCGGTTCGCTCACCATGCCGGGCGCCGCCCCGCCGGACCAGGACATGACCGCCACCGCCCTCTCGGGCGTGGCCTGTCTCGTCCTGCTCAAGCACCGCACGCACCCGCGCGCCTGCGTCGTCGTGGCCGGGGGCTGCACGGTGGCCGCGATCGCGCTCGGCTACCTGGTCACACCCCTGCTGCTGGCGCCGATGATGGCGGCCCTCTACTGGCTGGCGGCGCTCACCGACCCGAAGTCCACCCGTGTCTACGGCCTCACCGTCGTGGTGGCCGTGACGCTCGCGGCCGTGTCCTCCGACTCCATGAACCACATCTCGCTGCTGCTGCGGACGATCGGCCCGATCTTCTGGCTGCTGCTGCCCCTCGCCGCCGGGAAGACGACCCAGCTGCGGCGCGCCTACCTCCAGTCGGTGCAGGCCCGGGCCGAACACGCCGAGCGCACCCGGGAGGAGGAGGCCCGGCTGCGCGTCACCGAGGAGCGGATGCGCATCGCCCGTGAGTTGCACGACGTGGTCGCCCATCACATGGCCCTGGCCAACGCCCAGGCCGGCACGGCCGCGCATCTCGCCCTCACCCACCCCGAGCAGACGCAGAAGATCCTCACCGACCTGACGGGCACCACGTCCTCGGCGCTGCGGGAGCTGAAGGCCACGCTCGGCCTGCTGCGTGAGAACGACACCGACCCCGGCTCCGCCGCGCTGGACCCCTCCCCGGGCCTGGGCCGGCTGCCCGAGCTGGTCACGGCGTGCGAGTCGGCGGGCCTGCGCGTCACCGTCACGACGGAAGGGGAGCCGCAGCCGCTCTCGCCGGGCGTGGACCTGACGGCGTACCGGATCGTGCAGGAGGCCCTCACCAACGTCACCAAGCACGCCGCCGCCGAGGCCGCGCACGTCCGCCTCGCCTACACCGGCTCCCGCCTGCTGATCACGGTCGTCAACGAAGGCCCCGGCAAGCCGGAGCCCGCCCGGGGCCGCGGTTTCGGCCTCGTGGGCATGCGCGAACGCGCCCAGTCCATCGGCGGCGAGCTGTGCGCGGGCCCCCGGCCGCAGGGCGGTTTCGAGGTCACCACCGCGCTGCCGCTGCACGCCTCGCCCGACCTCGCGGAAGGAACCACGGCATGACCATCAGGGTGCTGCTCGCCGACGACCAGGCCCTGCTGCGGGCCACGTTCCGGATCCTCATCGACTCCTGCGCGGACATGGAGGTCGTCGCCGAGGCCTCCGACGGCGCGGAGGCGGTGGAGCTGACCCGCGCCCACCGCCCCGACATCGTCCTCATGGACATCCGTATGCCCGGCACCGACGGCCTCGCCGCCACCGCGACCGTCTGCGCCGACCCGGAGCTGTCCGCCACCCGCGTCCTCATCCTGACCACCTTCGAGACCGAGGACTACGTCGCCGAGGCCCTGCGCGCCGGTGCCAGCGGCTTCCTCGGCAAGGACGTCACCGCCGACACCCTGTTGACCGGTCTGCGCACGGTGGCCTCCGGCGAGTCCCTCCTCTCCCCGGCCGCCACCCGTTCCCTCATCACCCGCTTCCTGCTGGCCCCCGCCCCCGGCACCCATCTGGCACCGCCGGAACGCCTCGCCGACCTCACGGTCCGCGAGCGCGAGGTGATGGCCCTGGCCGCGGAGGGCCGGTCCAACACGGAGATCGCCGAGGACCTGACCCTCAGCCCGCTGACCGTCCGCACCCACATCCACCGGGCGATGACGAAGCTGGACGCCCGCGACCGGGCGCAACTGGTCGTCATCGCCTACCAGACGGGCCTGGTACGGGCGACGCCGCCGGCGACGTGAGAGGGGAGGGCTACGGTCTGCCGTAGGTCGCCACCATGACGGCCTCGGCCACCTTGTTCATGTCCTGGCCCTTGGCGTCGGTGGAGTTGACGCTGTAGACGAGGGTGCGGGAGCCGTTGCGGGTGGAGGCGATGGCCGCGTTGTAGCCCCAGCGCCCGCCCGTCTTGCCCCACACCTCACGGCCGCCCAGCACCTTCATCGACAGGCCGACGGAGTACGCGGCCGGCTCCCCGGTCTCGGAGTCGGTCACCTTCGGCAGGGTGAACATCTCGTCCAGCAGCGGCCCGCGCACGACCCGGCCCTGGAACAGGGCCTGGGTGAAGTGCTCCAGGTCGGCCGTGGTCGACACGATGTCCCCGGCCGCCCACGCGTCCGTGGCCCCCCACACGGACACGTCGCGGAGCCCGACCGTGCCGTCGTCCAGCCGCATCCTCTGGTAGCCGCGGTTGTGCGGTCCGACGATGCGCGGGTTCGCCCCCGGGAAGTAGGTGTCACACAGCCCCAGAGGCTTGAGCACCCGACGGGCGACCTGACGCTCGTACGTGTCACCGGTGACGCGCTCGATGAGCAGACCGGCGATCGTGTAGCCGATGTTGAGGTAGTGCTGCCGCTCGCCCGGCGCGAACTCGCGCTCCTTCGACGTCGCCGAGCGGACGACGTCCCGGGGGTCGTGGATCTGGAAGCGGTTCGCGTACGCCTCCTCGACCGTGCTGCCGGGGAAGTCGGGGGCCGGGATGCCGTGCGTGTGGTTCAGGAGCTGCCGGACGGTGACGCCCGCGTACGACGCCGGGATCAGCTCCGGCAGATACGAGCGGGCACTGCGGTCCAGGTCCAGCAGGCCCTCGGCGGCCAGTTGCAGGACGACCGCCGCCGTGAAGACCTTGGTCACGGAACCGGCCCGGAACCGGGCGTCAGGATCGGCCGGCCGGTTCGTCCGTAGATCGTGCACGCCCGAACTGCCGTGCCAGACACCCTCGGAGCCTCCGACGCGTACGAGGGCGGCGGTCGCGTCGGCCGTGGGCAGGCCGGCGATGGCGGTCTCCAGGGCGGTGTCGGAGGACGGGGCGGACACCACGGCGGTCGGGGCCGCCGGGCCGGACGCCGTGGCCGGGACGACCGTCGGCCCCGCCACGACCACCCCGGCGACGAGCACGGCGGTGAGCAAACGGGTACGGGTCATGGTCAACTCCGTTGATCGGAACCGGTGTTCGGGACGGCTCCATCCTCCGGGCCCGGGGCGCCCGGCGGATCGCCCCGACGGGCGGTCCCGGCCGGTCAGTTCCTCGCCGACGCGGGGGAGGAACCGTCGCGGCCGCCTCCCCCGGGCGGGGGACCACCGGCCGCGATCAGCCCCGACTCGTACGCGCAGATCACGGCCTGGATCCGGTCCCGCAGCCCCAGCTTCGCCAGCACGTTGCCCACATGCGTCTTCACCGTGTGGTCGCTGACCACCAGCTCGGCGGCGATCTCGGCGTTCGACAACCCCCGCGCGAGCAGCAGCAGCGTCTCCCGCTCCCGCCCGGTCAGCACGTCCAGCCGGGGATCGGGGCGGCGGGGCCGGGCGGCGGCGGGCCGTGTGTACTGCTCGACCAGACGCCGGGCCACGGACGGCGCGAGCAGCGAGTCGCCCCGGGCGACGACCCGTACGGCGTGCACGAGATCGTCGCGGCGTACGTCCTTGAGCAGGAAACCGCTCGCGCCCGCGTGCAGCGCCTCGTAGACGTACTCGTCGGAGTCGAAGGTCGTGAGCATCACGCTCCGGCAGTCGCCCGCCGAACTGATCGCGCGGCAGGCCTCGATCCCGTCCATGCGCGGCATCCTGATGTCGAGCAGCACCACATCGGGCGCGTGCCGCCGCACCGCCTCGACCGCCTCGGCCCCGTCACCCGCCTCCGCGACGACCTCGATGTCCGGCTGCACGTCCAGGATCATCGCGAAGCCGCTGCGCACCAGTTCCTGGTCGTCGGCCACCACGACCCGGACCGTCACCGCGCCACCTCCTCGGCGGCCGGTACGGGTATCCGTACGCGCACCTCGAACCCCCGCCCGCCCGGGCCCGCCCCCACGACGGCGGTACCACCGTGCGCCGCGGCCCGCTCGCGGACACCGATGAGCCCGTGCCCACCGCCGCTGCGGGACCCCTGGGGCCCTCGCCCGTCATCGGTCACCCTGACGTCCAAGTCACCGCTCCTGTAGGCGAGTCGCACCGCGACGGTATGTGCTCCGGCGTGCCGGACGGTATTGGTCAGGGACTCCTGGACGATCCGGAATACGGTGGCGGCGACCGCCTCCGGCACGGGCCGGACGTCTCCCGCCGTCCCGTAGGTGACGTCGAGGCCCCCGGCCCGCACCCGGTCGAGGAGCGCGGGCAGCTCCGCGAGCCCCGGCTGCGGCTCGCGCGGGGCGGCGCCGTCGTCGTCCCCGTCCCGCAGCACGCCCAGCATCCGCCGCAGCTGCGTCATGGCGTCCCGCCCGGTCGCGGAGATCGCGTCGAAGGCGGCCTCCGCCCGCTCGGGCGCGGCACGCACCGCCACCGGACCGGCCTCCGCCTGCACGATCATCAGGCTCACGGCGTGGGAGAGGATGTCGTGCATCTCCCGTGCGATCCGGGCCCGTTCGCGGGCGGCGGCCCGCTCGGCCTCGACGCGGTGCGCCCGCTGCCGGGCGTCGGTGAGCCGCCCGAAGACATAGGCGGCCGTGAACACGATGAGGGAGAAGGTCAGTTCACGCGCCGACCGCGTGTTGAGCCACACCCCCACCGGCACGGCGGCCAGCAGCACACCCCCGGTGAGGAGCCGCTTCCGCGCGGACGACAGCGCGGCGATGGTGTACACGACGACAAGCCCGGTGTACGGCAACGGCTGCCCGGGCCCGTCCAGGGCGAGCCCGTACAGCGCGCCCGCGGCCAGCACCGCGAAGAACACGGCGAGGGGAGCGCGCCGCCGCCAGACCAGGGGCAGCACGGTGAGCGTGCTCAGCCCGTACGCGGCCCAGGTCGCGGGCGGCAGCCCGGCAGCGCGCGGCACCACGAACGGCATGGTCATCGCGCCCTGCACGAGCAGCGCGATGCCGATGTCGACGACGAGCGGATTGGCCGCCGTCAGCGCCCGCCCCCGCTCCCACCACCCTCGCGGATCCCCGCGCAAGCCCCCCATGCCTCCACAAGGTAGTGCGTTCCGAGGGCCGCCTACGCTCCTGGTGCGCGAAACGCGACCTGCCGACGGGTGGCCTCGTCGATCTCCTCGACGGTGAGCAGCGGGGTCGCCCGCGACTGGATGGCACCGCTGGCCTTGACGGTGAGACTCACGGCCGCCATGGAGACGGTGTCGGGAAAGTCCACGATCATCACGAGGTCGTCCGCCCCGAAGGCGTAGTACATGGCCTCGACCCGCCCCCCGAGACCGGTGACGACTTGATCGACGACAGCCCGCCGCCCACTGGCACCTTCTTTGAGCAGCCCCTTGGTGCCTTCGGCTGTGTACGTGGCCTGGATCAGGAACTTCGGCATGGGGCATGCCTTCCCGGGGGCGCGTCGGCGGCTACGCGGAACGCCCGCATTCACCCGTTGGCGCCATACGGTTCAGGCCCGGAGACAGGCCAGTACCGCCAGCACACGGCGGTGGTCGTCGGGGGCCGACGGGGGAAGGTCGAGTTTCTGGAGGATGCTCGCGATGTGCTTCGCGACGGCGGCGTCCGTGACGACGAGACGGCGGGCGATCGCCGCGTTGGAGCGGCCCTCGGCCATGAGGGCGAGGACCTCGCGTTCCCGGGGCGTGAGCCGGTCCAGCGGGTCGCCGCGGCGGGCCAGGAGCTGGCGTACGACCTCGGGGTCGACGACCGTCGCCCCGGCGGCCACGCGGGTGACGGCGTCGGCGAACTCCTCGACGTCACCGATGCGTTCCTTGAGGAGGTAGCCCGTCCCGACGCCGGCGCGGCGGTCGTCCAAGAGCTCGTCGGCGAAGGTCTGCTCCACGTACTGGCTGAGGACGAGGACCGCGAGGCCGGGCTGCTCGGCCTGGATCAGACGCGCCGTGCGCAGCCCTTCGTCCCTCTGGCCGGGTGGCATCCGGACATCGGTGATCACCAGGTCCGGCCGGTGCCGCCCCGGCCCGTGCCGAGCCCGTCGGTCAGGAACTCACCGGTCATCCCGGCACCGTCACACGCCCTCGCCCGGCCGGCCGGGCGGTGTGTGACAAGCCCTGGCGGCTCAGGAGGTGCTGAACTTCAGCACGGCACCGTCCTTGTTGTGCGCCACGATGGTCGCCTTGAGTGAGTCGCCGAACCCCGCCTCGCCGCCGGTGCCGCCGAGTTGCATCACCGCGCCGTCCGTCCGGAAGGTGACGTGCTCGTCGGCCACGGTGACATGGACCTTCGTCCCGTTCGCCGTGATGTCGGCCGTGGAGGTCACCAGGACCTCGCACTCGCCGTCGGAGCAGGCGGCGAAGTTCTTGCCGTCCGCCGCCCCGGGGAGCGGGCCGGTGGGGTCGGGGGAGTCCGTGTCGCCGGGCTTCCAGCCCGGGGCGCACTGGTCGGCCTTCCGGTACGCGGCAGCGAGGCGCGGATCCTTCTCGGCCAGCGCGGGCAGGTCCGGCTTCGGCGGGGTGAGGGTCTGGACCTGCTGGTCGACGTCCGCGGCGGTGTCCCCGGCGTCTTCGAGGCCCACCGCCGGTGACACCCCTTCGAGTTTCGCCGCGACACCGCTCACCTTTTTCCGCAAGGCATCGAGCATCCGGTCGGCCGCCGGAACGCCCGACGGGCCGAGGTCCTCCAGACTGCCCTGCACCCTGTCCACCGCGGAGGGTGTGGTGGAGAGATAGCCGAGGGCGGTGGCCCCGGCGACGAGATCACCCTCGTCCTCGCCCCGGATCTCCCGCAGATCCGCGGCGCTCTCCGCCCGCAGCTCGTCGAGGGCGATCGTCGACTCGCAGACACCGCCCGCCCACTTCACCAATTCCCCGGACGGCGGCCGAACCGGCGTGGACGAGGCCGATTCCCTCCCGGTCGAGCCGGTCGAGCTCGTCGAGCCGTCCGCGTCACCGGCCCCGCCGCCCCCACACCCCCCGACGACCAGCACCAGCCCGGCCACCACGACCGCGACGCTCCCTTTGTTGCCCATCCGACGACCCCTCTCCCTGTCACGACCCGTCTCCCCTGAACAACGCGGTGCGCGGCCGTTGGTGGTGGTACGTATTCCGCAAGTGAATTATTCATGGGATATCGAGCCCAATTCCCTTCCGTCTCTGGCGAATCTCCCGTCCGTCGAAAAAGAATTCGAGCAAGGTGAGATTCCGTCAATAAGGGCAACCAATGCTTTCCGGACTTTATTCGCCGGTGAAACCGCGAAATCGTTTCGCCATATCTACGATCGCCAGTTATGACCGACACTTCTCGGGACAGCTCCGCCACCCGTGCCCGCTGGCAGACCTGTCTCCGGCTCGCCCGTGAGCTCCTGCTCGTCGGGCCGGACGGCAAGGACCTCAAACTCGACTATCTGCACACCCTGATAGACACGGGCCGCCTCGGCCCCACCCACCACCCGCGCAAGAAGATCCTCGTCATCGGGGCCGGAATCACCGGCCTCGTCGCCGGGCGATTACTCAAGGACGCCGGCCACGAGGTCACCATTCTGGAGGCCAACGCCAGCCGGGTCGGCGGGCGCGTCAAGACGTTCCGGGCCACCAAGCACGACCAGCCCTTCGACGACCCGGCCCAGTACGCCGAGGCCGGTGCCATGCGGCTGCCCGACTTCCATCCGCTCGTCCTCGCCCTGGTCGACAAACGCGGGCTCGGCCCGCCGCCAGTTCTACAACTTGACATCCTCCGCCTCTTAAAAGAGGGGGATTCCAGCCTATGTGGGCTGAGGTTCACGGGTGCTCGAACGGCTGGTGGCCGTTGTCACCCCTCCGGCACCGGCTGTTCGCCGGGGGCGGGGGATCCCGCCCTGTCCTGCCGCGACGTTGATACTGGCGTTGGTGTCCGCGTTACAGGTGAAGCCGCAGGAGGAGCAGACGAACTCGGTTTGGCTCTTGCGCGAGTTCTTGTCGATCCATCCGCAGGCACTGCACCGCAGAGACGTGTAGGGGGCGGGGACGTCTTCGACCCGGCCGGGGGCCTTGTGCCGGACCCGGGCACGGGCAGCGGTTCCGACGTCCCCGCGCCCCCGGTGTCGTACTCCTCCTTCACCGGCCGCACCTGGTCCGACGACGCCGCCCGCTGGGACTCCATGCGCAGCGCCGAGCGCTACGTCTACGCCCTGCGCAACCTCCAGGCCCTGCACGGCCGCCGTATCGAGGTGTTCTTCACCGGGCGGGGCGCCACCAAGAGCTGGGCCCGCGACCCGTACGCCTTCGGCGAGGCCGCCATCTACACCGCGCACCAGATGACCAGCTTCCACCTCGACGTCTCCCGGCCCGAGGGCCCGGTGCACTTCGCCGGGGAGCACACCTCCCTCAAGCACGCCTGGATCGAGGGCGCTCTCGAAAGCGCCGTGCGGGCCGCGCTCGCCGTCCACCAGGCCCCGCCGGTCACCGTCCCGGGGGAGGGGGCATGACCGCGATCGACCGCGGGTGCATGGTCGCCCGCTATCTCGCCCTGCGGCTCGCCGAGTTGGGCATCACCCATCTGTTCGGCGTCCCCGGCAACCACCTCGGCCCGTTCCTCACCACCCTGCGGGACGAGGACGACATCGAGTGGGTCGGCACCCCCACCGAGGGCGGCGCGGGCCAGGCCGCCGACGCCTACGCCCGTATCCACGGCGTGGGAGCGGTCGCCGTCACCTACAGCGTGGGCGCGTTCAACCTGCTCAACGCCTGCGGCGGGGCCTACGTCGAACAGGTCCCGCTGGTCGCCGTCAACGCCTCGCCGCCCTACGAGCAGTGGCAGAACTACCGTGCCGTCGGCCTGCTCACCTCGCACATGAGCCCCCGCGCGGAGAGCAACCTGGACGTCTACCGGCAGGTCACCGTGGACGCGCAGGTCGTCTCCCACCCGGGCCTCGCCCCCGGCCAGATCGACGCCGCGCTCACCGCGTGCCTCTCGGAGCGCCGCCCGGTCTACCTGGAGATCATGGAGGACCTCTGGGACGAGCCCTGCCCCGCGCCCGAGACACCGATCGTGCCGCGCGAGCGGCCGTTCAGCGCGCGCAACCAGACGATGCTGGACCACGCCGTGCAGGCGATCCTGACCCTGGTCGAGGAGCATCCCGGCCCGGACGGCAGGCCCCGCCCGATCATGTGGGCCGGCGAGGAGATCGACCGGTTCCGCCTCGGCGAGCAGCTCACCGGCCTGGTGGAGGCCACCGGTGTGCCGTTCTGCACCACCGTCGGCGCCAAGGCCGTCGTCGACGAGGACCTGCCGCAGTTCCACGGCGTCTACAACGGCCCGGCCAGCCACCCCGACGTGCACGCCGTCTTCAAGGACTGGGCGACCTGCCGGATCGGGCTCGGCGCCTGGTCCACGTCGAAGAACCTCGGCGGCGAGCAGTCCGTCGGCGGCGACTGGGTGATGGCCGCGCTCGGCGGCGTCAGCGTCGGCACCTCCTACTTCCCCGACGTCCAGCTCCGCCACCTGCTGCCCGCCCTCCAGGACGCCTTGGTGAAGGCCTACGGCACCGAGGGCCTGGCCGCCGACTACTACGCCGAGTCCTACGACCACCACGGTTCACCGGGCGACCGCCCCGCGGCCCTCGCACAGCACCGCGCCTCCCTCCGGGCCGGCGCCGCGCGATCCCGCCGGCCGGACGGGCAACACCTCACCTACGACGGCGTCTTCGACCGGATCAACCACTTCCTGAACCACGACACCGGCGAGGACTGGACGGTCGTCTCCGACGCCGCGTTCTCCCTCATCGGCTCGATGAACCTGTCCCTGCCGACGGGCGGATTCCTCTCGCAGGTCAGCTGGCTGTCCATCGGCTGGTCGGTCGGCGCGGCCACCGGAGCCGCGCTCGCCCCCGAGCGGGAGGACGCCCGCCCGATGGTGTTCGTCGGCGACGGCGCCTTCCAGGAGACCTGCCAGGAACTCTCCACCCACACCCGGCTCGGACTCCGCTCGGTGGTCTTCGTCATGGACAACGGCCACTTCTACGGCATCGAACAGATGCTGGTGCACCCGGAGTTCTACGCGGACCAGGACGCCGCGGACCCCGACTTCTACAACGTCCTGCACCCCTGGCACTACGACCGACTCCCGGCCGTCTTCGCCGGAGGGAAGACCCCGGCGAACGGCGTCAGCGTCAGCCACACCGCGGACCTGGACGACCTCCTGGCCCGCCTCACCGACCCGGCCGACCCGCTCAACGCCGGACCGCTCCTGGTCCGCGTCCGGCTGCACCGGCACGACTACCCGCGGGCGATGGCCTACAAGGTTCCGCACGCGTAGAAATCGACACAGGGAGAGAAGAAATGGCTGATCTCAACGTCCTCATCGCGTTCGACGCGGCCACCATCGTCGAACGGAACCCCAACGCCTCCCGCAACCCCGACGCACCGACCCAGGTCGACCAGAGCCTGATCTACATGACGACCCGCCACGACCACATCGTCGGCACGTCGGGCGCCGAGCTGAACCTCCGCGCCGAACCCGGCGACACCGTCAAGTGGCGCGAGACGACCGTCTCCCTGGGCAGCGACTACAAGGCCCTGCTGTACCGCTACGTCAGCAGCGACAGCCAGCACCAGCTCATCCGCACACCGGAGATCGAGGTGATCGACGGCATCTACCCCCTGCCGAAGGAGGGCAGCGAGGGCCGCCCGGAGTTCGACACCCAGCGCTACCAGGACCACTACTGGCGGACGACCGTCAAGCGGTCCGGCAAGGTCACCTACCACTTCTACTTCCAGATCCTGGACCGCCACCGCCAGTTGAAGGGGTACTTCCAGTGGGACCCCTTCATCACCATCGAGGACGCCTGACGCGTCCCCGGCCGCTCAGCGGCGCCGCATTGAATCCTCCCCTCCCCGAGGGGAGGGGTTTCCTGGCTCACGCTGGCTTCTGGACGAGCATCACGCGTGCGGAGTTCTGGAACCCGGGCTTGAAGTCCTCGACCGCGGTGGCATCGTGGTCGAGGACGCGGCGACGCTCCGCGCGAGGACCCGGATGCGATTCCTCCCCGCCAAGGCCGCCCCCTCAGGCGGCGCGCCTAGCGCTTCTGTGCCCGGTAGCGCTTCATCAGCGCCGTGATCCGGGCCTGGTCCGCCTGCCCGTTGAGTTCGGTCAGAAGATCGTCGGGGCACAGCTCGTAGAGGTCGCCCCACCAGCGCCGGCCCCGGTTGTCCCAGATGCGATAGCCCCCGGGCACACCCCTGGCGACGTAACGTCTCCTGGCCACGGTCCCCCCGCTCTCGCGACGTCTGCGACGCGACCGTACGCACCCCGGGGACGCCGGGCGAGCCAATATCCGGGGTCGCACCCTCGACTCCCCCTGGTCGACTGTCCGGATCCGGTGTTTCTCCGGGGCGGAGTTGATGGCACCCTGGCGAGCACTTCGGAACAGGCCGGCAGAGCGGAAGCGGCAGCATGATCAAGTGGATGCCCCTGGGCACCGGAGCCAGGCCCGTCCCTCAGCCGGTGGCGACGCCGCTGGTCTGGGCCGGGGCCTTCGCGGGGGCGCTGGCGCTGGTGGCGTGTCTCAACACCGTGGTGGGGCCGGACCGTCCGGAACTGGCCCTGCCCGCACTGTCCGTGCTGGCCGCCGTGCTCGGCCTGTGCGCCCGCTTCACGGCCGCCCCCGGAACGGCCCTGCTCTGCTGGCTGTTCCTCAACGGCTTCGCCATCCCGCCCGCCGGCACCCTCACCTGGGCCGGACACCGCGACACCACCTGGCTGGCCTGCCTGTTCGCCGCCACCCTCCTGGGCACGGCCCTGGCCCGCCTGACCCACGCCCGCGCCGCCTACCGCCGCCTCACCCCGAGGAACACCCGCAACGACGGCGGCCCCGGCGGCACGGTCTAGTCAGGGCGCGAGAGTTCGTCCAGCTCGGCGGCGAAGAGCTGTGCGGGGTCGATCCCCATCCCCCTGAAGTGGCCCGCGAGTTCCAGGGACAGGACGCCGTGCAGCCGGGTCCAGAAGGTCAGGGCGCGGCGGAGGGCCGCGGGCGGGGCGGGGTGTCCGGCCGCCCAGTCGCGGTGGGCTTCGAGGTGCGCGTCGAGCGGTGTCGGCGGTGTCGGCGGGGTGTCCGGTGACAGCGTGGCGCAGGCGTCGAGCAGGGTCGCCAGGATCTCCGAGGAGATCGCGGTGACGTCGTCGGGTGCGTGGTAGCCGGGGACGGGGGTGCCGTAGATGAGGAGGTACCGCTGGGGGTCCGCCAGGGCCCAGCCGCGCAGGGCATGCCCCAGCGCGACGACATCGGGCCCGGCCTCGGAGGCCGCGCGGAAGGTGTCGGCGAGGCTCCGGTAGGCGTCGGTGACCAGCTCGGTGATCAGCTCGTCGCGGCCGGCGAAGTACCGGTACAGCGCGGGCCCGCTCATCCCCATCCGCTTGGCGATCGCGTTGAGGGACAGCGCGGACGCTCCCGCCGTGGCGATCTGCTCCCACGCGTGTTCCTTGACCTCCGTACGCACCTGGGCGCGGTAGCGCTCGCGCGGGGTCTTCGCTCCTGCTTCAGTCACCGTTAGAGGTTATCACCAAAGTTATTGACACTCTCTCTGCTGGTGAGTTACAACTTCTAACGAACGAGAAGATGGATAACCAAAGATCGAGAGGGACACCATGGTCAGCATCAGCAACGTACGAGGCGGCGCCGTCACGGGCCTGGTCGCGCTCGCCGTCGCCGGCGTTCTCGCGAGCACCGTCCCCGCCGTCCAGGCCGCCCCGCAGGGCGGCACGTCCCAGTGCCGCGGGCGCGGCGTCGACGGCGACGCCCTCATCCGCTACGAGGCCGACACCGTGATCAAGGCCCCGCTCAGCACGATCTGGAAGGTGCAGACCGACGTCGAGAGCTGGCCGTCCTGGCAGCCCCCGGTCACCACCGTGGAGCGGCTCGACTCCGGCCGCCTGCGCAAGGGTTCGCAGTTCCGGTGGACGACCCCGGCACCCGCCACCCCCACCACCCCCGCCACCACACTGGAGATCACCTCCACCGTCCGGCAACTCCGCGACCGCGACTGCCTCCTGTGGAGCGGCCCCGCGATCGGCGAGGGGCTGCGCATCGACGAGGGCGTCCATCTGTGGACGTTCAGGAAGGTGAAGGGCGGCGTGCGCGTCCACACCGAGGAGACCTGGACCGGCGCCCAGGTCGAGGCGGACGTCCCCACCGCCACCAAGGCCCTCGGCTACGGTCTCGACGCGTGGCTGCGCGATCTGAAGGCCGCCGCCGAGTCCCGCGCAGCCGCCTCGGCTGACAGGTCCTGACGCGTCGCGGGGGCGCGGACGCGTCTACCAGGCGCGGGCGGCCGCCCGGAGCCGGTCGCGGACCCGGAGCACGTCGGGGTTGGCCTCGGAGCCGGGCCGCTGGACGAGGAACAGGGTGTTCAGCGGCGCCTCCTCCGGGTCGTGGAGGAGGGCGAGGCGCCCGGAGTCGAGGTACTCCTGGCACAGCGAACGCGGCAGCACGCTGACGCCCGCCCCGGCGTTGACCGCGGACAGCACGGCGTACAGGTTGGGCACGGTCACCGCGGCCCGGGTGGTGAGCTGCCTGCCGAAGACGGTCCGCCAGTAGCGCCGCACGATGGGCAGGTCCTCGGCGTAGGTGACCATCGGCACCTCGCGCAGGGCGGCGCACAGGTCGCCGTCCGCCCGAGGATCCGCGGCGATGCGCCGGGCCCAGTCGGGGGAGGCCACGAGCAGATACTCCTCGTCGGCGAGCGGGACGGACTCCAGGGCCCGGCCGCGAGGACGCCGGGTCGTGATGACGAGGTCGTGGCGGCCCGACCGCATCTCCTCCAGCAGGGGTTCGGGCAGCCCCTGGGTGACGCGCAGCCGGACGCCGTCGGCGACGAGGGGGACCAGGGCGGGCAGGACGCGTACGCACAGCAGTTCCGACGGCCCGGCGAGATGCACGGGCAGGGTCGGGCCGCCCTCCCGGCCGCCCTCCAGGGTGGCGAGGGTGTCGAGCGGGCCCTCGATCCGCGCGGCCAGTTCGTGGGCGACGGGCGTGGGTTCGACACCGCGCGGCAGCCGGGTGAACAGCTCGCGACCGGTCTGCTGCTCCAGGGCGCGGATCTGCGCCGTCACGGTCGGCTGGGACAGCCCGAGCGCGGGCGCGGCGGCGGTGAACGTACCGGCGCGGTAGACGGCGAGGAAGGTGCGCAGCAGGTTCAGGTCGGTGTGGGCGGGTAGCCGCCTGCCGGTACCGGCGGCCTCGGACGTCCGGTTGTCCATGACGTCAGCGTAGCCGCCGAGGTCCATCGGAGTGTCGATGGGCGATATCGACTCCCCTATTGGTACTCCGATGGGAGCCGGGCCTAGCGTCGTGGTGACGACGCAGCCGGACCATGCGGACCCACCACCCCTCAGAACCGTAGGAGCACCCCATGGCGAAGATCCTTTTCCTGATGACCGGCGCCGACCACTGGACGCTGGCCGACGGCAGCAAGCACCCCACCGGCTTCTGGGCCGAAGAGGCGGTCGCCCCCTACGAGGCGTTCAAGGCCGCCGGTCACGAGATCACCGTGGCCACCCCGGGCGGCGTCGTCCCGCCGGTCGACCCGGGCAGCCTGGCCCCCGAGGCCGCCGGCGGCGCGGACAACGCCGCGAAGATCAAGGCCGTGGTGGAGGGCGCCCCGGAGTTCCGCGCCCCGCTGACGCTGACCGACGTACGCCTCGACGACTTCGACGCGGTGTACGTCCCCGGCGGCCACGGCCCGATGGAGGACCTGGCCGTCGACACCGACTCCGGCGCCCTCCTCGCCCGGGCGGTGGAGTCCGGGCTGCCGGTCGGCGTGGTCTGCCACGGCCCGGCCGCGCTGCTGGCCGCGGTGAAGGAGGACGGCGGCAACGCCTACGCCGGCTACCGGATCACCGCCTTCACCAACACCGAGGAGCGGCTCGCCGGCAGCGCCGACAAGGCGAAGTGGCTGCTCGAGGACCGGCTGACCGAGGCGGGCCTGACGGTCGAGACCGGGGAGCCGTGGGCGCCGCACGTCCGGGTCGACCGCAACGTCGTCACCGGCCAGAACCCGGCCTCCTCCGCCCCGCTCGCCGCCGAACTGCTCAAGAAGCTCCCCTGACGGGTGCTTCTGCGTCCAGTCGGACGCGTTCTGCGTGGTCATGGTGCGGGGTCTCCTTCTGGTGAGCCGACACTTCGTCTCTGGGAGGGCTACTACGCCAACGTCGCGGACATCTCCTTCCTGAACGGGGGCGGCCCCGGGCTGAAGGAGGACGGCCTCGACCTCAGCTTCGGCACGTTCGCGGCGTCCCCGGCCGCCTGTCCTGGACGGCGAAGCAGGACGGCACGCCGGAGGAGCGGCTCGACGTGCTGCACGCCTGGCTGGTCGAGGACCTGCCCGGCGGCCGGGTGCGGATCCTGACCCAGGAGACGCAGATCGGCCGGCCCGCCGCGGCCCTGGCGGCCGAGCGGCCCGACCCGATGCTCAACGGGCACCAGGCCTGGCTGGACGGCCTCGTCACCGCCGCCTCCAGGTAGCCGCGCACCCCGGGCCTCCCGGCCGCGGACCCGGCGGACGGGTGCCCGGCCGGGAGTACCGTGGAGGTACCGAGAGCGCTTCGCGCACCGGCCCCGACACCGGTGCCGCCCTCGGCGACCGACGACCCCGGGTCGGGTCCTCCCGTGCCCGGAGCAGGGCTTGCCTCATGACGGTGCACGTTCCGGTCGCGCCGACGACCGCAGAGATTCCCGGGCGGCGGGCCGTCCCGGACCGGCGCGGCCCGCGGAGGCCCCGTCCGCCGAGGCCGGAGCGCGGCTCCTCGCCCCGTGAGGGCGCCCGCGTCCGCGAGCTGACCCGGCGTCAGGTCGAGGACCGGCTGGGGGAGCTGGGCGATCTGTACGCGGACACCTCCGGCGGCGGCCCGTGGGCGTGGAACGAGGCCCGCGGCGCCTTCCTGCGCCGGCTGGCGGCCGACGCGAAACGTCCGGGGTTCTCGCTGCTGATCGCCGAGACCACCGCCCTGACCGGCTGCGCCTACGGCTTCCCCGTACGCGGCGACGGGCCCTGGTGGGAGGGCTTCGACGGATACCTCCCGGGAAGCCTGCTCCGCCTCGCGGGCTCCGGGCGCCTCTTCATGGTCTCCGTCATCCTCGTCCAGCCCTGGGTGCGCCGGCAGAACCAGGACCGCGCCTGGAACCTCGCCCGGCGCCTCCAGAGACGACTGCTCACCGACCACGGCGCCACCGTCGGCGTCACCCTGGTGAACCGCTCCGACGACAGGATCGTCGAGGCCCTGCGCTCCTGGGGGTGGCGCTGCCTCGACGGCGACACCCCGGGCACCATGCGGCCGGGCCCGTTCCGCGTCCTGGTCCTCGGGACCTGAACCGTCCCGTGTTGTTACACGGCCGGAGTACGGTGGAGACCACGAGCACTTCCGTATGCCGGAATCCACCGGCCCAGGACCGTCGCCTCGTCTCCGGCGAGTCCACCCGAGCACCTTTCCTCCCAGAGCACGTCGCCCGTTCTCACTGGGGCAGCCCGTGACTCCGGCCGCGCCATCCGCATCCAGGCCGAGGAGCCACGCATGCCGTCCATTCCGGCCACGCCCACGATGAGCTTCCAGGGCGACGTCCCCGCACCGCTACGGCACCCGTGTGCGCGGCCGGTTGCGCGGGCTGCCGCACGCACACGTCGGCCGGCTGTTCCGCGACGACCGGACGCCGCCGACCTCCTCGCCGACCTCCACCACGCCGACCCCACCAGCGCCCGGCACGGCCGAGCGGGTCGCGGCCCGGCGCGCCTGACCTCGACCCTTCGCTCTCTTACGGCAGTTGGCAGGAGTTCATCATGACCACCGCACTGCAGCCCCAGATTCCCTCCCAGCCCGTCCTCCGGATGCGCCTGGCACCCCGCAGCGGCATGCCCCGGCCCATCGACGGAGCATGGTGGCCTCGTTCGTACGATCTGCTCGCGGAACTCCCCTCGCTGCTCGCGGGGTTGCCGCGCGCGTGGGGCCAGATCACCAGCGTCACCGTCAACGGGGCGGTGTGGTCCGCGGTGCCCGGCCGCACGCTCGTCTTCAACCAGGTCGTACGACTGCACAGGGCCCTCGCCGCGTCCGCACCGCACACCGCCGTCCTGCTCGCCCCGGGCCGGGGTCGCTGGGACCTGCTCGTGGTGCCGCCGGATACGACCGAGGCGGCGGCGGAACCGCTGATGGCGGCAGCCGCGAGCGATCAGGAGTGACGACAGGGAAGCAGGCGAGTGCGATGGCCGACTCTTCTTCCGCCCCGCGTGTGACCAGGCTGCTGCCGGACGCCGTCCACCGGGCCGTGCGCCCCGGGACGGCCGTCGTACGGCTGGAGACGACGCACGACCGGCAGGGCGTGCTCGACGGGGCGTGGTGGCCGCGCTCCCGCGACATCGCCGCCGAGCTGCCCGGTCTGATCACCGCGCTGACCGATTACCTCGGGCCCGTCACCCGTGTCGGCCTGGACGCCGGAGCCTGGGAAGGGCTGCCGACGCGGATGACCATCGACGACCGGGTCGTCCACATCGACTCCTTCGCGGCAGGTGACGACACCGTCCTGATCACCCGGGGCGAGCAGGATCTCTTCTCCCTCCTCGTGGTCCCCTCGCACACGCCGCCCGACGCCGCGCGCGCGGCCATGGCCGAAGCCGTCCGCGTCGGCAGCGTGACGCGGGCCGAACGGATCCTCCTCGACACCGGCAGCGCGTAGACCGGGCCCTCCGTACGGTCCGCCGGGCCTGTGCGCGGAGTACGCTGGAAATACCGAGGATATTTCGAACACCGGCTTCCAGGCCCGTGTCGTTTTCGGCGATTCAATACGCGGGCCGGTCGCGACCGGCCCGGGGCAGGTTCGCGTCATGACTGCGACCATTTCCCACCCGCCGACGACCGAAGCCGAAGACCGGTTCTCCCCGGCCCCTCCGCGTCTGTCGCTGGCACCCGTCGGCTCCGCCCCGGCTCTGCTGGACGGCGCCTGGTGGCCCCGTTCCCGCGATCTCGGGGCGGAACTCCCGGCCCTGACCGCCGTACTCGATCCGCTGTGGGGGCGGATCACCCGGGTCACCGTGAACCCCACCCAGTGGCCGGTCGTTCCACGCAAGGTGCCCGTCGCCGGGCACGTGGTGAACGTGGGCTGGTTCCTGGCCGAGCAGGACCCGCACGAACTGCTGTTGCTCTCCTACCACGTGGGCCGCTGGAACCTCCTGGTCGTCCCGCCGCGGACCACGCCCGAGTCGGCCGCCTGGCTGATGGCCGCCGCGAGCGACCCACGCGGCGTGCTGACCGCCAGCCGGCTGCTGGAGGAGGCGGCGCGGCTGCGGGTCCTGCGCGACGCCGACCGGGCCGTGGAGGCGGTCTGGGACTCCGAAGGCGGGCACGCGGCCCGCGGCCTGGCCGCACGTCGACGCATCCCGACGGGAAGGTGAGGACGGTGCAGACGTTCGTGACCGTGGCCGCGATCCTGGGGATGATCGTGATCGGGGTCCTCCTCATCCGCCTGCTGAACTCCCAGCACGGCGACCGCATGGCCGGCGTCCACTACGGCCGCTCCGGGATGCCGGTCCAGGGCCCGGCTCCGTCCGTCCGCCGCAAGGCACACGGGCGATTCCGTCCCGGGCGCCGCGACCGCGAGCGGGCACGGTACGGCTGACGGCCGAGCCGCGCTGTCCCGTACGGTCGGCGAGCCGCCCGTCAGGGTCGCGTACGCCGTTGCCGCCCGGCCTTCGTCTCCGTAGCCCCGGCCGTTCCGGGAGCGGTCAGGTCCAGGAGCAGCATGGCGTCGTGGTCGGGCGTGTCGGGGTCGGCGGTGTAGATGCCGAGGCGCTGGCCGGGGGTGCCTTCGAGTTGCATGCTCTGGCCGGCGAGGGTGAGGACGCCGACCTCGGGGTGGTGGAAGGTCTTCTGGAGCTTCTTGCGCCCGATGACGTCGTAGCGCTCCCACAGCTTCGCGAAGTCCGGGCTCTTGAGGACGAGTTCGCCCACCAGCTGGGTGAGGTCGGGCGCGTCCGGGGCGGTGCCGGCCAGGCTGCGGAGCCGGGCCACGCAGCCGCGTACCTGCTCGTCCCAGTCGGGGAAGAGGCCGCGCGCGGCGGGGTGGAGGAAGAGATAGCGGGCGAGATTGCGCTGCCCCGCGGGCCAGTCGGCGATGCCCGCGTACAGGGCGAGTCCGCCGGGGTTCCAGGCGAGCAGGTCCATGCTCCGGCTGATCACGTACGCGGGGCTCGGGCGGAGCGTCTCCAGGATCAGCCTCAGATGCGGGCGCACGGTCCGGCTCGGCGGCGGCGGAGGCTCGGGGGCGTACCGTGCGGCCCGGGCGGCGAGGTCGCGCAGATGCCGGTGCTCGGCGTCGTCGAGTCGCAGCGCGCGGGCGAGGGCGTCGAGCACGGCGGGGCTGGGGCGGGTCTCCTTGCCGCGTTCCAGGCGGACGTAGTAGTCGATGCTCACCCCGGCGAGCGTCGCCAGCTCCTCACGGCGCAGGCCGGGCGTGCGACGCAGACCGGGGCCGACGGTGAGACCGACCTGCTCGGGGAGGGTCTGGGTACGCCGGGCCCGCAGGAACTGCCCCAGCTCCGTCCCCACCCCGACCCCGCCGCTGCTCTGCTCGGATGCCATACGGCCAGTGTCACACCGCCCTGACCTGCCCGGCGGAGAAGTGGGGGGCCCTGTCACTGCCCCCCCCGACAACCGACGCGTCCGCGTCGAGGACCGGCCCGCTACCGCACCGGCTGCCGCCACCACGCGCCCGACGCGTCGCGCAGCGTGTTGGTGCCGCAGTGCACCTCGCCCATGCCGAGGTGGTACGTGTACCAGTCGTCGATGTACGACACCTTCATGCCGACCTTCGTGTAGACGGCGTTGACGGCCTCCGTGAAGATGTCCTTGCCCGCGATGACGGGCCCCCACTGGCGCGGGGCGAGGTAGCGGTCGCGGCCCAGGAGCACGCCGTTGACCGCGCCGGGCACGTACGCGCTGGTCTGCACCGTCGCCGGGGCGGCCGCCGCACGCGGGGCCGCCGGGTTCTCGGCGAGCCACTTCTGCTGGCCGCGGTCCCGGAGGCTGTCCACCAGGTCGGGCGCGGCGCCCATGCGCGTCAGACGCGGCACGGGAACGTCCTGGCCGTCGGCGGCGAAGGCCTCCGACTCACGGGTGTACAGCGCGGGCACCCGCACGATCTCCTCGTCGGTGACACCCGTCTCCCGCTTGAGGATCTCCAGGTTGGCCGCGATGCGCCGGGCCGCCATCTCGTTGTCGGACACCAGGTGCCGGGAGGCGAGCGCCTGGTCGATGGTCTCCTTGGGCGCGGGGCTGTCGCTGCGGCCCGGGACGGAGAACATCTTCGTCGCGCCGTGGCCGTCGCGCTTGGCGTCACGCAGCAGCCGCAGCCCCGCCTGCGGGTCGGCGACGCCGATGCGCCAGCCGCGCGGGGTGTCGGCGGGCAGGAACTGCACGAACTCGTCGACGTGCCCGACGCCCAGCCAGGAGGTGTCCAGCAGCAGCGGGTCCTGCATGCCCTGCGACTTGAGCATCGTCCGCATCACCTTCGACGGACGTGCCCCGCTGTCCTTGCGCTCGCCCATGATGATGCGCCCGGCCGGGAAGGAGCGCCCGCCCTGCGCGTAGGGCGGGATGGTCTCCAGGTTGCCGAAGGAGTTGAGCGACCAGTCGTCGGGCTCCGCCGGGTCCTTCACCTGCACGACGCCGATGTCCCGGCCGCGGACCTTCTCGAACAGCTCGCGGCCCGCGTCCCGGTCCGGCTGGGCGGAGCGCAGCATCACGCGCATCACCTGCGGCTGCCCGCCAGGACCGCTCATGTTGACGTAGGCCGGTTCGACGAAGTCCTGGGCCCAGGGGTCGGCGTACTTCGTGAACTTGACCAGCGGCGTGGTGACCCCGGCCTTCTTGACCTCCTTGCCGAGTTCGGCGACGAACTTCTGCTGGAGACGGCTGTACTCGCCCTCGCCCTGGACCTCGGTCACCATCACCTGCTGGGTGTTCTGCAGGTGATGGTGGGTCAGCAGCGGTGCGACGCGCAGGGTCACGGCGTCGGAGGTGGACTTCTGCCCGGACTTGACCGTCAGCCGGACCACCGCGCGGCCGTCCCACTTCGCCGTGTCCCGGACGATGTCGGTGGCCTCGATGCCGAACTCCACGCCGGAACGCAGCTCGGCGGCGGTCAGCCGGGTCGTGGACGTCACCAGGACCCACTTGCCGTCCCGCTTGAGGAAGAGGTGGGCGTGCTTGCCGCCCGTGGTGACCTTCAGACTGCCCTTGGCGTTCGAGGCCAGGCCGGGCATCGGCACGGAACGGACCCGGGCGAGGTCGGCGGCGTCCGCGGTGCCGTTGACCTTCGTGTCGGTGCCGTCGTTGCACGCGGCCAGCTTGGCGTCGGACAGGGGTCTGCCGCCCGGCCCGGAGACGGGACACCGCTTGGTGTCGTCGTCGATGTTGGGCAGGTAGACGGCCCCGCGCCCGACCGACCAGGTGTCCTCGCCGGTCTTGTCGCTGCCACCGGTGACATCGACCCGCCCGTCGCGGTTCACATCGGCGCGCAGATCGGCCCGCCCGGCCGTCTCGACGGCGGAGGCGGAGCCGGCCGGCCCGGCCAGCACGGAGCCGGCCGCGGCGAGGGCCAGGACCAGCGACCCGGCCGGAATCAGACGTGGACGTATGTGAGTACGTGAACGCACAGCGCGGTCCTCTCGATTGGGGGGTGACGCTGTGCTAGAGGCGGAAGAGGGCCTGTGCGTTGCCTGTGACGGGGTGGTTAGCGCTCGGGTGCCGCGTGGCGCGTGCGGAACGTGCGGCGGTAGGAGTCCGGCGGCACGCCGACCGTCCGGTTGAAGTGCCGGCGCAGCGTCGTGGCGGTGCCCATGCCGGTGGCCGTCGCGATGGTGTCGACCGTGTCGTCGGTGGTCTCCAGCAACTCCTGGGCGCGGCGGATCCGTTGGGTCAGGAGCCATCGCAGGGGCGTGGTGCCGGTGACCGTCCGGAAGTGGCGGCCCAGGTGGCGTGAGCTCATCCCCGCCCGGCGGGCCAGGTCCTCCACCGTGAGCGGCTGGTCGAGGCGCTCGATCGCCCAGGGGAGCAGCGCGGCCAGCGGGTGGTCGTCCCGGGTGGGTACCGGGGCGGCGACGAACTGGGCCTGGCCGCCGGCCCGGTGCGGCGGCACGACCAGGCGGCGGGCCACCGCGTTGGCGACGGCCGAGCCGTGGTCGAGCCGGACGAGGTGCAGACACAGATCCATCGCGGCGGCCTTGCCCGCTGAGGTGAGCACGCTGCCGTTGTCCACGTAGAGCACGTCCGGATCGACCTCGACGAGCGGATGGAGTCCGGCCAGGGCCTCGGTGTGGGCCCAGTGCGTGGTCGCGCGCCTGCCGTCCAGCAGCCCGGCCGCCGCCAGCACGAACGCGCCCGTGCACAGGGAGGCCACCCGCGCACCCGCCTCGTGGGCCGCGCGTACCGCGTCGACGAGCTCGGCGGGCGGGTCCACGTCGACGTCCGCCCAGCCGGGCACGATCACGGTGTCGGCATGCCGGAGCCGGTCGAGCCCCTGGTCGGGCTCCAGCCGGAACCGGCCGACGCGCACGGCCTCCGACCCGCAGACCTCGACGTCGTACCAGGGGACGGTCACACCCGCCGGGGGCGGGCCGAACACCTCGTACGCCAGGGACAGTTCGAAGTGCAGCATGCCATCGGTGACGGCGAGCGCGACGGTGGTCATGTCCGAAACTGTACGGGCCACGTCGTTCCGGACACTCACGGCGGTGCGTCCGCCCTCGCCAGGATGGTCGCGACGGGTCAAGCGGACCCGGCGGACCGTTTCGAGCAGGGGGAGATGTCATGGGGTCGGCAATGCGACCGGGGCAGACGGTGACGGTGTTCGGCGCGTACGGGCACACCGGGCGCTTCGTGGTGGCCGAGCTGCGGGCACGCGGATTCGTCCCGGTCCTCTCCGGCCGCGACGCCGGGAAGCTCCGGGCACTGGCGGCGTCCCTTCCCGGCGCCCCGGGTGTCCTCGAGGTCCGTCCGGCCTCGGTCGACGACCCCGGCTCGCTCGACCGCGCCCTGGACGGCGCGGACGCCGTCATCAACTGCGCCGGTCCCTTCGCCGTGACCGCCGCTCCCGTGATCGAGGCGGCGCTGCGCGCCGGGATCCCGTACGTCGACGTGGCGGCCGAGATCGAGGCCAACCTCGACACCTTCACGCACTTCGCGGACCGTGCCCGCGCGGCGGGAGCGGTGATCGTGCCCGCGATGGCGTTCTACGGCGGCCTCGGCGACCTGCTGGCCACCGCGGCGATGGGGGACTGGACGAGCGCGGACGAGGTGAACATCGCCTACGGGCTGAGCGGTTGGCACCCCACCCCCGGGACGCGTGTCGCGGGCACGGTCTCCCGGGAGCGCCGGGCGGGCAGGCGCGTCCGCTACACGGAGGGACGGCTGGAGTACCACGACGACGAGACGACCCTCCTCACGTGGCCCTTCCCGGAGCCGATGGGCACCCGGGAGGTCGTCGGGGAGTTCACGATGGCCGACGTCGTCACCGTCCCCAGTCACCTCTCCGTGCCCGAGGTGCGCACCCATATGACGACCGAGGCGGCGGGCGACCTCGCGGCCCCGGACACCCCGGCGCCCACCGCGGCCGACCGGAACGGCCGTTCCGAGCAGACCTTCCTGGTCGACGTGGTCGTACGGCGCGGTGACACCGAACGGCGTGCCGTGGCACGCGGCCGGGACATCTACGCCGTCACCGCACCGCTCGTGGTGGAGGCGGTGCACCGCGTCCTCACGGGCCGGACCCGCACGCTCGGCGTCGCCTCCGCCGGCCGGATCTTCGACGCCCCCGACTTCCTCCGGGCGCTGTCCCCGCACGTCACCCTCGACCCGCTCCCGTCGGCGAGCGTGTCCTGACGGCCGGAGCGGGCGCTGCGTCCGTCCGACGGGTGTGCGCCCCCGGTACCGGCGAGGTTCGGCGGGCGGGCGCAGACTCTCGACCAGAGTGGCCGGATGCGGTATATGCGGCGTATGGCCGGTGGAGGACCGTCCATGCTGACGCGCGTGGTGCTGGCGACGACCATCGGCACCGCGCTGGAGTGGTACGGCTTCATCCTGTTCAGCACCATGAGCGCGCTCGTCCTGAACCGGCTGTTCTTCCCGCCCGGCGACCCGGTCGCGGCGACCCTGGCGTCCTTCGCCACGTTCGCGGTCGGGTTCGCCGTCCGGCCGCTCGGCGCGCTGGTCATCGGGCACTACGGGGACCGGCTGGGCCGCAGACGGATGCTGGTGATCACGCTGGTCACGGTCGGCCTGGCCAGCGCCCTGATGGGCGCGCTGCCGACGTACGAGACCGCCGGGGCGTGGGCTCCCGCGCTGCTCGTGGTGCTGCGGATGATCCAGGGGTTCGGCGCGGGCGCCGAGTACGCGGGCGCCTCCCTCACCCTGGCCGAGTTCGCCACGCCGGAGCGCCGCGGACGGTACGCCGCCATCCCCCCGGCGGGTGCGGCGGTCGGCGCGCTGCTCTCGGCCGGGGCCGTCGCCGCCGTGGCGGCCCTGCCCCCGGACGACTTCCTCGACTGGGGATGGCGCATCCCCTTCCTGGTCACCATCCTGGTCACGGCGACCGGCTTCTACATCCGCGTCAGCGTGGCCGAGAGCCCGATGTTCGAGCAGGTCAAGCGGGAGCGGGGAGTCGCGCGTGCGCCTGCGGTGGAGCTGGCCCGCGGCGCTCCGCGGACCCTCTTCCTCGGGGTGATCAGCAGTATCGGGCCGAACGTCGCCGCGTACATCCCGGTGGTGTTCGCGCTCGCCTATCTCACCGAGCGGCTCGACGTCTCCCGCACGGTCACCCTCGTCGGGGCGCTGATCTACTTCGCGTGCAGTGCGGCGATGACGCCGGTGGCCGGGGCGCTGGGCGACGTGGTCGGCCGCCGGGTCGTGCTCGGCTGGGCCATGGTGGCCGCGGCGGCGTTCGCGTTCCCCTTCTTCTGGCTGCTGGACACCGGGGAGGCCGGGTACGTGTGGTTCGCGTTCGGCCTGAGCGGGCTGCTGCTGGGGGCTCAGCTCGGCGCCCAGGCGGGCTTCCTGGCGGACCTGTTCACGACCAGGACCCGGTTCAGCGGGGTCGCCCTCAGCCGCGAGGTGGCGGCGGCGCTGGCGGGCGGCACCGCGCCCCTCGTCGCGGCCGCGCTGCTGGAGGCGGCCGGGGGAGAACCCTGGCCGGTGGTCCTGTACATGAGCGTGCTGCTGCTGATCAGCGCGCTGGCGGTGGCCCTGATCCACGGCTTCGGACGGCACGAGCAGCGGGGGGAGTGACGGGGCCCGCCGGCCTCCGGGTGCCTCACCGGCTCCGGCCCGAGCCGTCCAGGAGGTCCCGCAGGACGGACTCGGGGTCCCGCAGCACCGCTCGACCTCGGCGAGGGTGATCGTGCGCTGTCCCAGATGGCCCGCGACCAGTTCCAGCGCCAGCGGAATGCCCTCCAGCCACGCGCACAGCCGGCCGGCCGTCACGAGGTCGGCCGGGTCCGTCGGTCGCGGCCGGCAACGGCCCCACGGTGACGAGGAGTTCGCCGGGCACCTCCAGCGCTGCCCGGCTGGTCGCCGGCACGGTCAGCGAAGGGCAGGCCGTCAGCAGCCGCGCGGCCAGGTGCCGGCAGGAACTCAGCAGGTGTTCGCAGGAGTCGAGCACCAGGACGGCGTCCTGGCCCGCGAGCCAGACGCACAGCACGTCCAGCGGCAGGGCCGCCGTGTGGTCGGCGAAGCCCGCGGCGCCCGCGACCGTCGCGGTGAGCAGACGGTCGTCCCGCAGCGGCCACAGCTCCGCCCAGATCACCTCGCGGCCCCGGTCGGCGCGGACCGCGTGCGCGGCGTGCAGGGCCAGCCTGCTCTTCCCCACCCCGCCCACCCCGGTGAGGGTGACCAGGCGACGGCGTTCCAACGTGTCGGCGAGATGGTCCAGTTCGGCCCGGCGGCCGATGAACTCGTCGGGGATGTCGGGAAGATCGCTCAGCACCCTGGCAGTGTCGCCGCCGCGCGGGCCCGGCCCGGGGCCCGTTCACCCTTCGGGGTGAAGCGATCGGTCAGGACGGGAGCAGGCCCACGGCGGTCGAGGCCGCGAGGCGGTGCCAGTTCGTGTCGCCCCGGAGCATCGCGTGGTCACCGCCCGGGACGAGACGGACGTCCGCCCGCGCCCCGGCCGCGCGGGCCCGCCGCACGTACGACACCGACGCGCCCGGGTCGGTCACACGGTCCCGGTCCCCGTGGATCACGACGACGTCCTTGTCCCGCAGCTGGCTCACCGGCTCGCCGTCCGGGCACCAGGGCGCCAGCGCCAGCACCGCCCGGACCTGCGGGGCGCCCGCGGCACGCAGGGCCGCGCGACCCCCCATCGAGTGACCCACGAGAACCACCGGGACGTCACCGGCCCGGCGGACGAGCTCGTCGAGCGCCCGCCGGACGTCCCGCAGGGCATCGCCCTCGTCGCCGTTCCAGCCGCGCACGCGGTAGCGCACCTCTCCCAGGAAGACCCCGTCGTCGTCAGGCAGCGCGGCGGCGACGGCCCGCACGAAGGGCCTCATCCGCAGGGCCGCCAGATGCCAGGGCCGCGACGGGGACCGGCCCTCGGACCTGCCGCCGTGCAGGAACAGCACCGCGGCCCGCGGCGTGCCGGGGGCGAGCCGCGGCACCAGCGCGGCCGGCATGCGGGCCGCCCCGGGGACGGTCTCCCGTTCGTGAACCGTCATCCGTGCTCCTCACCCCTCGTGTGTCCCCCGCCGGGGAGAACCGTTCACTGGTCATCCGTAGCCGGTCGGCGAACGGATTGGCCGGCCGCCGGCCACGCCATGGTCCCCGAAACCCGGGCCCCTGCCCAGGCCGTCCGGTCCCACCTGCGTTTTTTCCGGGGAGCGGGACCAATCCGCCGCCCTCCGGGGACCGGATTACCACCGGAGACGTCCCGACCACGGAGGACCCCCGTGAAAGAAGCCGTGCACATCGGCCGAAACCCGTCCGCCGAGCCGGACCTGCAAGAACTGGTGGGCCTCGTCGCCCTGGGCGACGAGGACGCGTTCGCCTCGGTGTACGACCTCGTGGCGAGCCCGGTCCTCGGTGTCGTGCGCGCCGTGCTGCGCGACCAGGCGCAGTCGGAGGAGGTGGCCCAGGAGGTCCTGGTGGAGGTGTGGCGCACCGCCCCCCGCTACCGCTCCGACCGCGGTACGGCGATCAACTGGATCCTCACCCTGGCGCACCGCCGGGCGGTCGACCGGGTGCGCTCGGTGGAGGCCGCCGCGGCCCGGGACCACAAGGCCGCCCTGCTGGAGCACACGCCCGAGTACGACGAGGTGACCGAGCAGGTCGAGGCACGGCTGGAGCGGGAGCAGGTGCGGCGCTGTCTGCGCACGCTGACCGAGATCCAGCGCCAGGCCGTCACCCTCGCGTACTACCGGGGGCTGACCTACCGGCAGGTGGCGGAAGCCCTGACGCTTCCCCTGGGCACCGTCAAGACCCGTCTGCGCGACGGACTCATCCGGCTCCGCGACTGCCTGGGGGTGACCGCGTGACCGCCGCCGACCTGCACACCCTGACCGGCGCCTACGCCCTGCACGCCCTGTCCGACGAGGAGCGGGAGGCCTTCGGACGGCACCTCGCGGCCTGCGAGCCGTGCGCCGAGGAGACCGCCGAACTGACGGCCGCCGCCGCCCGCCTGGGACTCGCCGTCTCGCTCACGCCCCGCCCGGTGCTGCGCGAGCAGGTGCTGCGCCGGATCACCACCGTCCGCCAGGACCCGCCCGGGGAGCCGCCCAAGCCCCGCGCGGGCCGTACGGCCTCCTGGGGGCGCCCGCTCTCGCGCTGGGCCCTGGCGGCATGCCTCGCGGCGGCCACCGCGCTCGGCGGTACGGCGGTGTGGCAGCACCAGCGCGCCGAGGACGCCCTCGACCAGGCCCGGCAGGCCGAACAGGCCACGGACCGGATCGCCACCGTGCTCGCGGCACCGGACGCCAGGACCCGCACCGCGAAACTGGCCGACGGGGCCACCGGCACCGTCGTCGTCTCCGAGGGCCAGGACCGGGCCGTGTTCGTCGTCTCCGGGATGACGGATCCGCCGCGGGGCAAGGTCTACCAGCTGTGGTTCGACGACGACGGCACCATGCGGTCCGCCGGACTCATGGACCCCGGGCGCACCGACCAGGCCGTCCTGATGCGGGGTGCCGTGGACGGGGCGTCGGGCATGGGCATCACCGTCGAGCCGGCGGGCGGGTCCGAGCGGCCGACCTCGGCCCCGGTGGCCGCGATGGCCTTCCCCGCCTGAGGCTCACTTGGGAGGCAGCGGGAAGAAGCCGCTGGTCCGGGCCGCGTACGCGGCATACCCCGGACGCTCGGCCATGTGCCGCTCCAGCAGCCGCTTCCCGCTGCCCTTGGTCAGCAGCAGGCTCATCACCACCGGCGACACGAGCACGGCCGCCGCCGCTGCGGGCGCGTCGCAGGCGATGAGGAACAGGCCCCACCACACGCAGAAGTCCCCGAAGTAGTTGGGATGGCGGGTCCAGCTCCACAGCCCCCGGTCCATGATCCGGCCCTTGTTCCCCGGATCGGCCTTGAACCGGGCGAGCTGGGCGTCCCCGACCGCCTCGAAGAACATGCCGACCGCCCACAGACAGGCGCCCGCGGCGGCCCACGCCGTCATCGGCCCGGTGATGTACTGCGCGGCCTGCACCGGCAGCGACACCAGCCACACCAGGGCGCCCTGGAGCAGATACACGATCCGCAGCGCGTACAGGTTCCGGTTGCCGGGCGCCTTGGCCAGCATCTCCTCGTAGCGCGGGTCCTCGCCGTGTCCGCGCCCGCGCCGGGCGATGTGCCGGGCCAGGCGCAGCCCCCACACCGCCGTCAGCACGGTGACCAGGATCCGCCGCCCGGGGTCGCCGGTGCCCGCCGACGCCGCGAAGGTCACGACGGCGACGGCGGTGAATCCCAGGCCCCAGGCCACGTCGACGATCCGGTGCAGGCCCTTGCGCACGGCGACGGCGAAGGTCACCAGCATCACGGCGAGAGCGGCCCCGGCGGACCAGGCGAGTCCGACCGCGAAGGCGCCCCAGGCGAACCCGTTCACGGCCGGTCCAGCCCGGTGTACCAGTCCTCGGGCGTCGAGGGCAGCCCGGCACACCCCTCGTCCGTCGGCCGCACACTCAGAATCTGGTCCACACCCATACGCCGCTCCTCGAAGGCCAGCGCCCCGCCGACCAGGTACAGCCGCCACACCCGGGCGGTCTCCTCGCCGACGAGTCCCACGACATCGCCCCAGCGTTCCTCCAGGGTCCGGTGCCAGGCGCCGATCGTCCGCACGTAGTGCTCGCGCAGCGACTCCACGGACCGCACCTCGAGCCCGGCCCCTTCCAGCAGCCCGACCGTCTCGCCCACCGGCCGCATGTGCATGTCGGGCGCGATGTACGCCTCGATGAAGGCACCGCCCCCGGGCGCGTTCCGCCCGCGCGACATCTGCTGCACCAGCACCCGGCCCAGCGGCCGCACCAGCCGGTGCAGGGCGGCGGCGAAGGCCGGGTACTCGGCGTCCCCGACGTGCTCGCCCATCTCCACGGTGGCGACCGCGTCGTAGCCGCCGCCCGTGATGTCCCGGTAGTCCTGGCACACCACCTCCACCCGGTCCTCGAGACCCCGCTCGCACACCCGCGCACGGACGTACGCCGCCTGCTCCCGGGCCAGGGTCACCGCGGTGACACGCGCCTTGTGCCGCTCGGCGGCGTACAGGGTGAGCGAGCCCCAGCCGCAGCCGACGTCGAGCAGCCGGGCGCCGGGCAGCAGGCCGAGCTTGCGGCAGATCAGCTCCAGCTTGGCGCGCTGGGCGTCGGCCGGGGTGAAGCCGGGGGCCTCGCTCGCCCAGTAGCCGCACGAGTAGGCCATCGTCTCGTCGAGGAGCAGCCGGTAGAAGGCGTTGGACAGGTCGTAGTGGTGGCTGATGGCGGCCCGGTCGCGGGCCCTGCTGTGCAGGCCGCCGCGCAGCCGCGCCTGGGAGGCCGGTGGGACGGGCGGCGGGCCGACGGCACCGAGGCTCAGGGCCGTGCCGACCGCCCGCGCGCGGTCGGCGGCGCTCAGCCGGGGCGTGTGCCGTCCGCGCTCCCGCGCGGCGGCCCACAGGCCGCGCAGCCCGTCGCCGAGGTCGCCCTCGATGTCGAGCTCTCCGGTGACGTAGGCCTGGGCCAGGCCCAGTTCGCCGGGCTGCCAGAGCAGGCGGCGCAGGGCGTGCCGGGACCGTACGACGACCACCGGGCCGCCGTCCGGTCCGGTCTCGCTGCCGTCCCAGGCGCGGACCCGCACCGGGAGGGGACCGCCGAGCGCGGTCTCCACGGCGGAGACGAGCCGGTGCGCGGCGCCGGGCCGGGTGAGGGCGGAAGGGGGAGTCGGAGTCATCGGGCCGTGGCCTCCTTGGTGAGCAGGTACTGCTGCACGTCCAGGTAGCCGGAGCGGAATCCGGCCTCGGAGTAGGCGAGGTAGAACGTCCACAGGCGTCGGAACGTCTCGTCGAAGCCGAGCGCGGCGACCTCGTCCGCGCGCCCGGCGAAGCGCTCGCGCCACAGGCGCAGGGTCTCGGCGTAGTGGGCGCCGTAGGCGTCGCGGCGGGTGACGCGCAGCCGGGTGTGGTCGCGGACGGTCCCGGCGACGGCCTCGACGGAGGGGATCACGCCGCCGGGGAAGACGTACTTGGAGATCCAGGTGAAGGTGTCCCGGCTGGCGAGCATCCGGTCGTGGGGCATGGTGATGGCCTGGAGGGCGGCGCGTCCGCCCGGGGCCAGCCGTTCGTCCAGGACGCGGAAGTAGACGGGCCAGAACTCCGCGCCCACCGCCTCGACCATCTCCACGCTCAGGACGGCGTCGTAGGTGCCGCGGGCCTCGCGGTAGTCGCACAGTTCCACCGAGACCCGCTCGGCGAGACCGGCCGCCGCGACGCGCTCGCGGGCCAGGGCGGCCTGTTCCCGGGAGAGGGTGAGCGAGGTGACGTGCGCGCCGCGCGCGGCGGCGCGGATGGCCAGCTCTCCCCACCCGGTGCCGATCTCCAGCACCCGGGTGCCCTCCCGTACCTCGGCGAGATCCAGCAGCCGGTCGATCTTGCGGTGCTGGGCGGCGGCGAGCAGGTCCCAGTCGGCGGGGAAGCCGCGGAAGAGGGCCGAGGAGTAGCTGAGGGTGTCGTCGAGGAACAGCGCGAACAGGTCGTTGGACAGGTCGTAGTGGCGGCTGATGTTGGTGCGCGAGCCGCTGGCGGTGTTGCGCTGGGCGTCCGGCCGACGCGGCGCCCACAGTCCGCGCAGCCGCTGCAGCGGTGCGGGGATCAGCTCGCCCAGGTCCGCCGCGAGCACGGTGAGGGCGGCGACCAGGTCGGGCGCGTCCCACTCCCCGGCCATGTACGACTCGCCGAAGCCGACCAGGCCCTGGCTGCCCACCCGGGCGTGGAAGGCCCGCGGGTCGTGGAGGTCCAGGACGGGGCCGCCCTTCCCGAGCGAGGTGCCGTCGGGGAACCGGACGTGCAGCGGCAGGTCCCGCAGGGCATGGCGTACGACGGCTGCCGTGATCGCGGTCCGGGCCCGGGAGGCCTTCGGCGGCCGGGCCACGTCGGGCCAGCGGGCCGCGTCCACGGCCACGCGGGGCGCGGCGGTCGCGGTCCGCCCCGTGCCGCCGGGGCGGAGCTCGGCTGTCGTCATGCGGAGTTCTCCTTGTTGTTCGGGGTCCGATGTTCTGGTCGGGGGCGGACGGGCAGCCCGCGCAGATACAGACGGATGCCGTGCAGTCGGATGGCCGCGGACACGGCGAGCGTGGACCAGGGCCGGCGCAGGGCCAGCCGCAGCAGCGTGCCCGCGCGGACGTCGTGACGCGCCCCGCGCACGGTCGCGGTGAACGGCCTGCCGCCCTCCCGCTCCAGGTGCACGGTGAGGTCGAGCCGCTCCCCGGGGGCGGGCAGGCGCATGCGGTAGCGGCCGTCGACGGGGAAGAACGGCGAGACGTAGAACTCCTTGCCCACCTCCGCCGTCCCCGAGGCGTCCGGGCGCAGCAGATAGCAGTGGCGTTCGCCGTAGGTGTTGTGGACCTCGGCGACCACACAGCGCACGGCCCCGTCGGGGCCGTGGCACCAGTAGACGGTGAGCGGGTTGAAGACATATCCGAACACCCGCGCGTGCGTGAGCATCACGACCGCGCCGCCGTCCAGCTCCACCCCGTGGCCGGCCAGGAAGGCGTCCAGCCCCGCCCGGATGGAGGGGTGCTCGCCGGAGAAGTGGTCGCGCGGCTCGAAACGCGCCAACGGGCGCAGTGCGCGCGGCAGCCGGGGGAGCCGGTCGGGGTCGACGAGCCACATGTAGGTGCGGTGGCGCAGCGCGTACCGCAGGGGCGCGGTGCGCACGTGGGCGATCGCGCAGGGATAGAGGGCGGGCGCGGGCGTGGCTATGGGCGTCGTCACCATCGCACCCCCAGTGCCGCCGCGGCCGCCGCCCCGGACCGGCAGCCGTCCTCGTGGAAGCCCCAGCCGTGGTAGGCGCCCGCGAACGCCGTGACGGGGCCGGCCAGTTCGGGCAGCCGCTGCTGTGCGGCCACCGACTCCGGGGTGTAGACCGGGTGTTCGTAGACCATGCGGGCGCGCACCCGGTCGGGATCGACACGGTCCTCGCCGCCGAGGGTGACGACGAACGTCTCGGGGGCGTCGAGCCGCTGCAGCCGGTTCATGTCGTAGCTGACCCGCACCCGGTCGGCGCCCGCCGCGCACGACGGCATCAGGTAGTTCCACGACGCCCGCGCCCCGCGCGCACGCGGCAGCAGCCGGGTGTCGGTGTGCAGCAGCGTGCTGTTGCGGGAGTACCGGAAGGCCCCGAGCACCTCCTTCTCCTCCGGCGTGGCATCGGCCAGCAGCCGCAGCGCCTGGTCGGGGTGGGTCGCGAGGACCACCGAGTCGTACGACCGTGTGGTGCCGTCGGCCGCGGTGAGGCTCACGCCGTCGGGATGCCGCCGCAGGGCCCGGACCGGAGCCGCGAGGCACACCTCGTCCAGCCGGGCCGCCACCCGCTCGACGTACGAGCGGGAGCCGCCGGTGACCGTGCGCCACGTCGGCGACCCGCTCACCGAGAGCAGCCCGTGGTGCTCCAGGAAACGGAACAGATAGGCGGCCGGATAGCGCTGGGCGACGCCGGCGTCGCAGGACCACACCGCCGACACGAGAGGGGTCGTGAAGTGCGTGCGGAAGTACGGCGAGAAGCCCTCGTGGTCCAGGAACTCCCCGAGGGTGAGGTCCTGCTCCGCCCCTCGCGCGAGGTGCCGCCGTGCGGCCCGGTGGAAGGCGGGCACCTCGGTGAGCATCCGCAGATAGGCCCCGCGCAGGGCGTTGCGGGGCCGGGCGAACAGCCCGGCGGGGCCACGGGCACCGGCGTACTCCAGACCGCAGCCCTCGCACCGCACCGACATGCTCATCTCCGACTCCTGCGTGGCGACGCCGAGTTCGTCGAAGAGGCGCAGGAGGTTCGGGTAGGTGCGGCGGTTGTGCACGATGAAGCCGGAGTCGACGCGGTACGTCGCGCCGCCGGACGAGGTCAGCTCGTGGGTGTGGGCGTGCCCGCCGAGCCGGTCGTCGGCCTCGAACAGCGTGACGTGATGCGCGCGGGCCAGTACGTACGCGGCGGTCAGGCCCGCCACCCCACTGCCGATCACGGCCGTGCGGCGCCGCTCCCGTGCGGCGTTTCCCGGCACCTGTGACATCGCCTCTCCTCCTGGTCGGACCTGGACACGGACATGGGTCTCGCGCGTAATCCGGAGCCGCCGCGCGAGCGGATTGGACCGGGCCGCTACCAAGTACTTCCGTGCGCGGACGCCGTCCGGATGCCGGGGTGGCCGTGGAATCCGTAGCGGAACCGCCTGCGGATGGGTCGGAGAGACGACTTCATCCGAACGAGCGGCCCGACCAATCCGCCCCGCTTCCAGGGCCGGATTCCCCACGTGACACGTCCGGCCGCCCGGCGAGGCATCCCGCATTCCCTGTCAGGCCACCGAGGGCGCCCACACCCACTGACCAGCCCCGGCCCTGCCTCCGCCCCGCCCCGCCCCACCTCACCACCAGGAGAAACACCATGAACACCCGATTCCGCCGCATCGCCGTGACCGTGGCAGCCGCAGCCGTGCTCCCCCTGGCCCTGAGCGCCTGCTCCAGCGGCAGCGGTTCCTCCGCCGCATCGGACTCCGCGGGCAAGGCGTCGCCCTCGGCGTCCGCCGCCGGCATGGACGGCTCCGGCGGCACCTCCATGGACGAGCCTTTCGGCCCGGCCTGCTCGACGGTGCCCGAGGACGGCGCCGGCTCCTTCGACGGCATGGCCAAGGACCCGGTGGCCACCGCCGCGTCCAACAACCCGGCGCTGTCCACCCTCGTGACGGCCGTCAAGAAGGCCGGACTGGTCGACACCCTCAACAACGCCGAGAACATCACGGTGTTCGCGCCCACGAACGACGCCTTCGCGAAGATCCCCAAGGCGACTCTGGACAAGGTCCTCAACGACAAGGCCCAGCTGACGAAGATCCTCACCTACCACGTGGTCGGCGAGAAGCTGACCCCGAAGGACCTGGAGAACGGCTCCTTCGACACGCTGGAGAAGTCGAAGCTGACGACGTCGGGCTCGGGGGAGTCGTACACCGTGAACGACTCCGCGAAGGTCGTCTGCGGCAACGTGAAGACCGCCAACGCCAACGTCTACATCATCGACACCGTCCTGATGCCGGGCAGCTGACGGCCCACGCGGGCACGGCGGGGCACCGTAGCGGCGGTGCCCCGCCGACCGCGTGAGAGCAGCCGACCCCGAGGCACGACATCACCCGGTCGCACCGGCCGCCTACAGTGTCGGTACCCACGTCCGCCTCAGCACGTCCGCACGTCAGGCCCCCCATGTCCGCTGAACCGCACTCCCCGGCAGCCCACGGCCCCGCCGCCGACACCGCCTCCCGGCCGGGCGTATCGCCCGTACGGCCCTGGGCCGCCGCCCTGCGCCGCACCCCGGTGTCGATGTGGCGCGACGACGTGTCGGACTTCGCCGCCGCCCTCACCTACTACGCCATCCTGGCCGTGCTGCCCGCCCTGCTCGTCACGGCCATCGCGTTCGGCCGGATCAGCCCGGGCACGGCCGAGGCCTTCATCGCGCACGTCACCGCCTACGCGCCCGGCCAGTCGGGTGCCCCCCTGCACGACGTGCTGTCCCGGACGCTGCACGACGGTTCGGCCGTCTGGACCCTGCTGTGCGGCGGCATCGTGAGCGCGCTGTGGTCCGCCTCCAGCTACCTCGCCGTCTTCCGCCGGGCCCTGCACCGTATGCACCGGGAGGCCGACAGCCGCTCGCCCTGGCGCAAGGCCCACCGCATCCTGCTCACCGCGCTCGCCCTGCTCGGTCTGCTCGTCGTCGGTTCCCTCGTCCTGCTGCTGAGCGGCCCCGCGGCCGAGAACGTCGGCCGTTACCTCGGGCTCGGCACGATGGCCGCGTGGACCTGGAGCCTGCTGCGCTGGCCCCTCCTGCTGTGCGTGGTGGCCCTGCTGGTCGTCATCGTCTTCCACACCGGCCCCAGGGCGGCCCGCACCCGCGGCCACAGCCTCCCCGGCGGAGCCCTGGCCGCCGCCCTGTGGCTCACCGTCTCCGCGGGCTTCGCCCTCTACGCCTCCGCGCTGAGCACCTACAGCAGGCTCTACGGCTCCCTCGCCGGCGTCGTGGTCTTCCTCGTCTGGCTGTGGCTGTCCAACCTGGCCCTGCTGGCCGGCGCCCAGTTCACCGCCGAACTGAGCGAGCCGGAGTCCGAACGCCGCCCCGTCCGAGGCTCTGTCACAGGCACGTGACGGCGACGTCCGGGACGTGAGACGGCGTGAACCGGATCCCGGAAGCGCTCGTCTTGAAGATCGTAAACGCGCGATACCAATCGCTACCGATCGCCTGGTGTCCCGCACTTGTCGTTCCTTGGAGGATTTCCGCGATGAACCGTCGTCTGCGCACCGCCCTCGCCGTCACCGCCGTGATCGGCTCGGGCCTGCTGATGACTGCGTGTGGGGGCGGTGACGAGTCGTCGGCGTCGGATTCCCCGGCGGCATCCTCCAGCCAGGCAAGCCCGACGGCGTCCGGCGGCAGCGACAGCGGCAGCGGCGATTCGGGCACGTCGAAGTCCACCGGCGGCGGCTCGTCGTCGGACAAGTCCGCTACGGCAGACGGCGACTCGTCCGGCGACAAGAAGGGCTACGGCCAGAGCTGCGGCACCAACGACATCTCCTGGAGCGTGAGCTCCGAGGACCAGGCCGGCGGCTACTTCCTGATCAAGGCCACGGCCAAGTCCGGCATCACCTGCGTCCTTCCCGCCGAACTGCCGGTCGTGGCCTTCGGCTCGGACGGCACGGAGGCCGAGCCGGCGGAGCAGTCGGCGGGCCAGCCGATCACCCTGCGCGAAGGCGTCACCGCCTACGCCGGCGTCAACCCGAAGACCACCAACGGCGACACCGGCAAGGAACTCGACAGCCTCATCGTCTCCGTCGCCAACGACGACCCGAACCCGGAGTCCCTGAAGGTCGATTCCTACGTCGTGGACAAGCCGATCGTCACCAGCTGGCACACGTCCCCCACCGACGCGGTCCCCTTCTCGGGCTGAGCACCGGGGACAACCAGGCGAAAGGGCCGGACCACTGTGTGGTCCGGCCCTGTCCTCTGGCGGGGATTCCAGCCCGGCCCGCTCTCAGACGGTCATCTGCCGCCGGGGCGCCGACACGGCCCGCACCGCCGTGCCCGAGACGAGTACCGCTGACAGTGCGGTCAGGCCGGTCAGGATGTCCTGGATCTGCGCCGCCGGCGCATAGACGATCACGATGACGATGAGCAGGGCCGCCCAGTTCCTCGGGCGAGCGATGGACACTACAGAGCGAGTTGGAGCCACAGTCATTGCGGTACCTCCTGGTGCTCGTTGCTGCTTGCACTCATAGTGGCCCTCTCCGCCGCCGGCAGGGCCGTTGAGCACCCCGGTCAAGGTCAACGGTCCCTCTAACGGGTGATTGTGGAGGCGAGTTGACCGCAACTCGCCCACCGCCGAAGCGATCAGCCGTTCTCGCGCAACAGATGCGGCGCGTAGGCCTCGACCGCCTCCAGAAGCTCCCGCTTCGAGGGATTCACCATGGCCCGCCCGGCCACGGTCACCGTGGGCACCGTCTCGTTCCCCTCGGCAACCGACCGCACGAACGCCGCCGCGTCCGGGTTCCGCCAGATGTTGACCTTGGTGTATCGGAGCCGAGTGAAGCGGAGTTGCGTCAGCAGCTTCATGCAGTACGTACACAGGGGACGCCAGTAGATGACGACCCCACCAGTCTCCTCGGACATGCGTCTCTCCCTCGCTCCCGGGCTTACTGGCCCGGCCCCACTGACGGCCCGAAAACGGAACGGTGCCCCTCCGGAAGCCGCATGGTAGCGTCCGTATACAAGGTGTATGCGAGAGCTGGGGGCTGCCGTGACGTCCGGTCGGGAGAAGGCGTACGCGTATCTCAAGGACACGGTGCTGACGGATCCCGGGATGCAGGGCGCCTTCCTGTCGGAGCAGGAGCTGGCGGACCGTATCGGCGTCTCCCGCACGCCCATCAGGGAAGCGCTGCTGCAGCTCGCCGCCGAGGATCTCGTCGAGCTGGTGCCCAAGCGGGGCGCTCGCGTGTCCCCGCTCACGGGACGGGAGATCCGCGAGCTGATGGAGCTGCGGGGCATCGTCGAGCGGTACGCCGCGCAGGAGCTGGTCTCCGGCGGGGTAGCGCCGGTGGCGGAGCTGCGGTCCCTGCTGGAGCGGCAGCGCGAGCTCACCGGTGCCGACCAGGCCCGGGAGTTCATCGCCGTGGACCACTGCTTCCACGCGGCCCTGGTGTCCGCCGTCGGCAACGCCCTCCTCGACCGGCACTACGAGGGCCTGCGCAGCCGCCAGGTCCGCACCGGAGTCGTCGCCCTCTTCAACCAGCAGGGACGCCAGGAAGCGGTGCTGGGCGAACACGAGGCGATCCTCGACGCCCTGGAGGCCGGCGACGCCCAGGCCGCCTGTGCCGCCATCGACCACCACCTGGAGTCGACGCTGAAAGTGCTGCTGGCGGGCTAGTACTCCAGCAGCGTTTCGCTATCTGGCCTGGTCAGAGGCATCGTCGGGAGTGTACTTGGCTGCTGGCATGTCAGGGGCGGTCTTGCCGGAC
>NZ_JBHUTX010000063.1:0-40965 GCF_042671245.1 Streptomyces sp. NPDC057099
CGGCCGCCCCTTGTGCGTTCCGGTCAGCTTCCGCCGCCTCCGCATCCGCCTCCGCCGCCACCCCCACCGCAGTAGTGGTACCCGCCACCGCCGCCCCTGCCGCGCGGTGAGTTCTTGAGGAGGCTCTTGCCGCCCACCTCGGCCCGGCGGACCAGCCCCGCCCGCAGGGCGAAGCGCGGCACCAGCAGGTGCAGGGCCGGCTCGCCGTGCAGGGCGACGGCCAGCAGCCTCTCGTCGTCGGTCAGGCCGCGCCGGCTCGTGGGCAGCGGATGGCTCTGCCGCAGCTCCCGCACCTGGCGGCGGGCGGCACGCGTCGGGCCGAGCAGCGGGTAGCGCAGCAGGCCCGCCTCCGCGAGAGGGATGCGCATCAGGGCCACCGCGATCCGGATCTCCGGGCTCTTCACCAGGGCCCGGAGGCCGACGGGCCCGTGCAAGGACGTGTGCACGGCCTGCGCCAAGGGGGACGGCGGCCGCTCCGCGGACACGTCGTCCGCGATGCCCTTCCGTACCGTCCCCGGCCGGTCGGCCTCCACCAGCCCCCGCAGATACAGCTCCACCACGGCGACGGTGACGGCGGCCCGCGGGCCGTCCCCCAGCAGTGCGATCTCGTGCGGCTCCAGCCGGACCGCCGTACCGTCGCTCATGGCTCCACCCCCGTGACGGGGTCCGCCGCCCCCGTGCCGGCGGGCCCCCGTGTGACGAGAATGTGCCCGGCCCCGGGGGCGGTTGAAGCCCCCGGGGCCGGGTTCAGAGGTTCATTTGAGGATGCCGTACGGGGCCTACGACCGCTGCCGTAGGCGTGGTCACGCGTCGTGGTGCTCCGACAGCCCCGGCCAGTCGTCCGGGCCGCCGCCCTGCCACTCGACGAGGTCGCTCTCCGCGACGTCGGTGACGTACAGGTCGGCCAGCCGCAGGATCTCGGCGACGTCGTCGGCGTGGGTGGCGACGCCCAGGGCTTCCTCGCCCAGGGTGACCCTGCGGGATCCGTCCAGGGCGGGGGAGTGGACCACGACATGCGGATGCTGGGTGGAAGGTGCCATGCCTTCAGGCTCCTGCGGACGCACCTGTTCCGCACCCTGAACGGGCTGGCCGTCCGACGGCGCGAGGCTGGGCGCGACAGGACATTCGCGCCGCCGGACGGGGTCTGTGAGGGGTGGGAGGGGAGAGGTGCGGGGACCGCGGCGGTGCGACGGAGCCCGGAACGGTCTTCCCTCGGGTCGAGAAGCCGCTCCCGGTCCTTCACCACCGCACTGGCTCGCAGCCGCCGCGGTCCACACCCTGCCCACGTCCGTGCCCGGGGCGACCACCCCTCATCCGGGTCGCCCCGCGCGGTCGGACGCGGTCAGGGAGTTCAGTCCTCGCGCAGAGCGCGGACCGCCTCCTCCACGCGCCGCCCGTACTCGGGGTCGGCGGCGTGGTTGTCGGCGACGGGGGCGCCGGACTCGGTGGTGAGCACGCGCTCCGACATCGTGACCTTCCGATACGAGAAGTGGTGGGTAGGGGGGACCGGGCGGCGCCGCCCCTTTGGGCGCGACAGGACAGGTGTCAGCGGCGGCGCCGCCCGGGGTCTGGGCCCCCGGGGCTACGAGGGTCGGGAGGGGTCAGAGCTGTGCGCCGGACAGCCGCTCCACGGCCCGCAGCAGCGCCGAGTGGTCCAGGCCGCCGTCGCCCTGCGCGCGCAGGCTCGCGACCAGTTGGGCGACCACGGCGCCGACGGGCAGGGCCGCGCCGACATTGCGGGCGGCGTCCGTGACGATGCCCATGTCCTTGTGGTGCAGGTCGATACGGAAGCCCGGCTTGAAGTCCCGGCCGAGGAAGTTGTCCTTCTTGCGGGTCAGCACGGTCGAGCCGGCGAGGCCGCCGTTGAGGACGTCCAGGGCCGCCTTCAGGTCCA
This sequence comes from Streptomyces sp. NPDC057099, assembly GCF_042671245.1. Lineage (NCBI taxonomy): Bacteria > Bacillati > Actinomycetota > Actinomycetes > Kitasatosporales > Streptomycetaceae > Streptomyces > Streptomyces sp. NPDC057099. The sequence goes on from NZ_JBHUTX010000063.1 coordinate 1,895, forward strand.
CGCCGGACTTCTCCAGGAAGACCACGGCCTCGGCGCACGCCTGGATGTTCACGGCGACGATCAGCTGGTTGGCGGCCTTCACGGTCTGGCCGGAGCCGTGCGGGCCGCACAGCACGATGGTCTTGCCGAGCGCATCGAGGATCGGCTTCGCGGTGTCGAAGTCGCCCTGCTCGCCGCCGACCATGATGGACAGCACGGCCTCGATCGCCCCGGCCTCGCCGCCGGACACCGGGGCGTCCAGCACGCGGATGCCCTTGTCCTTCGCGGCCTTGGCCAGATCGACCGAGGTCTGCGGCGTGATCGAGGACATGTCGATCAGCAGGGCGCCGGACCTGGCGTTCTCCAGGATGCCGTCGGGGCCGTAGGCGATGGCCTCGACCTGGGGGGACGCCGGGACCATCGTGATGACGACGTCGGCGTCCTTCACGGCCTCGGCGATGGAGGGGGCGGCGGTGCCGCCCGCCGCCGCGAGACGGTCCAGCTTGTCCTGCTCCAGGGTGAAGCCGGTGACCTGATATCCCGCCTTGATCAGGTTCTCGGACATGGGGGAGCCCATGATGCCGAGGCCGATCCAGGCGACCTTGGGGAGGTTGCTCATGATGGGGGTGCCTTTCGGTGCGAGGGTCAGCGGGGCAGCCAGTCGAAGGCCTCGGCGCTCGGGCGGTCGCCCGGCTTGTACTCGAGGCCGACCCAGCCGTCGTAGCCCGCCTTCCGCAGCCGGTCGAGGAGGTCTTCGAGGGGGAGCGCGCCCGTCCCGGGGGCGCCGCGGCCGGGGTTGTCGGCGATCTGGACGTGACCGGTCTTCGCGGCGAACCGCTCGATCACCGACGGGAGGTCCTCGCCGTTCATGGACAGGTGGTAGAGGTCCATCAGGAACCGCGCGTTGCCCAGGCCGGTCGCCTCGTTGACCCGGTCGACGACGTCCACGGCCGCCGGTGCGGAGACCAGCGGGTACAGCGGTGACTCGGGCCGGTTCAGCGCCTCGATCAGCAGCACCGCGCCGATCCGGTCCGCGGCCCGGGCCGCCAGCGTCAGGTTCTCCAGCGCGAGCGCGTCCTGCTCGGCCGGGTCCACGCCCTCGACGCGGTTGCCGTACAGGGCGTTGAGGGCCGTGCAGCCCAGGGAGGCGGCGAAGTCGGCGGCCACGTCGATGTTGGCGCGGAACCGCTCCGACTCCTCGCCAGGGAGCGAGAGGGCGCCGCGGTCCGGGCCCGGGAGCTGCCCGGCGTAGAAGTTCAGCCCGGTGAGCCGGACGCCCGCCTCCTCGATCGCCCGCTTCAGGGCGTCGAGCTCGGAACGCTCCGGGACGGGCGAGTCGGTCCAGGGCCACCACAGCTCGACCGCGGTGAAGCCGGCCGCGGCGGCGGCAGCGGGGCGCTCCAGGAGGGGGAGCTCCGTGAAGAGGATCGACAGGTTGACGTTGAAGCGCTGGTCTGCGAATCCCATCGGGTCGGCGCTCCCTTCCTTGTCTTCCGACGTGTCTTCCAGAAGGTATTCCGCATTGCGGAATCATGTTTCTGCTAAACGGAAGATTGCCCGTGGTGCCCGAGGGCTGTCAAGAGGGGCTGCCGGAAAGTCCGTCCCGCCCGGCGGGGTCGACGATCATGCTTGCCGCGACTGTGGGTAGGCGGGGCCCGCGAACTGCCACACCGAGGAACGGAGCCATTCCAGTGCTGACAACAGCAGGCACAGAGCTGGCCGCCCCATGGTCGGGTTGGGTGCAGGACCACACCGAGGCGCTCATCGGGATACCACTGCGGATCGCGCTCATCGTCGCGGTCCTGGCAGTGGTCCGCTGGGCGGCCAAGCGGGCCATCACCCGGGTCGTGCGGCACGTGCTCGAACCTGCCGGTGGTGAGGGCGATGCCACACCGTCAAGGGCACCGGGCCGGGGCCTCGTCGTCCTGCACCGCGACCGGTCACTCGGCCGGCAACGCCGCGAGCAGCGTGCCCGCACCATCGGTTCGGTGCTCAGCAGCGCGGTGACGATCATCCTGTCGCTGGTCGGAGTCGCCATGGTGCTGGACCAGGTGGGCATCGCCCTGGGTCCGCTCATGGCCAGCGCCGGCGTCGTCGGCCTGGCGATCGGCTTCGGCGCCCAGAGCCTGGTCGCCGACTACCTGTCCGGTCTGCTGATCATGGTCGAGGATCAGTACGGCGTGGGTGACTCGGTCGATCTCGGCGAGGCCGTCGGAGAAGTGGAACACGTCGGCCTTCGGCTGACGCATGTGCGTGACCTCAACGGAGGCCTCTGGCACATCCGCAACGGCGAGATCCTGCGCGTGCGCAACGACAGCCAGGACTGGGCCCGTGCCGTCCTGGACGTCGCCGTGGCCTACGACTCCAACCTCGACACCGTGTACCGCGTGCTGGAGGAGACCGGTCACAGCCTTCGCCAGGAACCGGCCTTCGCCGGCCTCCTGCTGGAGGACCCCGCGGTGTGGGGCGTGCAGTCGCTGGACGCCGACGGTGTCATCGTGCGCCTCGCCGTCAAGACCACTCCGCTGCAGCAGTGGGCCGTCACCCGCGAACTGCGCCGCCGGGTCAAGGACGCACTCGACGAGGCCGGCATCGACATCCCGTTCCCCCAGCGCACCATCTGGCTGCGTACGGAGGATGCGGCCGACGATCGCCTGCCGTCTGTTCGGTGACCTCCGGCAAGGCGGCCGGCCACGCGGAACGGCCAGGACCGTGAGCCGGGCCCGGCTCACGGTCCCGACCGACGGCATCGCGCATATGCACAACCTCGCTCCGGCCGCGTTAAGGTCGAGTCGGAGCGGCTGGGCGCACCGGCGCTCAGTGCCCTCTCAGTCGGAGGACTGAGAGAATATGCAGGTCAGGGCGATGCCGTGGGGGCGCAGTGCGACTGAGAGTGGAGTTCACGACCGAGCCCTTCGACCTGGACGAGGCACCCGCGCACGCGCTGGTGGCCCGCGAGGTCGTGGAGGCCGCCGAGCTGGACGCCGTGGACGTCGGCCCGTTCGGCAACACCGCGGAGGGCGGTGCCGACGCCGTGCTCACCGCCGTGGACGCCCTGCTCCGCAAGGCCCTGGAGGCCGGGGCCACCCGGATCTCGCTCCAGGTCAACGTGGCCGAGGAGGGCGAGGCATGAGCGGCGCGGGGGACGAGCCGTTCATCGCGGCCGTGAAGCCCCTGGTCGACGCCATGGGCGGCGAGATGATCCCGCCGGACGAGGCCGGCCCCGACGACGTCGTCCTGGCCTGGGAGGGCAGCGACGCCGTCGCCGTACGGCTGCCGCAGCTCGCCGACTCCCTCGATCACATCCTCGCCGCGATGGAGCGCCGCAAGGGGCCGCTGGCCGACCTGGACCGCAAGGCGAAGCAGGAGGTCGTACGGATACTCGAGGCGCGCGGTGCCTTCTCCGTACGGCACGGGGTGGAGACCGTGGCGAGCGCCCTCGGCGTCAGCCGCTTCACCGTCTACAACTACCTGAACCGCGAGAAGGGCGCCTGACCGGCCCCGGTCCCCTCGTCATCCTCATCGCGAATTTTCAACAAACTGTTGACGTGTCGTCGCGGGAGGGCGTTAGCTATCGGCACGCCCGTTCAGCACGAAGGCCGTAACCGGCCACGGAGGCTCCCGTGACTTCCCCTTCCACGCCGCCGGGCCTGGCCCGGTTCAACACCGTCGAGGAGCACGCGGCCCGCGCCGCGCTCCACGAGGCGTGCGCCTCCACGGCGTGGGGGAGGCGACTGCTCGCCGCCCGCCCCTACGCCACCCCCGAGGATCTGTACGCCGCGAGCGACGCCGCCATGGCGGACCTGACGGTCACGGACCTGGAGGAGGCGATGGCCGGCCACCCGCCCATCGGCCGCCCCAAGACCGGCGACCCCACCTCGGCCCGGGAACAGCGCGGCATGTCCGGCGCCTCCGACGCACTCAAGGCGGAGATGCTCGAACTGAACCTCGCCTACCAGGAGAGGTTCGGCCATGTCTTCCTGATCTGCGCCACCGGCCGGACCGGCGAGCAGATGCGCGACGCGGTCAGGGAACGGATCGGCAACCCGCCGGAGCGGGAGCGGGAGATCGTCCGCACCGAGCTGGGCAAGATCAACCGTATCCGGCTCGCCCGACTCGTCGAAGAGGACTGACAGCAGCATGAGCACCTCCGCCACCGCCTCCGTGTCCACCCACATCCTGGACACCAGCGTCGGCCGCCCCGCCGAGGGCGTCGCCGTCCAGCTCTCCGCCCGCTCGGGGCGTAAGGCGGACTGGCAGGCGCTCGGCGGCTCCGCGACCGACGCGGACGGCCGGTGCAAGGACCTCCCGGCCCTGCCGGAGGGGACCACCCACGTACGGCTCGACTTCGCGGTGGAGCCGTACCTCGAAGAATCTGCGAAGAAGCAAGCCGATGCGCAGCAGGACGCCCCCGCGAATCGGGACAGCGGCGCCGGTGTGTTCTTCCCGGAGGTGGCGATCACGTTCGCCGTCGTACCGGGCGAGCACTACCACGTACCGCTGCTGCTCAACCCGTTCGGCTACTCCGTATACCGAGGGAGCTAGCTAAAGATGCCCACGATTCTTGGACAGAACCAGTACGGCAAGGCCGAGAACCGAGTCGTCAAGATCACGCGGGACGGCGCCACCCACCACATCAAGGACCTGAACGTGTCCGTGTCGCTGAGCGGCGACATGGAGGAGGTCCACTACTCCGGCTCCAACGCCAACGTCCTCCCCACCGACACCACCAAGAACACGGTGTACGCGTTCGCCAAGGAGCACGGCATAGAGTCCGCCGAGCAGTTCGGCATCCACCTCGCCCGGCACTTCGTCACCTCGCAGGAGCCGATCAAGACGGCCCGGATCCGCATCGAGGAGTACGCCTGGGAGCGGATCGAGGCCGCCGACGCCAACTCCCGGTTCATCGGCGCCGACGAGGTCAAGCACTCCTTCGTCCGCAAGGGCCAGGAGACGCGGCTCACGCAGATCACGTACGACGGCTCGTCGTGGGAGGTGATCTCCGGTCTGAAGGACCTCGTCGTGATGAACTCGACCAACTCCGAGTTCTGGGGCTACGTCAAGGACAAGTACACGACGCTGAAGGAGGCCCACGACCGCATCCTGGCCACCCAGGTCTCCGGCCGCTGGCGCTTCAACTGGACCGACGACGACCAGCGCATGCCCCACTGGGAGAAGTCCTACGAGCAGACCAAGAAGCACATGCTCCAGGCCTTCGCCGAGACGTACTCGCTGTCGCTCCAGCAGACCCTGTACCAGATGGGTTCGCGGATCATCGAGAACCGCGGCGAGATCGACGAGGTCCGCTTCTCCCTGCCGAACAAGCACCACTTCCTGGTGGACCTGGAGCCGTTCGGGCTGAAGAACGACAATGAGGTGTACTTCGCCGCCGACCGCCCCTACGGCCTGATCGAGGCGACGATCCTGCGGGACGGCTGCGAGCCGCGCATCCCCGTGGACCTCACCAATCTCTGACGTCCCTCTTTTTCGGCACCCGTGGCCGGGGAACCCGTCTCCCGGCCGCGGCACTCAAACTCCCGGGGTCCTGCCGTGCCCACTCCACAACAGCGCAAAGGACGAACCATGGCAGCAGACCGGCGCATCGTCATCGAGAACTGTGCGATCGCGACCGTCGACGCGCACGACACCGAGTACGCCTCCGGGTACGTCGTCCTCGCCGGCAACCGCATCGAGTCGCTCGGCGCGGGCACGGCCCCCGAGGGCCTGGAGAACGTCGTGCGCCGTATCGACGCCTCCGGTCATCTGGTGACCCCCGGCCTGGTCAACACCCACCACCACTTCTACCAGTGGATCACCCGGGGTCTGGCCACGGACCACAACCTCTTCGACTGGCTGGTCGCGCTCTACCCGGTCTGGGCGCGCATCGACGAGCGGATGGTGCGCGCGGCGGCCCAGGGCTCGCTCGCGATGATGGCCCGTGGCGGCGTCACCACCGCCATGGACCACCACTACGTCTTCCCGCACGGCTCCGGCGACCTGTCCGGCGCGATCATCGGCGCCGCCCGCGACATGGGCGTCCGCTTCACCCTCGCGCGCGGCTCCATGGACCGCAGCGAGAAGGACGGCGGCCTGCCCCCGGACTTCGCCGTCGAGACCCTGGACGGCGCGCTGGCCGCGACCGAGGAGACCGTACGGCAGCACCACGACTCCTCCTTCGACGCCATGACCCAGATCGCCGTCGCGCCCTGCTCGCCCTTCTCCGTCTCCACCGAACTGCTGCGGGACGGCGCCCAGCTCGCCCGCCGGCTCGGCGTACGGCTCCACACCCACGGCTCGGAGACCGTGGAGGAGGAGAAGTTCTGCCACGAACTGTTCGGCATGGGCCCGACCGACTACTTCGAGTCCACCGGCTGGCTCGGCGAGGACGTGTGGATGGCGCACTGCGTCCACATGAACGACTCCGACATCGCCGCGTTCGCCCGGACCAGGACGGGCGTCGCGCACTGCCCCTCCTCCAACGCCCGTCTCGCGGCCGGTATCGCCCGGGTCCCGGACATGCTCGCGGCCGGCGTCCCTGTCGGCCTCGGCGTCGACGGCACCGCCTCGAACGAGTCCGGCGAACTCCACACCGAGCTGCGCAACGCGCTCCTCATCAACCGTCTCGGCCCGCACAGGGAAGCCGCCCTGAACGCCCGTCAGGCCCTGCGCCTGGGCACCTACGGCGGTGCCCAGGTCCTGGGCCGGGCGGCGGAGACCGGCTCCCTCGAGCCGGGCAAGCTCGCCGACCTGGTCCTGTGGAAGCTGGACACGGTCGCCCACGCCTCCATCGCCGACCCCGTGACCGCCCTGGTCTTCGGCGCGGCCGCCCCGGTCACCGCCTCCTTCGTCGACGGCCGGCAGATCGTCGAGGACGGGCGGCTGCTCACCGCCGACGAGGACGCCATCGCCCGCTCGACGCGGGACGAGGCCCAGCGGCTGGCGAGGATCGCCGCGCAGGGCTGAACACCCCGATGACTCCGGCCGGGAGGGACGGCTCCCGGCCGGTGGCCGTGGACCCGAGCGGGGACCACGGTGCCGTCTCCGGGGCGCGCGGATGCGTGCGCCCCGGAACGGTCCTCCCGTCATCCGCATGTCCGGTCCCGCACGACCACCCGCACCACCTCCTTGACACCCACGGCAGCCATCGACGCGGCCGTGTACCCGACCGGAGGGACGCCGCCGTGGCCGACCACCCCGTTGACGAAAAACTCCCCGCGCTCAAGATGGCGACGACCGGCCTCCAGCATGTGGCCGCCATGTACGCCGGAGTCGTCGCCCCACCCCTGATCGTCGGCGCGGCCATCGGCCTGTCCGCCACCGATCTGACCTTCCTCACCGGCGCCTGCCTGTTCACCGCGGGCCTCGCCACGTTCCTGCAGACCCTGGGCATCTGGAGGATCGGCGCCCGGCTGCCCTTCGTCAACGGCGTCACCTTCGCCGGTGTCGCCCCCATGACCGCGATCGTCGCCTCCACCGAGGACAAGTCCGACGCCCTGCCGATCATCTTCGGCGCGGTCATCGTCGCCGGACTCCTGGGGTTCATCGCCGCCCCCTTCTTCAGTAAGGCGGTGCGCTTCTTCCCGCCGGTGGTCACCGGGACGGTCATCACCCTCATAGGCATATCCCTCCTCCCGGTCGCCTTCGGCTGGGCACAGGGACCCGATCCGGCGGCGCACGACTACGGTTCGGCGACCAACCTGGGGCTGGCCGCCGTCACCCTGCTGATCGTGCTGCTCCTGCGCCGCTTCACCACCGGCTTCGTCAAGCAGATCGCGGTGCTGCTCGGCCTGGTCGCCGGCACGCTGATCGCGATCCCGTTCGGCGCCACGGACTTCGGCCCGGTCGCGGACGCGGCCGTCATCGGCTTCCCGACCCCGTTCCACTTCGGTGCCCCGCAGTTCCAGCCGGCCGCGATCATCTCCCTCTGCGTGGTGATGGTGGTCTCGATGACCGAATCGACCGCCGACATGCTGGCGTTGGGCGAGATAGTCGACCGTCCCGCAGACGAGAAGACCATCGCGGCCGGCCTGCGCGCCGACACCCTCGGCTCGGCGATCAGCCCGCTCTTCAACGGCTTCATGTGCAGCGCCTTCGCGCAGAACATAGGCCTGGTCGCCATGACCAGGATCCGCAGCCGCTACGTCGTCGCCACCGGCGGCGGCTTCCTGGTGCTGATGGGCCTCTGCCCCATGGCCGCCTCCCTGATAGCCGTCGTACCGCGCCCGGTGCTCGGCGGCGCCGGCGTGGTCCTGTTCGGCTCGGTCGCCGCCAGCGGCATCCAGACCCTGGTCAGGGCCGGCCTGGACAAGGACAACAACGTCCTGATCGTGGCCGTCTCCCTGGCCGTCGGCATCATCCCCATCACGGCGCCGGAGTTCTACCACGCCTTCCCGGAGACGGCTCGGATCGTCCTGGACTCGGGCATCTCCACGGGCTGTGTGGCGGCCGTCCTGCTGAACCTGGTCTTCAACCACCTGGGCAACAAGGACGCACAGGACGTCACCCATCCCATGGAGGCGGGCGAGGAGATCACGGGGGCGAGCCGGGCCGCCTAGAGCCCGAACAACCCCGGGTCCGAAGCCAGTTCCTTGAAGACCTTCGCGGGGTCGGCGACCAGCCTGCGTTCCTTGAGGTCCAGGATGCCGCCGACCGCCGTGATCTCGGCGGCCACCGTGCCGTCGGTCTTGCGGACGGTCTGTTCGATGCGGAACGTCTTGCCGCTGCCCCAGTCGAAGGCGCAGGTCACCTCGACCTCGTCGCCCGCGAGGAGCTCACGTTTGTAGCGGATGGTCGTCTCCAGGGCGACCGGGCCCACGCCGGTTCCCGTGAGTGCGGACTGGCTGACGCCCGCGGCGTGCAGCAGTGACCAGCGGGCGTGTTCCGCGTAGTTCAGGTACACGCTCTGGTTGAGGTGACCCTGGACGTCGGTCTCGTAACCACGGACGGTCACTGGGACGGAAAACGGCTCGCTCACGGCATTCCCCTCTCGCACCGGACTCTCATGCATCGCACAACGATCCACCGATCTTGGCATGTCCATCACGCTCGGCGCGGGGAAGCCAGGAGATACCGGGTTCCGGTGCGCGGTTCGCGGTGGTCGCTCACCTGCCAGCCTGCCCCCTCCAGAGTGGCCGCGCAGGCGCGCAGTGCCTCACCGTCGGGCTCGTGCACGGCCACGGCCTCCGGCTGCGGGGTCGTCCGCACCCGGTATCCCTCCTCGGAGCCCTGCACAGACGGCTGATGCCCGGCCGCCTCCAGGGCCAGCGCGGCCGCCTCCGCCAGATGCGTACGCTCCCAGCCGCACGGCCGGTCCACGGACCCGTCCGGGTTGGTCATCCGGCGCAGCTCCAGCAGGCCCTGCCAGGCGCTGTGCACCTCACGGCGCCGGGCCGGACGCCCGGTTTCCGGCGCCGCCTCCTCACCCCCGACGCGCGCCGCGAACACCCCCGTCGACGCGGGGGCCTCACCGGCCGGCTCGGGCGTCCCCGTCACGCCCTGCCGTACCCGATGCCCCTCCGGCGTCAGAAAGTGATCGTGCGGCGGCCGGGGGTGCCGGAAGGCCAGCCCGCGCTTCACCAGCGCGGCGAGCTGCGCCTCCGTACCCCTGAGCCGCCCGGTCACCGGGTCGGCGTCGTCGATGACACGCCGCTGCGCGGCGGTCGGCGGTCGGGTCACGGCGCGCTCCTCTCCGGCGCAGGCCTCGGGGCACTCGCCCCATCTGCTCGAAGGCTACGACCCGCCACTGACATTCCCCGCCGGGACCACTCCTCGCCCGGGGTGTCCGTGTCAGACAAGGTCCCGGCGGCGGCCCACAGGCACCGTGAGCAGATACAGCGGCGGCAGGAGCGCGGCCGCGCACACCGTCCACAGGGTCGCGTGCGTCCCCGCGTACGTGGCGAGCAGGCCGGCGCTGAGAGCGCCGAGGGGCTGGGCGCCCCAGGAGACGAAGCGGACGGTGGCCATGACACGGGAGAGAAGCTCGGGCGGCGACTCGGTCTGGCGGTGGGTGCGGGTGGTGATCGACCCGATGGCGACGCCGCAGGCGAAGCCGGCATGGCCCAGGGCGAACCAGTACGCGTCGGCGGCGGATGTGGTCAGCGGGACCAGCAGGGCGGCACCGCCCCCGGCCAGCGCCGCACCGACGAGGCCCCGGGCTGTGCCGAACCGCCGGGTGAGCCGGACCGCCACGGCGGATCCCGCGAGCGCCCCGACTCCGTCCATGGCGAGCACCAAGCCGAGTTCTCCGGGCGTCAGTCCGGCCTCCCGGACCAGGTACAAGGGAGTGAGGGCGACCAGGGCGGCGCAGACGAAGTTCGTCGCGGTGGCCCAGAGCATGCAGGGCAGCATCACCGGGTGCCGCGTCACATACGTCCAGCCCTCACGGATCAGCCGGAGGGCGCCGTCGCCGGAGGGGGGAGCGGGACGGCGCTCAGGGAGGGTACGCAGCAGCACGGCGGAGAGCAGGTAGCTGGCCGAGTCCACGAGCAGTGCGCCGACCGGGCCCGCGGCGTGCACGAGGAGGCCGCCCCCGGAAGGCCCCCCGGTCTCGGTGACGGCGTGCGTGCCGGACATCAGGCTGTTGCGGGCGGCGAGCTGCCGGTCCGGGACGATGGCGGGCAGAAAGGTCGAGTTGCCGATGTCGAACAGCACGGTCGCGGCGCCGGTGACCAGAGCGGCGAGCAACAGGTGCTGGTAGGTGAGCCGGTCGAGCCACCAGGCGAGCGGCAGGGATCCCACGGCGGCGAACCGTACGAGATCGAGGGTGACCTGGAGACGGCGGAGCGGGACGCGCTGGGCGATCACTCCGGCCGGGAGGCTGAGCAGCAGCCAGGAGATCTGTCCGGCGGCGGCGAGCAAGGCAGCCTGCAACGCGGTGACGTCGAGGACTGTGAGGGCGACCAGGGGGAGAGCGAGGGCGGTAACGGCCGTGCCCGCGTCGCTGACGGTGGCGGCGGCCCAGTAGCGCCAGAAGACGGCCGGAGGCGTGGTCGCGTGGTGAGTGCGGTGGAGATCGCGCTCCGGGACCGTCGGCGTCTCGCTCATGCGGTGCCCACCCTTCAGTGAGTCTCTTTTGGGAACTTACCTGACCTCGAATCAGTTCCTATCCGGAACTGACCCCATGGCGCAAGATGGTTTCGAAGCCCGGATGTTGGATCCGCGAGACAGGAGGCTCATGGTCAGGTCAGTGCCCCAGCGGGACTCCGCCTGTGCGATCGCGCAGGCGGCGGCGGTGGTCGGGGACTGGTGGAGCCTGCTCCTGGTCAGGGAGACCGCACGCGGGCACCACCGGTTCGACGCGCTTCAGGGGGAGTTGGGGATCTCCCGGAAGGTGCTGACCGAGCGCCTCGCGCACCTGGTGGAGGCGGAGGTCCTGGAGAGGGTTCCGTATCAGAGCGGCCCGGTGCGGTACGAGTACCGGCTCACGGAGAGCGGGCGGGGGCTGCTGCCCGTGCTGCTCTCGATGCAGGACTGGGCGGACCGCTGGCTGCTCGGCGACGGCTCACTGAGCGGCACGGCCGACGCGGACAGTGCGGAGGCGCTGCGAGTGGCGGGCCTGGTGGGCGAGCGGCTGCCGATCCTCGAACTGCCGGGGCACCGGGACGGTGAGCCGCTGGACCCGGTGGCCGAGGCCGCTGCCACCGTGCTGTTCTGCTACCCCGCGACCGGTCGCCCGAGTCCGTTGCCGGACGGGTGGGCCGATATTCCGGGTGCCGTCGGCTGCACGCTGGAAAACCGGTTGTTCCGGGACGCGTACGACGAATTCCGCGCGGCGGGCGCCGAAGTGCGCGGCGTCAGTACGCAACGCCCGGACGAACAGCGGGTGTTCGCGGCCGAGGAGGGCATTCCCTTCACCTTGCTCTCGGACGTCGACCTGCGCCTCGCCGCCGCTCTGCGGCTTCCGGTGTTCCGTGCCGGGCAGGCGCTGCGGGTGAAGCGGGCGGTGCTGGTGGTGGACCGCGAACGCGTGGTGCGCCAGGCGCACTTCCCGGTGACGGACATCCCGGGGGCGGTGCGCGAGGCGCTGGCCGTGGTACGGGCGGTGGCTGCCGGGAACTGAACGTGTCGACGCCCCGGGCCGGTACGGAACCGGACGCGGGGCGTCAGTGGGGCGTACCTCAGTGATCTGCGGCGTACGAGACGAAGGCGGCCCACTGCTGAGCCCCGAAAGCCAGTTGCGGGCCCTGCACCCGCTTCGAGTCCCGTATGTGAATGCTCTGGGGCGCGAAAGCGACCTCCACGCACTCCGGGCCGTCAGCGGTGCTGTAGCTGCTCTTGAACCACTCCAGCGCGGAACTGTTGCCCGACGTGGGGTTGGTCATCATGTCTCTCCCAATACTTTCTCAATAAAGGCCAGCGACTCGCGGGGCGTGTGAGCTTGGGCCCGGATGATGCCATAGCGGACCTCGAAGACCTGGATCTCCTTGGGATGCGAGATCAGGCGACTGGTGAGCTGCACCTCGTTGTGCGCCACCGTGTCTCCCTTCTGAAGGCGCAGTAACTGGAGTGATCCGTCCAGACCAGCGTGGTCCTCACGATCCGTGGGCATCACCTGGATCTCCACGTTTCGCCGCCGACCAACCTCCAACAGTCGTTCGAGCTGCTTCCGCATCACCATTCTGCCCCCGAGCGGACGGCGCAGCGTCACCTCTTCCAGGACGAAACTGAAGACGGGACTGGGCTGCCGGTCGAAGATCTCCTGCCGCGCCAAACGCGCGGCGACGAGCCGTTCGACCTCGTCCTCGGCGAAGGGCGGACGCCGCATCCCGTACAACGCTCCCGCGTACTCCGGTGTCTGGAGCAGGCCATGGACGACGGAGTTGGCGTAGGCGCACAGCTCGACCGCCTCGGCCTCCAACTTCGCCAGATCCCGCACCTTCTTCGGGTACCGGGCCTCCTCCACGTCCCTCCGCAGCCCGACGATCAGCCCTCCGGCGTCCAGCACCTGATCGGCCGCCTCCAGAAACGTCGGACTCGGCGCCCGCCGCCCCCGCTCCACCGAGGACACCTGCTCCTCGCTGTACCCGATGGCCGTCCCCAACTCGGCCTGTCGGAGCCCCTTCCGTTCGCGGCAGGTCTTGATGACCCTGCCGACCGTCCGCAGTACCCCTGCCGACTCCTCGTCGTCGGCACCGTACGGCTCCATCCCGCCCCCGGTCTGCGACCCCTGCACCGTCACGCCCACGCCCGGACACCTCCTTCTGTCGCCCGACTCCAACTCCCCGTCGGCGTCATGCGTAACGCGACGCCGCCCGGACAGAGCCGGACAGCGACCGGACAATGAGGCTGTGTACCGCCGTCCCCTGGCTGACGGACCTACTGCCGATACCCGCCCAGGAACCGCCCGATCCGCCCGATGGCCGCCTCCAGATCATCGGCATGCGGCAGCGTCAGGATCCGGAAGTGATCCGGGGTCGGCCAGTTGAAGCCCGTGCCCTGGACCACCTGGATCTTCTCCCGCAGCAGCAGGTCGAGGACGAACTTCTCGTCGTCGTGGATCTTGTGCACCTTGGGGTCGATGCGCGGGAAGGCGTACAGCGCGCCCTTGGGTTTCACGCAGGTCACGCCCGGGATCTCGTTGAGCTTCTGCCAGGCCACGTCCCGCTGTTCCAGCAGCCGCCCGCCCGGCTTGGTGAGGTCGCCGATGGACTGGCGCCCGCCGAGTGCGGCCTGGATGGCGTACTGGGCGGGCGCGTTGGCGCACAGCCGCATGGAGGCCAGCATGGTGAGGCCCTCCAGATAGTCCTTGGCGTGCTGCCTCGGGCCCGTGACCACCAGCCAGCCGGAGCGGAAGCCCGCCACGCGGTAGGTCTTGGACAGCCCGCAGAAGGTGAGGACGACCAGGTCGGGGGCGAGCGCGGCGGCGGAGTGGTGCACGGCGTCGTCGTAGAGGATCTGGTCGTAGATCTCGTCGGCGAACACCATCAGGCCGTGCCGCCGGGCGAGGTCGAGGATGCCCTCGACGATCTCCTTCGGGTAGACCGCGCCGGTGGGGTTGTTCGGGTTGATGATCACGACCGCCTTGGTCCGGTCAGTGATCTTCGACGCCATGTCGTCCAGGTCGGGGTACCAGTCGGCCTGCTCGTCGCAGAGGTAGTGGACCGCCTTGCCGCCCGCGAGGGTCGTCACCGCGGTCCACAGGGGGAAATCCGGGGCGGGGATGAGAACCTCGTCGCCGTCTTCGAGCAGCGCCTGTACGGCCATGGAGACCAGCTCCGACACGCCGTTGCCGAGGAAGACGTCGTCGACGCCGATCTCCAGGCCCAGAGTCTGGTAGCGCTGGGCGACCGCACGGCGGGCGGACAGGACGCCGCGCGAGTCGGTGTACCCGTGCGCCTGGGGCAGCATCCGGATCATGTCCTGGAGGATCTCCTCCGGCGCCTCGAAGCCGAAGAGCGCGGGATTGCCGGTGTTCAGGCGCAGCACACTGTGTCCCGCCTCCTCCAGCGCGTTGGCGTGCTCGATGACCGGGCCGCGGATCTCGTAACAGACCTCGCTGAGCTTGCTCGACTGCCGGAACTCCATGCGCGCGCTTCCCCTCGGCCGATTGGTGTTGCTTGGTTTTACCAAGTAGCCGCTTGGAAAGTCCAACAACTTGTCTAGACTGCGTCGCATGCCACCTCGCCGAAGCTACGACCAGTACTGTTCCGCCGCCCGCGCGCTCGACCTGGTCGGCGACCGCTGGACCCTGCTGATCGTCCGGGAGCTCCTCGCCGGTCCCCGCCGCTACACCGACCTGCACGCGGACCTGCCCGGCGTCAGCACGGACGTACTCGCCTCGCGGCTCAGGGACATGGAGCGCGACGGCCTCGCGACCCGGCGCCGGCTGCCACCGCCCGGCGCGGCCTCGGTGTACGAACTCACCGACCGGGGGCGGGAGTTGCTGCCGGTGCTCCAGGCTCTGGGGGAGTGGGGGCAGGCGGACCTGGGGGAGCGGCGGCCGACGGACGCGGTGCGGGCGCACTGGTTCGCCCTGCCCCTGCTGCGACAGCTGGACGGGGAGGGGCTCGTCGAAGTCCGGCTGGAGGAAGGGTACTTCCACCTGAACGCCGGTGCCGAGGACGGGCCCGTGTACGGCGACGGGCCCGCCCCCGGGGAGCCGGACGCCCGGCTGGTCCTGGACACCGGCACGTGCACGGCCATCGGCCGGGGGGAGCTGAGCCTGGCCCAGGCCGTCGGGGAGGGGCGGGTCGAGGTCAGCGGCGAGGGCACGCTTGCGAAGGCCCTGCGCGACACATGACAGAAGGCCCGCACGAAGCGGGCCTTCCGAGTCCGGAGCGGGCCTTCCGAGTCCAGGAAGGTCCAGGAGGGTCAGGCGGTCGGCGGCACCCGTGACGGCCGCCCCGAGCCGCGCGTCAGCGCGTACCCGGCGACCCCCGCCAGCGCGGCCAGCGCCCCGCCCACCGCGGTCCACACCCACCGGTCCGACCACCAGCCGGACGCCCAGCCGTCCTCGGGTTCGAGCCCGGCCAGGACCGCCGAGGACTCCTCCTCGTCCCCGGAACCGGAACCGGACCCGGACCGCGTCGCGATCCCCGGCACCAGCGGCTCGGCCAGCGAGCCGTCCACCGCCGCCGAGCCGCCGATGTCCCGGGAGTCCACCCGTATTTCGGAGTCGACCGGGAGGCCCAGGTCGGCGGCGGCCACGCCGGTCGCCGTCAGCCGGACGTAGTACGTCCCCGGCAGCGGGTCGTTCGCCCACGGCTCCGACCAGGAGCGGACCGTGCGCAGCACGCAGGCCAGCTCGACGGAGGCGGCGTCCGCGGCGGCGGTGCGCGTCTGCGCACCGTAATGACACGCCTGGCGGCGGCGCAGACCGTCGTACACATCGATCTGCCAGGTCTGCGCGGCGTGGGTGTCCGGCAGCTTCACCGTCGCCGCGACCGTGGGGCGCTGCCCGGTGTCGGCGGGGAACGACCAGTACAGGTAGTCGCCCGTGGAGCCGCTCGCCGTGGCGCGCTGCCCCTGCTCGATCTCCGTCGCCGTACGGAAGGAGGTGCCCGCCTGAGTGGGCGCCGCCGAGGCGTCGTCCTGTGACGGACTCGGCGAGGAGTCGGCCGCGGCGGGAACGGCCGCCAGGCCTACGGTCAGCAACGCGGCGCTCAACGCACGTACCACTCGCATCAGTTGGTCCTCCAGACCGCGAACCGCCAGCGCGACAGCCAGCCCCAGGCGAGACCGGCGAGGAAGCCGGTGAGGATCAGCGCGCCGAGCAGCCACCAGCCGCGGCCGAGACCGAAGGAGGCCACGTCGCCCGCCTGGCTCGGGCCGTCCACGACGTCGACGGTCAGCTCCAGCGGCAGCCCGGGCGTGGTCTTCACACCGGAGGCCGCCGAGAAGGAGTGGGTGACCGCCAGGCACACGGTCTCCGCGGCCGGCTTGTCGCCGTCGCCGTCGGTGTCGTCGCGCTCGGGCTCGGGGTACCTGAGCCCCGTCGAGATCACGTCCGTACGGCCGTTGCCCGCCGCCTCGCCGCGTACGATCTCCCGGCCCTTGACCGTCACGGCCCGCAGCAGCACGCCGTAGCCGGGGTTCACGGCCCGGTCCGCCGCCACGCTCACCGAGGCGTGCAGCTCCTGCCCCGGCAGGACGTCCACCCGGTACCAGCGCTGCTGCCCGAACTCCTCCCGGTCGGAGTAGAGGCCGGACTTCAGCGTCGGGGCCGCGGTGCACAGGTCGGCGCCCTCGGTCGCCACCGGCGTCACCACCGGATCGGCCGCCCGGTCGACCAACTGGTTTACCTTGTCGGTGAGTTCGTCCTGATGCTCCACCGAGGTGTACGTGCCGCCGGTGGCCTCGGCGATGCAGCTCAGCTGCCTGCTCAGCTTGGCGGTCGGCACCAGGCCCAGCGTGTCGATGGTCAGGCCGATGCCCTTCGCCGCTATCTCGCGGGCCACCTCGCACGGGTCGAGCGGGGCGCAGGTGTCCTCGCCGTCGCTGATCAGCACGATGCGCTTGGAGCCGTCGCCGCCCTCCAGGTCGTCGGCCGCCTTCAGCAGGGCCGGGCCGATCGGCGTCCAGCCCGTCGGGGTGAGCGTGGCGACGGCCGTCTTGGCCTCGGTGCGGTCCAGCGGGCCGACCGGGTAGAGCTGCGCGGTGTCCTTGCAGCCCGTCTTCCGGTCGTCGCCGGGGTAGTCGGCGCCGAGGGTGCGGATGCCGAGTTCGACCTCCTCGGGCGTCGCGTCGAGCACCTCGTTGAACGCCTGCTTCGCCGCGGCCATCCGCGACTGTCCGTCGATGTCCCGCGCCCGCATCGAGCCGCTCACGTCGAGGACGAGGTCGACCTTGGGGGCGGCCTGGCCCGTGGGTTCGCCGGCTGCCGCTCCGGCCGGGAAGACGATCCCGGCCGTCAATGCGGCGAGCAGGGCACCCACGCCCGCCGCCAGCCGTTTTCTTGTGATCATCGGCGGATCCTATTGACCGGCGGGGCCGTGCTCCAAAACGAGCTTCATGAAAGGGGATTGGGCAGTTCCGCCCACTGGTCCCCGGGCGTCTGCGGCGAGAGCCGCATCAGCGTCAGCGCCTTGGTCGGCAGGGGCTCCGTAAGCAGTGCCGTCAGGTCCGGGGTGCGCGGGAGGTCCTCCACGGCTGTCTCCAACGCCGCCGTGAGCGCCGCCCCCGACCCCGCCGCCCCGGCCAGCGCGCCCGCCACCAGCGAGCCGAACAGCTTGCGGCGGAGCGTGCGTTCGTCGTCCGTGACCATCCGGGCGGGCAGGTCGGGCACCGTGATGCCGTGCCGGGCCAGGCGGGCCGGGCTGACGCGGATGTCGGCCAGGTCGCGGTAGACGAGCCGCAGCGGGTCGCCCTCCGGCGAGAGGACCACGAGGAGGTTCTGGCCGTGGGCCTCCAGGGCCACGCCCAGCTCCAGCAGCCGCAGCCCGACGGTGAGGGCCAGGCGCGCGAAGCCGGCCAGCCAGGCGGGGGAGCGGGGGAGCGCGCTGGCGGCGAGCGCCGCCACCGGCAGGACCCGTTCACCGCTCCCGGCGTACGTCTGCGGCGACTCCCGCAGCACGGCCGCGAAGTCGGGCGAACCGGCCGCGGCGGCGCCCAGGGTGCGGGTCACGTGCAGCAGGCCGTCCGTGCGGGCGGCGGGCGTCTCGGCGAAGTCCGACAGCAGCGCGGACGCGGCCACCGAGGGCAGCGAGATGTCCCGCACCGACGACGTCAGCCGGGCGCTGAGCGAGGTCTTGACGTGCGGCCCGCCGGGCAGGGCGAGCGTCCGCAGGGACATCAGCGGATGCCCGGCCCGCCGCTCCTCGCAGGCCCGCTTCAGCACATGTGCCGCCTGCCAGGGGTGCACCGGCAGCACCACCCGCGGCCCGTCCCGTAGATCCCCCGGCCAGGCGCCCGACACCATGCACTCCTCCGCCCGCACCGGCACCAGCCCCAGCTCCACGACCGGCCGGTGCTCGGGCCCGTAGGCGAGCTGCTCGGCGACCGAGAAACCGGGCCGGGACCGGCAGGTGGGGTGGAAGGGATGCCCGTCGACGATCCGCTGCTCCCACTCCCAGTCGTTCCCCGGCCACGCGTCCCCCGCTTGCCCCTCCTGCCCCGCTCTCGACAGCGCCAGCGAGGCGACGCTGTGCCCGAGTTCGGCGGCGAAGGAGGCGGAGTGCGGGACGGCGAGGTCCGTCACCAGCCGCGCCGGATCGTCGTACTCCACCCCGTCGAGCCCCACGACGGTGACGTAGCCGCCGGTCGCGTACGGATCCGGCCGCGGGCCGTGCAGTCGGCGCCCGTCGGACAGGGACAGGGTCAGCCCGTCCCGGCCCCGCTCCCGGCGGGCCACCCAAGGCAGTGGATCATGGGTCAGACCTCGCCACAGACGGGACAGCACGGCCGCCCGGGCGCCGGGCAGTTCGGCCTCGTACCGCGGCAGCAGGCCGGGCCGCACGACGGCCAGTTCGTCGGCGACCTCGGCCTCGGCGGTGGGGGAACGGTGCACGGGCGGGCTCCTCGGGTACGAATAGGGCGTCACGGCGCGATGACGACGACCGACATAATGATCATCTCCGCCAGGAAGTCCGGAAGTCCCGGAAGGGCTGTGGGGAACGTAGAGAACACAAGGAACGTAGGGAAACGAGTGGATCGCGTGGACCTCATGCCCCCGTCCGCCGACGCGTACGCCGCCGTACCGCTGCTGAACTGCCTGCTGCGCGAGGTGGCCCGGCCGGTCGGCCGGGAGGGCGAGCACCGGATCCACCGCCTGCCCGGCGGGGACCGTCTGCTGCGGGTGCGCGGGACGCGGCGGCCCGCCGAGCCCGAGGTCCAGGGGCCGGACGGCTGGCAGCGCGTCGACCACACCGAGCTGGTGAAACTCGTCGCCGAGGAACTGCGCCGGCACACCGGGCTGTCCAACCACGAACTGCCCGCCGAGATGATCGACAGCCGGGACGCCGTGGCCGCCCTGCTGGAGGCCCGCGACCGCGCGACCCCGCCCGACGACCCCTACCTGCGCTCCGAGCAGTGCCTGCTCACCGGCCACACCCACCACCCGGCCCCCAAGGCGCGCGGCGGCGGCCCGGCCGCGGGCTGGCTGCCGTACGCGCCCGAGGCGTACGCCCGTTTCCCGCCGGCCCTGCTGGGGCTTCGCGAGGACTGCGTCGTCGAGGAGGGCGACACCTCGGCCCTCGATGCCCTGGGCACCGCCCCGCCCGGCTACCGGCTGCTCCCGGCCCACCCCTGGCAGCTCGACCTGGCGAGTGCGGAACTCGACGCCGCCTTCGCGGACGGGAGGCTGGTCCGGCTCGGCATGACCGCCTTCGACACCTGGCCCACGGCCGCGATCCGCACGCTCTACGCACCCGAGCAGGACCTGTTCCTGAAGTTCAGCCTGGACGTGCGCATCACCAACGACATCCGCCGGCTGTGGCGCCACGACCTGCTCGCCCTGCGCCGGACCGACGCGGCCGTGTGCGCCGCCTTCGACGACTTCTCCGCGCTCGACGGCCCCCCGGCCTGGCTCGGCGACCGCGGCTACCGCACCGCCGACTTCGCCTTCGAGGCCCTGGCCGTCCTCGTCCGCGACGGCTTCGACGGACATCTGGTGCCCGGCGCGACCCCGCTGCTCGCCGCCGGACTCGCCGAGGGCTTCGACGGCAGCCCGCTCGACCGCGCCGCCGACCCCGGGGCGTGGTGGGCGGCCTATCTGGCGCAGGTGGTGCCCCCGGCCCTGGAGGCCTTCGCCCGGCACGGCGTCGTCATCGAGGCTCATCTGCAGAACACCCTGATCGCCGTCGACGCCGACGGCATGCCCGTGCAGGCGCTGTACCGGGACGCCGAGGGCGTGAAGCTGCTGCCGGACGTCTCCCGCGAGACCGGCTGGGAGCGGCTGGTGTACTGCCTGGTCGTCAACCACCTCACCGAGATCGCCGGGGCCCTCGCCGAACGCCACCCCGGCCTCGACCCCTGGCCCGCCGCCCGCCGTGAACTCGCCCGCCACGACCTGCCCGAGATCCCCGCCCTGCTCACCTCGCCCACCCTCCCCGCCAAGACGAACCTCCTGCTGCGCTGGACGGGCGCGGACGGCGCCGACGCCCGCTATCTGCCGCTGCCCAACCCGCTCAGGGAAGGAACGTGACCTGGGGAGCGCCCGTGCGCGGATGTACCCCTGCACTACCGCCGCGACCGTGCGGGTCAGGAACCGTGCGGGCAGGGACCAGGCGTCGGCGCCGTCGACGCGAGCCGCACGCCCACGAGACGGACTGAACCCGCGTACCGGCCGCATGGAATGATGGCCGGCGACATGGCGACGGCGGAACGAGGAAGCCGGTGTGAATCCGGCGCGGTCCCGCCACTGTGACCGGCATCGGCCCGGGAGCCAGGAGACTCACGCGGTCGCCTCCTCGACGAACCACCGGGGCGGATCTCCCCGGAGAGAGGAAGGGTGCGGCATGTCCGCAATCCCGGCCGGAGGGGTTCCGTGCCGCGTCGTCGTGTGCCGGGACTGCTGCTGCGGCACCGGCAAGGTGCCCGGCGTCGACCACGCGGCCCAGACCGAGCGGCTGCGCGAGGCGGCGCCCGTGCGGGTCTCCGAGTGCCTCGACGTCTGCGACCAGGCCAACGTCATCGTCGTACAGCCGTCCGCCGCGGGCCGGGCCGCCGGGGCCCGGCCGGTGTGGCTCGGGCTGGTCAACGACCCGGCCGCGACCGAGGACATCGTCTCCTGGGTCCGCGAGGGCGGACCCGGCGTCGCCCCCCTGCCCGACATCCTCGATCTGTACGCCTTCAGCCCGCTCGCGAAACGGCGCGCGGGCAGTTCCTGACCAGGGCCGGGGTTCAGGACTCCTCGGCCGGCACGCACAGAACGGGGACGTTCGACAGGTGCAGCAGTTTGTGCGGGGTCGAGCCCAGCAGGGCCCCGCGCACCGGGCTCTCGCCCCAGGTGCCCACCACGATCACCCGGCCGTCATGGCGTGCCGCCGCGTCGATCAGCGCCTGCGCGGGCCGCTGGTCGATGACCTCGACGGCGCTGGGCACGCCCGCCTCGTCGGCGGCATGGACCGCGTGGGCGAGCGCGGTGTTCCCGGCCTCGCGCACTGCCGCGTGGTGGGCCGCGTACTCGTCGCCCGTGACGCCCGGAGCGGCGGCGCCGTAGACGATCACCAGCGGTTCGCCGTACGCGGCCGCCACCTCGATCGCGACCCGCAGCGCGCGCCGGGCGCCCGGGGATTCGTCGTAGCCGAGGACCACAGACATCTCAGGACTCCTTGCCGTGCCGGCCGGGGACGAGGTCGGGGTCGACCACGCTGGGGTGTTCCGACCAGAAGACGGGGGCCATCAGCCGCCACACGACCATGAGGATCACGCCCGTGACGATGATGCCGATCCCGATGACCAGCGGGGGACCGAGCCCCAACCACGAGACGCCGCTGTAGGAGTTGGCGGGGTCGGACATGTCCGCCACGGATTCCACCAGCAGCCAGGCCAGCAACCCGGCACCGATCAGGGGGCCGAGCCCGATCAGGAAGAAGTCGCGGGCACTGCGGGTCAGCTGGCGGCGGTAGTAGACCGCACAGGCGACACCCGTCAGCGCGTAGTAGAACGCGATCAGCAGGGACAGCGCCGTCAGCGAGTCGAACAGGGCGTTCTCGCTGAGGTGGTAGAGGACGAGATACCAGACGATGGCGATGCCGGCGACCCACCAGGTGCTCACGTCGGGGGTGCGGAACCGCGGGTTGATGCGGCCGAAGTGCGCGGGCAGCGCGTGCCGGCGGGCCATCGACAGGCCTGTGCGCGACGCCGGGATGATCGTCGTCTGCGTGGACGCGAGCGCGGACGTCGAGACCGCCAGCAGCACGACCCAGTCCCAGCCGCCCATCGCCTCCTCGGCGAGCAGCGCGAAGATGAACTCCTCCTCCGCCGCGTTCTCGGCCAGGTAGGCCGTTCCGGCGTAGCCCACGACCGCGAAGGCGACCGCGAGGTACGTCACCAGCAGCAGCACCGTCGACCACACGGCGGCCTTGCCGGGGGCGGTGGCGGAGTCCTCGGTCTCCTCGGTGAGGTTGACCGCCGACTCCCACCCCCAGTAGATGAACACGCCCAGCAGCAGGGCGGCGGTCAGGGACGCCCCGCCTGCTCCGAAGGGGTCGAGCCAGTTGAACTTCGGTTCGATGGCGTCGAGGGTGCCGGTGCCGGCGTAGACGCGGTAGAGCGCCACTACGGCGAAGACCAGCAGACAGGCGACCTGCGCCAGGATGAGGACGTTCTGGATCCTGGCCGACACCTCGGTGCCGATCACGCACAGGGCCGTCATCACCACGATGAGCAGCACCGTCAGCACCTGGCGTACGACGTCGTTGTCCGCCCAGCTGTCCAGGCCGACGGCGAGCAGGAAGAAGGTCACGGCGACATCCGCCAGCGACCCGACGACCAGGACACCCGTCATCGTGATGGCCCAGCCGCCCAGCCAGCCCGCCCAGGGCCCCATGGCCCGGGTGACCCAGGAGAAGGTCGTGCCGCAGTCCTGGTCGACCTTGTTGAGGTAGTAGAACGCCGACGCGATCAGCAGCATCGGCACGAACGACGCGATCATCACCCCGGGGGCGTAGATGCCCACCAGGGCCACGACCGGGCCGATGACCGCCGCCACCGAGTACGCCGGTGAGGTCGCGTTGAGCCCGATGACCAGCGCGTCGAGGAACCCGATCGCATTGGGCTTCAGGCTCGCGGACGGTGGCGGGCCCGCGTCCGTGATGTCCTTGGCCATGCTCCCTCACTCCCGTTGTGCGTGGATCCATACAACAGGCAGGTGTGAGGCATTTTAGCTATTGATGGCCTTTTAGATGGCTTATGTCGCCTTTCGGTTCCGTACCAGCAGACGCAGGAAGTACGGCGTGCCGATCACCGCCGTCATCAGTCCGGCGCCCAACTGGGCCGGGGCGATGTTCGGTCCGGCCCAGCAGATCCGCCGTACAGACGAGCGCGGCCTCGAGCAGGACGGCGACCGGCACCACCCGCACATGCCGTCGGCCCACGAGGGCACGCGCCGCGTGCGGCGCCACGAGACCCACGAAGCCGATGGTCCCGGCCGAGGCGACGGCGGTCCCGGCGAGCAGGACGCTCACCACCAGGAAGCCGAGCCTGGCCCGGGGCAGTCCGAGGCCGAGCAGCCGCGGGGTGTCCTCGTCCAGGGAGACGAGATCCAGCTCGGTGCGCCGCGCGACCGCGACGACCACGCCCAGCGCCAGCACGAGCGCCAGGGGCACGACGTCCGGCATGGTCCGCCCGTACGTCGAACCGGACAGCCAGGTCAGCGCCTTCGTGGCGTTGAACGGGTCGGTGAGCACGATGAGCAGGCTGATCAGGGTCGTGGAGCCCGCGGCCATGCCGATCCCGACGAGGACCAGCCGGTTCTGCCGGTAGCCGCCCCGGGCCGCGAGCCCGAAGACGATCGCGGAGGCCAGCGCGGCGCCCCCGAACGCGGCACCCGCGAGGCCCCAGGAGCCGACGGCGGGCACGGTCGTCACCAGCAGGACGGCGCCCAGCGCGGCGCCGCCGGAGACACCCAGCACCCCGGGCTCCGCCAGCGGGCTGCGGGTCACGGCCTGCACGAGCGTGCCGGCCAGGGCGAGTGACGCGCCCGCGCACAGGGCCGCGAGCACCCGCGGCACCCGGGTGTCCAGCACGAAGGAGACGGCCTGACCGGCCCGCCCCTGCGCCCAGTTCGCGACATCGCCGAGCAGGAGCTTGCTGTCGCCGAGCAAGACACCGGCCAGCGTGACACCCACGACCACGGCGGCCAGGACGCCCGCCGTGACCAGGAACGCCGTCCGGCTCGGGATGCGCAGCCGGTCCGGCGCGTCGGCCCCGGCGGTGTCCCGCAGCCGCAGGGCCGTCACCACCAGGAACACGGCACCGACCAGGCTGGTGACGATGCCGGTGGGCACGGCGACCGCCCGGTCCGCCGGGACGAGGGCCCGCAGCAGCACGTCCGACCCGAGCATCAGCGCGGCACCCGTGAGCCCGGCCACGGGCAGCGCCGCCCGGGCGCGCACGAAGCCCCGGAACCGGCGGGCGAGCGGACGCACCAGGGCGGGGGCGCAGAGCCCGACCCGGTTCCCCGGCCGGTCGGGCAGGCAGAACGGGGAGCGGGCGATGATGCCCCGGTCCTGGTCGGTGAGCCGGTCGTGCACCTTCTCGATCACCACGGGCCAGGGCTCGCCCAGCAGTTCACGCAACTCGGCGGGCGATCCCGGCTCGACCCAGCCCTCCTCGCGCGCGGCGACGGTGTCGGTCGTGTGCGGCAAGGCGCGCTCCCGGGGTGTGCGCGTCCGTTGTTCCGTCCGCGCACCCTACCTAGGGTGAGGTAAGTCTACCCTTACCAAGATCTGAACTCCCGTGGGTGCCGTCATCATCGGGACCGGCGGCCCGGTCAACGCTGACGCCAGCCCTGTGCCCGTAGGGCCTCACCGAGAGTTGCGGCCGTCCCGGTGGCCACGCTGATGTGGAGAAGACCCGAGGGCATACCCGCTGCGTGCTCGATGCGCAGGTCCTCGATGTTGACGCCGGCCCGGTCGGCGTCCCTGAACAGCCGTGCCAGCTCTCCCGGCTGGTCCCCCACCACGACGGTCACCGTCTCGAACTGCTCGGGTTGGACCCCGTGCTTGCCGGAGATCCGCCTGCGGCCCTGCTGCCCGGCCCGGAGCATGCTCTCCACGGTCTCCGCACCGCTGCGGCGCTTGGCATCGTCCGTCGTTGCGATGGACCGCAGCCCCGCGACCATCCGCTCCAGGTCGGCCCCCACCTCCTCGAGCAGGTCGGCCACCGCTCCCGCGTTGGCGCTCAGGATGTCCAGCCACAGGCGCGGGTCCGCCTCCGCGATCCGGGTGAGGTCGCGCAGCCCCGGACCCGCCAGGCTCACCGCCCGCTCCCCGGCCCCCTGCAGCCTCATGGCGACCAGACTCGCCACGACGTGCGGCGCGTGGGACACCAGAGCCACGGCCTGGTCGTGGGCGGCGGCCTGCATCACGACCGGCACCGCACCGCACAGCGCCACCAGCTCCAGGGCTGTGTTGAGGGTCTCCGTGTCCGTGTCCGCCGTGGGCGTCAGTGCCCAGACACGCCCCTCGAACAGGTCGGCGCGGGCGGTCAGCGGGCCGCTGCGGGCGGCGCCCGCCATCGGGTGACCTCCGATGTAGTGCGAGGTGTCGCAGCCCAGGGCGATGGCGTCGTGCTGGGGCTCCCCCTTCACACTCGCGACATCGGTGAAATGCCGGGCTACGCCCTCCGCCTGCGCGTCCGCGAGAACTCGGCCGACCAGCGGCGGCGGCACGGCCACAATGGCCAGGTCCGCGACCTCCGACGGCTCCTCGACGGTGCCAGCCCCGAGCGCCTCCGCGGTCCGCACTGCTGCGGAGTCGGTGTCCCGCAGGTGCACGCTCACGCCGCGTGCCCGGAGAGCCAGTGCGGCGGAGGTGCCCATCAGTCCCGTGCCGATCACCAGTACGGAGCGCACGACGGCAGGCTCCCTCCCGTTGGGCTGCCCGGACCATCGGACCCTAGACGGCCCGCCTGTCATGCGAAAGACCAGTCGGATCCGAACACCTCGGTGTGCAAGGGAAGTTGGCAACCACATGCTGGCAACCCGCCCCGTACTCGTAGTACTTAAGAGCTACACGGACGGCTCGCTCTGCGGAGGGATGCCGACGATGGCGTGTGATT
The DNA here is from genome assembly GCF_042671245.1 of Streptomyces sp. NPDC057099. Classification (NCBI taxonomy): domain Bacteria; kingdom Bacillati; phylum Actinomycetota; class Actinomycetes; order Kitasatosporales; family Streptomycetaceae; genus Streptomyces; species Streptomyces sp. NPDC057099. The sequence continues at coordinate 28,034 of NZ_JBHUTX010000063.1, forward strand.
CATAGCTTCCATGCCGGAAGCACCACAGGCCTCCGGCATGGAAGGAACCCACTCTGTCATGGCGTCCCGCCCCCGTCCGAGTCGTCTGCGCCGCGCCCTGCTCGCGGTGCTCATAAGCGCCTCGGTCGCCGTCCCGGTCTCGGGCGCTGCCCGTCCGGCGGATGTGCCGGCGCCGGCCCCGACAGTGCGGGGACTGCCGCACGCCGCGGCCCCTGCGGTGCTGGCCGAGCGGTATGCGGCGACCCGGGCCGACATGGAGGCCGCCGCGCGGGTGGCAGGTGACCACGGTGACCGGAAACGGGCCAAGGCACTGCGGGACCTGGCCGCCCCGAACCGCCGGTTCCTCTCCTTCGACGGGCGGGACGGCGGCCGCACGGTCGAGGTCGTGGGCGACCTCGCCCGCGCCGAGCGACTGGCCGTACTGGTCCCCGGCTCAGGCACCAGCGTCGACAACTACTGGCGGCTGCGCAGCGGAGCGTTGGCGCTGCAACACCAACTGGGCGGCCGGACCGCCGTCTTGGCCTGGCTGGGCTACCGGACCCCGGCCACCGTGAGCCTCGCGGCGACCACGCCGAAGCGGGCCGAGGGCGCCGTGCCCGGACTGCGCTCCTTCGTGCGCGAGCTGACCAGGCTGAAGCCCGCCTCCCGCACCTCCCTCCTCTGCCACTCCTACGGCTCCGTCATCTGCGCCCGGGCCGCCTCCGGACTGAAGGTGGCGGACATCGTGTTGTACGGCAGCCCGGGCACCGGCTACGACAACGCCGCCATGCTGCACACCGAGGCCACGATCTGGGCCGGCCGCAGCAGTGGCGACTGGGTGGCGGACGTACCGCACACCCAGCTCGAACTGCCCTTCGCCACCGTGGGGTTCGGCACCGACCCGGTCTCGCCGGAGTTCGGCGCCAAGGTGTTTCCGGCCGGCGACGGGGGCCACAGCGACTACCTGAAGCGGGGGTCGCTCTCGCTGAGGAACATCGCCGGCATCGTCGCGGGCGACGACCTGTGCACACAGCCGACGGGGGACACGTCATGCGTGAACTGATCAGACGGATCGATTCCGCCACACCTGCGGACCGGGACCGGGCCGTCGACGCGTTACGGGCCATGGCCATCCTGGGGGTGGTCCTCGGCCACTGGATGGTGACCGCGCTGGTCGTGGACAGCGGCGTGGTGCGCGGTGACAGCCCGCTCCACCACATGCCCGAGTTCACGCCAGTCTCCTGGGTGTTCCAGACGCTCGCCGTGTTCTTCCTGGTGGGCGGTCAGGTGGGCGCACAGGGCTACACCGCCGCCCGGGCCAGGGGCACGACGTACGGGCAGTGGCTCGGCGTCCGCATGATGCGGCTGTTCCGGCCGGTCGCCGTGCTGCTGGCCGTGTGGACGCTGGCGGTGTTGGTGATGCTCGCCTTCGGCGTGGACGGGGTGACCGTGTACACCCTGTGCAAGCGGGTGCTGTCCCCCCTGTGGTTCCTGCTCGTGTTCGCGGGCCTGACAGCCGCGACTCCGCTGGTCGCGAAGGTGCACCCGGTGTGGCCGCTCGCGATGGTACTGGCCGTCGATGTGAACCGGTTCGCCCTGCACGGCCCCGGCTGGATCAACGCGGCCAGCGTCGCCGCCGGCTGGACGGTCCCGTACTGCCTCGGCGCCGCCTGGGCCCGGGGCCGGCTCAAGAGCCGTGCGACGGGCTGGGCCCTGCTGCTCGGCGGCACCGCCGCCACGGCTGGGCTGATCCTGTGGGGCGGCTACCCGGCGTCGATGGTCGGCGTGCCCGGCCAGCGGGTCTCCAACCTGGACCCGCCCACCCTCGCGGCGGTCGCCTTCGGGCTCGCCCAGTGCGGTGCCGCCCTGCTGCTGCTCGGCCCGATACGCCGGATGCTCGCGCGGCCCGCCGTCTGGGCGGTGGTGGCGCTGGCGAACCTCTCCGCGATGACCATCTTCCTGTGGCACCAGACGGCGATGATGACCGTCACGGCCCTCGGACTGCTCGCCGGCGATCCCCTCCCCGGCCTGCACACCGTGCCCGACAGCGTCGGCTGGGTCTGGGCCAGGCTGGCGTGGCTGCCCGTGTTCGCCCTCGCGCTGCTGCTGTGCTGGGCCGCGTTCCACACCTACGAGCACGGACGCCGGCAGGACCGCGGCGGCGCGGGCCGAGTGGTGCACCAGGGGCGTCCCGAGCCGTCGACGCCGGCCCCGCGTGTCTAAGGTAAGGCTCATGAGAGAGCCCGACACGGGGGAGAGGCTCGCGGCGGTGCTGCGGAGCGTGCCGCGCAACCTGCGCAAGGACCTCTGGACGGCCGATGCCCAGCCTCGGGCGCCCCGGCCGCGCTGGCTGTCGGTGCTCGAAGGCATCGTGCCGGTGCTGTTCGGGGTGGCCCTGCTCGTCTTCAACTGGAACCGGTACTTCTACGGCCACCAACTGGGCGCGCTCGGCATCCTCATCGTCGTGGGCCAGTCCGTGGTGCCCCTGCTGGCACTCCACCGCCCCGTCCCGGGCTGGTGGATGGCGACCCTGCTGCAGACGGCGCTCGTGGCGTCCTGGTTCACCCCCCGCACCGTCAGCAGCGACCTGACCGCGGGCTGGTCGAGCAGCGAACTCGTCCTGCAGTCATGGGTGTTGTTCCTGGTCGCGCTGAGCTCCCGGCCCCGGGTCGCCATGGAGGCACTGGCGATCAACGTCGTCACGGGCCTGCTCTTCGTCCTGGTGTGGGGCTACGAGAACTACGCCGTCCTCACCGTCGTGATCCTCGTGATCGCCACATTGGTCGGTTCCGCGCTGCGCAGCCGCAACGTGGCGCGCGAGGAACTGGTCGCGCAGAAGGAACTCACCGCCGAGGAGCAGGCGCGGCGGGCGCTCCTGGAGGAGCGCACCCGGATCGCCCGCGAACTGCACGATGTGGTTGCCCACCACATGTCGGTGATCAGCATTCAGGCCCAGGCCGCCCCGCACCTGGCCGAGAACCCCTCGGCGGAGCTCACCGAGAACCTGGAGAGCATCCGCCAGAACGCGAAGGACGCCCTCAGCGAACTGCGGCAGGTGCTCGGCGTGCTGCGCTCGGAGCACACCGAGCCCGAAGCCGACCCGCACGCCCCGCAGCCCTCCCTGGACCGGCTGGACGAACTGGTCGCCAACGTCCGGGCCGCCGGATTCGCGGTCACCCTGCGTGCCACCGGCGAACGGGGCCCGCTGCCGCAGGGCGTGGAACTGTCGGCGTTCCGCATCATCCAGGAGGCCCTGAGCAACGCGATGCGGCACGCGCCGGGCGCGGGCGTTCGTGTGGACATCGCGTACAACCCGTCCGACGTCACCGTCCGGATCACCAACACGGCACCGACCAGGCCCGTGCCCAGGTCACCGGGAACCGGGCACGGGCTGCTCGGGATGCGCGAGCGCGCCGCGATACTGGGCGGGACCCTGACCTGTGCCGCCACGGCCGACGGCGGCTACGAGGTGACCGCGGTACTGCCCGCGCGGCCCCCCGCCGCAGCCGCCGAGCGGGTGCCGGACCTGTGACGAGCCCCCTCGGGCGGTGCCGTTGCGCGGACTCAGACGCCCCCCAGGACGACCGCCGCGTTGTGTCCCCCGAAGCCGAAGGAGTTGCTGACCGCGACGGGCACCGGAACATGCCGGGCCGTGCCGTGGACGATGTCGATGCCACCGGTGTCGGGCCCCGGCGCCTCGAAGTTGGCGGTCGGCGGAATCACCCCGTCGGCGATCGACAGCGCCGTGCACGCCGCCTCGACCGCCCCCGCCGCCCCCAGCATGTGTCCGGTCACGCCCTTGGTGGAGGTGACCGCCGTGTCCTGACCGAGGACCCGCTCGATGAGACGGGCCTCGACGGCGTCTCCCTGCGGGGTGCTCGTCGCGTGGGCGTTGACGAGCGCGATGTCCGCCGGAGAGGTTCCGGCGTCCTCCAGCGCCGCCCGCAGGGCGACCTCGGCCCATCGCCCGTCGGGGTCGGGAGCCGTCAGATGATGGGCGTCCGAGGCCGCCCCGTAGCCCAGCAGCCGTGCGTAGGCACGCCTGCCGCGCGCCGCGGCGTCCCGCGCTCGCTCCAGGACGAGGACGGCGGACCCCTCGCCCAGGACGAAGCCGTCGCGGTGCTCGTCGAACGGCCGTGACGCCGAGACCGGATCGTCGCTCCGCCGCGACAGCGCCTTCAGCCGGTCGAAGGCGGTGACGACCAACGGCGTCACGGCGGCTTCGGTACCGCCGGCCAGGACCACATCGCAGCGATCCGCCCGCAGCAGGTCCAGGGCGAAGCCCAGCGCCGTGGTGCCCGCGGCGCAGGCGGTGGAGAGGGTGAGGGACGGCCCGTGCAGGCCCAGGTCGATTGCCACGGAACCCGCGGCGATATTGCCGATGGCCCGGGGGACGGTCAGCGGGTTGACGGCGCGCGGCCCTCGGTCCCGCAGCCGTCCGCCCTGCTCCTCCCACGTCCCTTGTCCGCCGATGCCGGTGCCCAGGACGACACCGACCCTGGACACGTCCCAGGACCCTTCCCCGAGCCCCGCGTCGGCGACGGCGGCCCGGGCCGCCACGATCGCGAACTGGGTGAAGGGATCCATTCGGCGGGAGTCGGTCCCCAGCAGCAGCTCCGCATCGAACCCCGGTACGGCGCAACTGAAGCCCACCTGCAGGTCCGCCAGGCGCGGATCCGGCGCCCCCGCGGACCGGCCGGCACACAGGGTCTTCCAAGAAGTGCCGGTGTCCGCGCCCGCGGGTGTCACCATGCCGATACCAGTGATCACGACGTCCGGCAGGCCGCGCCCGGGTCTGTGTCCGTTCATGCTGGGAGCACCGCCCCTCCGGACTCCAGCAGCACGGCGAGTTCGGCGACCGTGGTCGAGGGGGTCAGTTCCTCCTCGTCGATCGTCACCTCGAACTCGTCCTCCAACTGGGCGCCGAGCTCGGCCAGGGACAGCGAGTCCACGTCGAGTTCCTGGAACGACTTCTCCGGATCGACGGGCCCGGGGACTTTGTGCACCGTGGTGAGAATGGTGGAGAGGTAATCGACGAACATCAGCGGGGTTCCCTTCCCTGGTAGGTCTCGGACTCGGTTCTCTTTCAGATCTCCGTACGCACAGCAGACAGATGCGGCCAGGTCAGTGCGGCCGAGCCCCAGGTCAGCCCGCCACCGAAAGCGGTGAGGACGGTCCGGGCACCGGGCCGCAGCCGGCCCCGGTCCAGCGCGTCGGCCAGCGCGAGCGGAATGGAGGCGGCAGCCGTGTTGCCGACGTGCGCCAGCTCGCACACGGCCGTCCCCGGCTCCACACCGAGCCGGTCGGTAACCGCCTCGATGATGCGGGCGTTGGCCTGGTGCGGGACGAACGCCCCCACGGACTCGGGCGGCCAGGCACAGTCCTTCAGCACCCGCAGCGCCGAGGCCGACATCTCCTCGATGGCCCGCAGATACGTCTTCCGGCCCGCCATGGTGAACCACCGTCGCCCGGTGGGCTGTTCACGCTCACCGGGCACGTGGATCAGGTCCTTGCCGCCGCCGTCGCTGCCGAGGTCGAACGCCAGCAGCGCCCCCTCCTCGTGAGCTGAGCCCCGGCGCAGCACCACGGCCCCTGCCCCGTCGCCGAAGAGGACGGCCGTGGCCCGGTCCGCCGGGTCGACGATCCGGGAGTAGGTCTCCGCAGCCACGACCAGCACGCTGTCCACGATGCCGCTGGTGACCAGGGCCGCCGCCGTGGCCGTGGCGTAGACGAAGCCGCTGCAGACGGCTGAGATGTCGAAGGCCGGCACATGTCCCAGCCCGAGGCGTTCCGCGAGCTCCGGGGCGACCGCCGGGCAGGGACGGTCGGGGGTCGTGGTGGCGAGGACCAGCCCGCCGACCCTCTCGACACCCGCCGACCGCATGGCGTTGGCGGCGGCCTCCTGGGCGAGGTCCCGCATGGACTGCTCGGCAGCGACTCGGCGCCGGGCGGCGATGCCGGTGCGGGTACGGATCCATCGGTCACTCGTGTCCAGGGCCGCCGTCAGCGCCGCGTTGTCCCACTCCGTGACGGGCAGACAGGTCCCGAGACCGGCGACCACCGCGGCCGGGGCGTCACGGCGCGCGGGGGCGGTCGTCTCTGGTGTGTGCATGGGCCGGCCCCTCACCGCGCGGCCTGCGGCGTGAGCCGCACCCGCAGTCGTTCCGGGCCGTTGACGACGATCGAATCGAGCAGCGTGGGCTCCCCGTCGAGCTCGATACCGACGGATCTGCCGAGCAGTTCGCCGTAGAGCAGCCGCAGTTCGACCCGTGCGAGCATGCTGCCGAGGCAGAAGTGCTCCCCGAAGCCGAGGGCCAGATGCCGGTTCGGGCGGCGGCGCACATCGAATCGGTCGGGATCGTCGAAGACGGTCTCGTCGCGATTGGCCGACGGCAGCCAGAACACGACCCGGTCGCCCACGGCTATCCGCTTGCCGCGGATCTCGGTCGGCCGTACCGCAGTACGCATGATGTGCGTGGCGGTGGACGTCCAGCGCAGCACCTCTTCGACGGCGCTCGGCAAGAGTTCCGGGTCCTCCCGCAGCAGCCGCCACTGGTCGGGATGACGAAGCAGGGCCAGCATCCCCCCGGCGGCCGCGATGCGGGTGTTCTCGGTGCCTCCGACCAGCAGGTTGTCGCAGTTGAGGATGACGTCCTCCGGGCTGAGCCGCTCTCCGTCGATGCACGCGGTGGCGAGCACGCTCACCAGATCGTCACCCGGCTCGGCAGCCTTCTCCTCCTGCAGCTTCTCGAAATAGCCGAGGATGTCCAGGTGCGCGAACCGCCGGGTCAGCGCGTCTCCCGCCGCGAACGCCTTGCTGGTCAGGTCGTACAGGTACGGCCATTCGGATTCCGGGACGCCCATCATCCTGCAGATCACGTACAGCGGGATCCGTGCGGCTATGTCGGCGACGAAGTCGCAACTCCCCATCTCCAGGGCCCGGTCGACGACCCCTTGGGCGATGTCCCGCATCTCCGCCTCCAGAGCGCGGACCGAGCGCACCGCGAACCACTCGTCCACCAGGCCCCGCAACTGACGGTGCCGGGGCGGATCCGTCAGGGCGAGGGTGCGCCCGCCTCCGGGGTCGGCCCCGTGGTCGGCCGGCCGCAGCAGGATCCCCTGGGCAGAGCTGAACGTGTCCGAGTCGCGGTACGCGGCCCGCACATCCTCGTACCTGGTCAGCGACCAGAAACCGGGAAGCTCGGTCGGCGGGTGCCAGTGGACCGGCTCGTTGGCGCGCAGCCAACGCCATTGCACAAACGGGTCACCGTGTGAATACAGTCCGGGATCCACCAGGTTGATATGCGGCACCGGCTCGGTCGGCTCACTGTGCATGCAATGCCTCACAGGATTCTCTGGGCGGTTTTCACGGTGGCATGGCGTTTCAGCCACCGTCAAGGTTCTCCCGTGCACCCCTCGCCTGTTCAACTGCCGCCACGACGCAGTTGAACACGCCTGGTGGCGCCACGCACGGCCGTACCGCCCGTCCTGCGCTGACCTGTTGAAACCTCGCTGAGCACAGACTATGTTCCGTGATCGCATAGAGAGAATTCCGGTTGCGTCCCGGAGAATAACCCCTAAAGCTCGTATCCAATGCCGACCGTGCGAGGATCAGCCGTCAGGCGGAAAGAGAACCGTCACGTGTATGCGACCGCAGCCGATGCGCTGGAATTCGAGCTCGGTGCCCCCGGAAACGAGCACACATCATTTCGACCGGCATATCTGGCCGAACTCGACCAGCGCGAGGAGTTTCCGTCCGCGGCATGCAAATTCCTGGACGATTTCGGCCTGAACCGCTACTACGTGCCCCCCGAGTGGGGTGGACGGCTGCGCGACTACACCGAACTCGCCCAGTTGCTGCGCACGGTGGCGCGCAGGGACCTCACCGTGGCCGTGGCACACGGAAAGACGTTCCTCGGCGCGGCCTCCGTATGGGTGGCCGGGAACCCGGAACAGGCCGAACGGCTGGGGCGGCTGATCGCCGACGGAGCGGTGGTCTCCTGGGGCCTCACCGAGCGCGGGCACGGCAGCGACCTGCTCGCGGGACAGCTCACGGCGACACCCGTCACGGGACACTGGCGCCTCGACGGCGAGAAGTGGCTGATCAACAACGCCACCCGGGGCCGGGCCGTCTGCGTCCTCGCCCGGACCGACCCGGCCGGCGGCCCGCGCGGCTTCGGTCTGTTCCTGGTGGACAAGCGGCACCTCGCGGACGGATCGTGGACATCGCTGCCCAAGGTGCCCACCCACGGCATCCGGGGCGCCGACATCAGCGGCATCGGCTTCGACGGCGCGCTCATCCCCGACACGGCCCTCGTGGGCGCGCCCGGTGACGGCATCGAAACCGTCCTCAAGGCGCTGCAACTCACCCGCACCCTCTGCGTCGCCCTGTCCCTCGGCGCAGCGGACACCGCGCTGCGGATCGCGCTGGACTACGCGCGCACCCGTACGCTCTACGGTCGCAGGCTCGGTGAACTGCCCCGCATCCGCCGCATCCTGGGCGAGATGCACGCCACTCGGCTCGTGGCCGAGGCGACCGGCATCATGGCGGTGCGCAGCACTCACACCCTGACCGGCGAGATGAGTGTGACCTCGGCGATCGCCAAGGCGCTCGTGCCCGAGCTGGTGCAAGGGGTCGTCGACCGGGTGGCCGAACTGCTCGGCCTGCGCGGCTATCTCACGGAGGAGTTCGCAGACGGCGTCTTCGCCAAGCTCGACCGTGACCACCGCGTCGTGTCCATCTTCGACGGCAACACCGCCGTCAACAGAAACGCCCTGATCGACCAGTTTCCCCTGCTCGCCGCCGGCTACCGGCGAGGACGGTACGACGAGGAGGGCGTCCACCGCGCCGCCGGCCTCGGCGTACCACCGCCGCCGTTCACTCCGGACCGGCTCGCTCTGCTGTCCTCGGGCGGATGCAGCCTGGTCCAGAGCCTTCCCGACGCCGTCGACCGCATCCACGCCCAGGCGGGCGAGGGACTGCTGCCCCCACAGATCGCCGCGCTGGCCGACAGCATCGAGCGGGAGACCGACACCCTGCACGGGGAACTCGCCGTCCGGCAGCGGTCCGCACGGAGCGTCCCCGCCTCCGCCTTCGCCCGCGCCGAACGGTACGAGCTGTGCTACGCAGCCGCGGCCTGCCTCCGGCTCTGGCTGGCCGCCCCCCGGGGAGCACACGGCACGCAGCCCACGGTGTGGCAGAACGGGCTGTGGCTCCACGCCTGCCTGCGCACCATCGCCACCCGCCTCGGCCTGCCCCTCGACCCCGAGGACGGTGAGATCTACGACCGCCTCGTCGAACACACCCCGGACGGCGGACTGCCGACCCTCCTGTCCACCCCCCACGGCGAACCGGCCAGGAGCACCCCATGACCGAACAGGCCATCGTGCTCCCGCACCGCGCCGACGCCCTCGAACAGCGGCTCGGCGACCCTCGTGACCCCGCCAATCCCCTGGGGTTTGCGCACATCCTGGCCGCGGACGAACGCGCCGAGATGTTCGCGGACGGCGAGCGCGCACTGGACGGCTACGGTCTGGGGGCCGAGTTCGTCCCGGCCCGCTACGGCGGACGCCTGACCCGCCTGGACGAACTCGTCGAGGTCATGCGCTCCGTCTACCGCCGCGACCCGTGCCTGGGCCTCGGCCACGGAGTCAGCTCCTTCATCGCCTCGGTCAACATCTGGACCGCCGGCAGCGAGGAACAGTGCCGGCAGGTGGCCGACCTGCTGCTGAGCGGCCGCAAGGTGGCCGTCGCCTACCACGAGCTGGCCCACGGCAACGACATGGTCGGTACGGAGTTCGAGGCCCTCCCGCAGCCCGGCGGGGGCTTCCTGCTCAACGGCCGCAAGGAGGTGGTCACCAACCTCCGACGTGCCGACGCCGTCGTCATGTTCGCGCGCACCGACCGCAGACCGGGCAGCCGCAGTCACTCCCAGATCCTGCTCGACAAGACGCGCATCCCCTCCGACCGCATGGGCTACCTGCCCCGGTTCGCCACCGTCGGCATGCGCGGCGTCCAGCTCGGCGGCATGGAGTTCCACGACTGCCCGCTGCCCGCCGACGCCCTGGTCGGACCGCTGGGCCACGGCCTGGAGACGGCACTGAAGTCCTTCCAGGTCACACGCACCACGCTGGTGGCGATGTTCACCGGCATCCTCGACACCGCTCTGCGCACCTGCGTACGTCACCTCAGCTCGCGCAGGCTGTACGGCCGCCCGGCGACCGAACTGCCCGAGGTCCGCTCAGCCCTGGCCACGACCCACGCCGACCTGCTGCTGTGCGACGCCTTCGCCACGGTCGCCACCCGGGCCCTGCACCTCGCCCCGACGGAGACCGCCATTCACTCCTCGGCCGTCAAGTACTTCGTCTCCAAAGTCCTGATGGACGCCATGAACCGGCTCTCCGCCCTTCTCGGGTCTCACTTCTACATCCGCGAGGGCGACCACGCGATCTTCCAGAAGCTGCTGCGCGACAGCCAGCTCGCGGGCTTCGGCCACGCCGCCCGCGCGGCCTGCCAGATGTCCCTGCTGCCGCAGCTTCCCCTGCTGGCGCGACGCTCCTGGCGGGGCACCGAGGCGCCCCCGGCCGACCTCTTCCGGCTCGACGCGGAACTGCCGTGCGTCCCCTTCGACCGGCTGAAGGTGAGCGCCGGCGGCAGAGAACGGCTCAGTCCCTCGTTGGAGAGCGCCCTCGCGGCGGCCCCCGGACCCGCCGACGGCCACCCCGGCATCCAGCGGATCGGCCGCCACCTCACCGACGAGTTACGACGACTCGCCGACATCTGCGAGTGCCTGCCGGCCGGCGAACTCAGCGTCGCCGCGGGCTCCGCCACCTACGACCTGACCCACCGCTATGTGAACGTGCTGGTGGCCGCCGCCTGCGTCGGGCTGTGGCGCGGCAACCAGGATCACGCCGACCGCTTCCTCACGGATCCGGCCTGGCTCGCCGGCGTCCTCTCAAGGATCCCCCTGCACCCCGGTCGTCCCCCTGCCCGGCTGCCCGACCCCCTCGAACAGCACTTCTTCGACGAGCTGATGGAGCGCCACGCATCGGCGACAAGCCTCGGCCTGGTGAGACGAAGGCTCGCCGACCGCGACCCCAGGGAGAACTGAACATGTCGGACACCACCCTCGACGACGCCGGACGCACGCCCTCTCACGAGGAACTGACCACATGGCTTACCGAACGCGTCGCCGAGCACGTGGAAATGCCGCCCCAGGACATCCGGACGGACACCCCGCTCGTCAGCTACGGCCTCGACTCCGTCTACGCCTTCGCCGTCATCGCCGAGATCGAGGACCGCCTGGGCATCGCGCTGGAACCCACCACCATGTGGGACAACCCCACGCTCGACGCGCTCGTCACCGCCATCTCCGAGGAAATGCGGGCCCGGGGCTGACCGTCGGTTCCGCAGTGGATCGACCGGCCGCGGAGGCACGGTCCGCCAGCACGAAGACAGTCCGTTCGAAGAGAACCTAGGTAGGTATTCCATGTCTGAGCACGGGTCGGTCCGCTTGCCTCTTTCGGCCGCGCAGACGGGCGTCTGGGTGGGCCAGCAACTCGTCCCTGACAGCCCGCTGTACAACTGCGGGACCTACTTCGAGATCTCCGGACGAGTCGACGCCGCGCTGCTCACCGAGGCGGTACGCCGCACGGTCGCGGAGACGGAGGCGATACGCGTCCGCATCACCGAGGACGCCGACGGCGTCTGGCAGACCGTCGAGCCGCCCGGCGACGTCCCCGTGCCCGTCCTGGACGTCTCCGCCGCACAGGACCCGGAAGCGGCCGCCCGTTCCTGGATGGCCGACGACCTCGCCACCCCGATGGACCTGCGCTCCGGCCCGCTCTACACCCATGCCCTCTTCCGGACCGGTGAAGAGCGGTCCCTGCTGTACTTCCGCCACCACCACATCGCCCTCGACGGGTACGCGCAGTCCGTGTACTGCGGCCGACTCGCCCAGATCTACACCGCCCTGGCCGCGGGCCGGATACCACGGGCGACCCGCTTCCGCCCGCTCGCCGAACTCCTCGACGAGGACCGGGCGTACCGCACCTCCCCACGGCACGACCAGGACCGGGCCTACTGGCACGACGCCTTCGCGGACCATCCCGAGCCCACCCCCCTCACCGGCCGTGCCGCCGACCCAGCGCCCGCCCTCCTGCGCCGCACCGTCCGGCTGCCCGCAGAGCACGGATCCCGCCTGACGAAGGCCGGCCGCTGGCCCGCCGTGCTCGTCGCGGCCATCGCGGCGTACGTCCACCGCCTCACCGGCTCCGGCGATGTCGTCGTGGGCCTGCCACTGACGGCCCGCACCACCGCCCTCGCCCTGTCCACGCCCGCGATGCTCGCCAACGAGCTGCCGCTGCGCTTCTCCGTGACGGGCCACACCACGCTGGCCGACCTCGTGCGGCAGGCCACCGACCAGATCGCCGGCTCCCTCGGACACCAGCGGTACCGCGGCGAGGACCTGCGCCACCACATGAACCTCTCCGGCGCCACCGGAGGTGTGTACTCGGTCACCGTCAACGCCATGTCCTTCGGACAGAAGATCCGCTTCGGCGACCACGACACCACCGTCCACCCGCTGTCCACCGGCCCCGTCCACGACCTCTACGTGGCCTCCTACGGCGACCCCGCCACCTCCGACGACGGCGTCCTGCTCGAGTTCGACGGCAACCCGGCACTCTACGCCGAGCAGGAACTCGCCGCCCACCAGGACCGCTTCGTCGCCTTCCTCGACGACCTCGTCGCGGCACCGACCTCCCCCGTCGGTTCTGTGGATGTCTTCGGTGTGGGTGAGCGGCGTCGGGTGTTGGTGGAGTGGAACGACACGGCGGTTGAGGTTGTGCCGGGGACGTTGCCGGGGTTGTTCGAGGCGCAGGTGGTGCGGACGCCGGATGCGGTGGCGGTCGTGGCCGGGGGCGTCGAGGTGTCGTATGCGGAGCTGGATGCG
>NZ_JBHUTX010000064.1:0-37565 GCF_042671245.1 Streptomyces sp. NPDC057099
GCGCGAGTAACTCCCACTTCCGATCAGTGAGTTCATGGCGGCGTATCACCTAACCATGATCCACCATCTAATGATCTTTGAAGACGGACCCTAGTGCACACTCGGCCGGGAACTGCTGGGCAATCCCGGGAAGTGGAGGGAACTACTCCGAACTCTTCAACGCAATTGCCCAGGTCAGGAGGCATGCAGGTCACGCCCAGGAGGTCACCGGCACGAACGAACTGTCCTGCCGGAACAGGTCCGTTCCGTTCGAGCGTTCCACGCGGAGCTGGTAGGCGTAGTGGCGCAGATAGTGCCCCGGGTAGTTGTACGACTCGAAGCGGACGGAGCCCGACGCCGTGCCGGCCCGGAGGACGAACGTGGCGTCCTTGGCGAAGGTGCTCGTGCCGTCGTTCGGGTCGAAGCGGGCGCGGAAGTCCCAGTGGCGCAGGTAGTTGCCGGACGCGTCGCGGAAGGAGCAGGCGTTCGCGTCGGCCAGGCCCGCGACGACCGTGAAGGTGGCGGCCTGTTTCTCGGCGGTGGTGCTGGAGCCGCTGACCACGGGCAGGTCGAGGAGCGCCGACCGCTGTTGCCAGTAGCGGGTGGAGTAGTTGGCCGACCGGAAGGAGCGGGTGGTGTTGCGTGCCAGCGTCGGGCCGCCCGAGACCGTCTCCTTCACCACGGTGAAGTGGCGTGCCGTTCCGGCGATCGCGGGCAGGGCGGCCGGTGCCGACCAGGTGGCGAAGGTGTCGTGGCTGTCGCTGTAGTAGTAGGTGCCGTCGCCGTAGCCGTCGAAGAAGATCCGCCAGCCGCCGTTGTCCAGCTGGACCAGCGCGGGGCCCTCGCGGTAGCTGCCCCAGCCCGCCCAGTCGCCGGTCCTGCGGATCGTGTACGGGCCGGTGAGATTCGAGGCGGTGGCGTACTCGATGTACTTCGTCGTCTCGTTCTTCGGGAAGGCGTGGTAGGTCGAGCCGATCTTCACGATGAACGTGTCGATGTGGTTGGCGCCGATACCGGAGAGCGCCACCGGTGAACTCCACGCCGTGAGAGCGGAGTTCGTGGCCCTCAGCCGGTACGGCGTGAAGATCCACTCGTCGTTCGTGGTGGAGCAGGACACGATGACGTTGACGCTGCCGTCGCTGTCGACGAACCATTCGGGCGCCCAGGCGCGGGAGAGGTTCGCGACGGGGACGGTGTAGTCGTACAGGAACGTCCAGTTGGCGCGGTCGGAGCTGCGGGCGAAGCCGATGGTGGTGCTGGTGTCCTGCCAGGTGTGCGTGGTGTAGGTGACGTAGTAGAAGCCGTCGGTGTGTCTGAGGACGCTCGCGTCGCGGATCCGGCCCGCCGGGGGTGTGTACGCCAAGGAGCGCAGCAGCCGGAAGTCGGTGGCGTCGTCCGACTGGTAGACGTTGACCGTGCCGTCGTTGCTGTTGAGGAACGGCACGATCGTGTAGCGGGTGGCCGAGCCGTTCGGGGGTGCGGCGGCCAAGGCGCTGCCGAGCAGCCCGGGGGCTTCGCCGAGCAGCAGCGCCGAGGCGGGCAGGGCGGCCAGGGCGCGCAGCAGGGTACGGCGGGACGTGCCGGCGGGTCGGGGGGTCATGTGCGGCTCGCTCTCGACTCAGTGGGTCGAAATACCGAACAAGGTTCGGAAAGTCGGTCAGAAGGTAGAGCTGAGGCAGAAGTGCGTCAATGGTTTTGTACGAGAGCCACACAGCCCGGAGGGATCGGTGAACATCCACTTCGTCGACGCCGTTCCGCCACCGGCCACCGGACGTTACCGTTCGGTAGACCACACGCTTCCGGAGGTGTCCGCATGATGCTCGACCGCGCCGCAGGCCTGGCGGAGACCACCCGTGCGCTGGCCGCCGGGGAGGTGACGTCCCGCGCCCTGGTGGAGCTCACGCTGGCGCGGATCGAGGCGACGCAGGGCAGCCTCAACGCCTTCCGGATCGTCCGGGCCGAGGCCGCGCTCGCCGAGGCGGAGGCCGCCGACCGGGATCTGGCCTCCGGAGTACGCAAGCCGCTGCTCGGCGTCCCCGTGGCGGTGAAGGACGACATGGACGTGGCCGGCGAGCCGACCGCCTTCGGCTGCTGCGGGGAGTTCCCGCCGGTCACCGAGGACGGCGAGGCGGTACGGCGGCTGCGCGCGGCCGGGGCCGTGATCGTCGGCAAGACCAACACCTGCGAGTTCGGGCAATGGCCCTTCACCGAGGGGCCCGCCTTCGGCGCGACCCGCAACCCGTGGAACACCGAGTACACGCCCGGCGGATCGTCCGGCGGCTCCGCCACCGCGGTCGCCGCCGGGCTGGTCCCCGCCGCGCTCGGCTCGGACGGCGCCGGCTCGGTGCGGATCCCGGCCGCGTGGACCCATCTGGTCGGCATCAAACCGCAGCGCGGCCGGGTCTCCACCTGGCCGCGCGGCGAGTCCTTCCAGGGCATCACCGTCAACGGCACCCTGGCCCGTACGGTCGCCGACGCGGCCCTGCTGCTGGACGCGGCGAGCGGCAACCACGCGCAGGACCCACACCGGCCCCCGGCCGTCGACGCGTCGGCGGCCGTCGGCCGCGATCCCGGGCGGCTGCGGATCGCGCTCTCCCTCAAGCCGCCCTTCACGGCGGTGCCCGCCCGGCTGCTTCCCGAGGTCCGGACCCGGATCGTCGAACTCGCCGAGCGGCTCGCCGCGTTGGGGCACACGGTCGAGGAGGCGGATCCGCCGTACGGGCAGATCGGGATGACCTTCGTGCCGCGCGCCACGGCCGGGATCGCCGAGCGGGTGGGCGAGGCGCCCTTCCCGGCGCTGCTGGACCGGCGCACCCGGGACGCGGCCCGGCTGGGCCGGCTGCTCGGCGGGGCCCCGCTGCGGGCGGCCCGGCGGGCGGAGGCCGTCCTGCACCGCCGTATCGGAGGGTTCTTCGACGCGTACGACGTCGTCCTCGCGCCGACGACCGCCGCTCCCCCGCCCCGCATCGGCGCCCTGCTCGAACTCAGCGGTTTCGCCACCGACCGCGCGATGATCGCCGCCTGTCCGTACGCCTGGCCGTGGAACGTGCTGGGCTGGCCGGGGGTCAATGTGCCCGCCGGGTTCACGGCGGACGGCCTGCCCGTCGGGGCGCAGTTGCTGGGGCCGGCCGACAGCGAGCCGCTCCTGGTGCAGGTGGCCGCCCAGTTGGAGGCGGAGCTGCGCTGGTTCGAGAAGTGGCCGTCGCCGCCGGTCCCGGCACGTTCCGCTGCCGTCTGAGCGACCGTAGCCTGTCTGTCATGGCGGACGCGTCGATGGTCGGGCTCATGGGGCGGGTCACCGGAACGATCGGGCCCGGGCTGGTCGGCGAGGTGATCGTCCGGGTGCGAGGCGGCGCCGAGCACTTCCTCGCCCACCCCGCCACCGCGACCGACCGCATCGAGACGGGCACGGTCGTGATGGTGGTCGACCATCTGCCCCCGAGGACCGTCTACGTCACGGCGGCGTACGACAGTTGAGCCCGCTGCACGCAGGTGAGAGCCGTACGCGTCAAGGTTTGGACAAGGATGCGCCGGTGTCTGTACCCGGGCCCCGCGCAGGAGCACACTCCCCTTCGTTCGGTGCCGAGAGGGCACCATCCCAAGGGGGCGAATGCCGATGGTCGTCGGCGTCGTGGCAGGGGCGGCGGTTGCCGCCGTGCTCGTTCTGATCGGTCTGTTCAAGCTCATGTGGCGGGTCGCCGAACCCAACGAGGCACTGATCATCTCGGGTTCCAAGCACCGTACGGAGGGCATCGAGGAGGGGATGGGGTTCCGCATCGTCACCGGGCGCGGCACGCTCGTGATGCCCGGTGTGCAGGCGGTGCGCAAGCTCTCGCTCGACCTGAACGAGACCGAACTCCAGGTGGACTGCGTGACCCACCAGGGCATTCCGCTCAAGGTGCGGGGCGTGGTCATCTTCAAGGTGGGCGACGACTTCGTGTCGATCGCGAACGCGGCCCGCCGCTTCCTCGACCAGCAGAAGCTGATGTCGGAGCGGGTGCACAACGTGTTCGCGGGTCATCTGCGGTCCATCGTGGGCGGGTTGACGGTCGAGGACATGATCCGGGACCGGGAGAAGCTCACCGGTCAGACACGGGCCGCGTGCGGCACCGAGATGGAGAAGCTGGGCCTGATCGTGGACTCGCTGCAGATCCACGAGATCGAGGATCCGACCGGGTACATCCGGAATCTGGCCATGCCGCACGCGGCGGCCGTGCAGCGGGACGCCCGGATCGCGCAGGCGGAGGCGAACCGGCTGGCCACCGAGGCCGAGCAGCAGTCGTTCGCCCGGATGGCGGAAGCCACCCGGGACAGCGAGATCCTCCAGGCCGGCTACCAGGCCGAGCGGGACAAGGCCGCCGCCAAGGCCCGGCAGGCCGGGCCGCTCGCCGAGGCCGGGGCCCGGCAGGAGGTCGTCGTCCAGGAGACGCGGGTGGCGGAGCTGGAGGCGCACCGCCGCGAGCAGCAGCTCCAGGCCGATGTCCGCAAGCCCGCCGACGCGGCGGCCTACGAGACGCGCACCCTGGCCGAGGCGGAGCGCGACGCGCGGATCTCGGGGGCCGAGGCCCAGGCGAAGGAGACGGAGCTGGCGGCCGCGGCCGAGGCGACCCGGGTCAAGACGGCCGCGGGTGCCGAGGCCGAGGCGACCAAGGCGCGGGGTGAGGCGGCCGCGCAGGCCACCCGGGCGACCGGTGAGGCCGAGGCGGCGGCCGCGCAGGCCAGGGGGCTGGCCGCGGCCGAGGCCGCCAAGGCGAAGGGTCTCGCGGAGGCCGAGGCCATCAAGGCCCGCGCCGCCGCCCTCGCCGAGAACCAGGAGGCCGTCGTCGCCCAGCAACTCGCCGAGAACTGGCCGGAGATCGTCAAGGCGGGCGCGTCCGCGTTCGGCAACGTCGACAACATGGTGGTCCTCAACGGCGCCGACGGCATGGCGGACATGCTCGCCAAGGCCCTCACCATGGGCGGCACGGGTCTTGGCCTGGCCCGCCAGCTGCTCGCGTCGATGCACCAGAACGGGCCGGCGCCGAAGGAGCCCTCGCTCAACGGGCTGGCCCAGAAGGTGCCGATGGACGACAAGTGACCCGTCGGGCGCGGTCACGGGGGCAGCCTCTAAGGTGCCCCCGTGAGCACGTTTACCGACGGGAACGCCCCGGGCCGCGACGGCCCCACCGCCACCACCGAAGCCGACCCCCGCGCGGTCGGCAGAGTACGCACCGAGTACTCCCCCGCCTACGACGGCGACCCCGACCCGGGCGAGATCGTCTGGACCTGGGTGCCCTTCGAGGAGAACGACGGGCGCGGCAAGGACCGGCCCGTGCTCGTGGTCGCCCGCGAGGCCGGGGGGACGTTCCTCGCCGTGCAGTTGTCCAGCAAGCGGCATGATGGCGACCGGGAGTGGGTGCCGATCGGCAGCGGTCCGTGGGACCGGTCCGGCCGGGAGTCGTGGGTCGATGTGGACCGGGTGCTGCGCCTGCACGAGGACGGTATGCGCCGGGAGGCCTGCGCGCTGGACCGTATGCGGTTCAACCTGGTCAGGCGACGGCTGCAGGAACGCTACGGCTGGAGCTGAAAGGTCTTCTCGAAGGCGCCCAGTACCGCGCGGTCCCGGGTCCGGTCCAGGATCCCGAACGCCACGTGCTCGAAGGTCTCCGCGAACCGTCCGCCGGGCTCCAGCAGCGCCCGGAACGCCCCCGCCACCTGGGCCGGGTCGTTGCGGAACACCCCGCAGCCCCAGGCGCCCAGTACCAGCCGGCGGTAGCCGTGGGCGGCGGCCGTCTCCAGGACCCGTTCGGCCCGGACGGCCAGGGCCCGCGGCAGTTCGGGGGCCCGTTCGGGTGCCGTGCGCAGCACCACGCCCGCGTTGGGTGCGGGTGAGGTCAGGAAGCCGGCGGTGTACGGCTCGTCCAGCAGCTCGCCCCGGTCGTCACGGAAGACGGGCACGGCGGGTGAGTGGATGACACGGTCCGTGTAGAACGGGTCGCGGTGGGCGCGGTGGTGGTCGTAGTAGGCGCGGGCCTGGAGCAGGCAGGTGTACAGCGCGGAGGCCCGGCACAGGGCCTCCTCCTGCGCCTGGGCGCCGTTCAGGTAGCCGCCGCCGGGATTGCGGGCCGAGGCGAAGCTCAGCACGGCCACGTCCCCGCCGAGCCTGCGGGCGGCCTCCAGGCTGCTCTCGCCGGTGACCTCGATCGATGTTCGCGTCACCCGAACGGAGGGCACCGGTACCGGTTCCGGTCCGTACAGGCGCGTGCCCTCGCGCGCCGCACGCAGTTCCCCGGCGATCGACACCTCGCGCCCGTTCGGCGCCTGGTAGCCCCCCGCCGCCACGATCTGCTCGGTCTGCCGCGCGATACCGCGCAGGCGCGCGCTCACGGCGCCACCCCCGTGCGCGCCGTGACCGCGCGCCCCGCGGTCTTCTTTGTCGTGCTCACGCAGGCATCGTGGGTGATGCCCGCTCCGTGGCGCAACGGAGTTTCCGTCGTCGGAGAACGCCGGGGAAAGCCCGGGGAAACGTCGGGTCGGCCTCGACGACCGGCCCGGAACGCCCAGTTTCGCCCCCTTGTGCCGAGCGGCGTGAAGGTCTTGGGTGGAACGAGTGATCCCGGCCCGGGCCGCCAAGAGCCCGGACCGGTGGCATGGTGGAATCTCAGGAGGATCCCGACATGTCCGATTCGGTCAGTGGCTGTACCGAGCCACCCACCGCCCTGTCCGCCGCAGACGTCGAGGCCCTGGTCCGCGGCATCTGCTTCAAAACCGGCCCGCCACGCCGCCTCGGGGTCGAGGTGGAATGGCTCGTCCACGAGCTGCGCGCACCGCAGCTCCCCGTCACACCCGAACGGCTCGAAGCGGCCTACGCCGCAGTACGGAACCTGTCTCTGAGGTCGGCGCTCACCGTGGAGCCCGGCGGCCAGCTGGAGCTGAGTTCGCCCCCCGCCGCCTCGCTGACGGAGTGCATCGCCACCGTCTCCGCCGACCTCGACGCCGTCCGCACCGTCCTGCGAGAGCAGGACCTCGCGCTCGTCGGCCTCGGCCACGATCCCTGGCACGAACCCCGCCGGTTCCTGCGCGAACCGCGCTACGACGCCATGGAGCGCTGCCTGGACCGCACGGGCCCCTCCGGCCGCGCCATGATGTGCACCTCCGCCTCCGTGCAGGTGTGCCTCGACGCCGGCCACGAGGAGCCCGGGCCCCTGGGCCTGGTGCGGCGCTGGTGGCTGGCCCATCATCTGGGCCCGGTCCTGGTGGCCGCGTTCGCCAGCTCCCCGCTCGCCGAGCACCGGCCGACCGGCTGGATGTCCACCCGGCAGCTGCTGTGGACGCGGATCGGCGCCGGCCGGGCGGGCGGACCGCCGCTGGACACCGACCCGCGCGGCGCCTGGGCCCGGCACGTGCTGGACTCCCCCGTGATGTGCGTACGGCGGGACGGCGAGCCCTGGGACATCCCCAAGGGGCTCACCTTCCGGGAGTGGATCCGGACGGGGGTGCCGAGACCACCCACGAGGGAGGACCTCGACTACCACGTCACGACACTGTTCCCGCCGGTCAGGCCGCGCGGGCACCTGGAACTGCGCATGATCGACGCGCAGCCCGGGGACGACGGCTGGATCGTGCCGCTGGCCGTGACGGCGGCGCTGTTCGACGACCCGGAGGCCGCCGAGACCGCCTACCGGGCCGTGAAGCCGCTGGCCGAGCGGACGCTGGGGCTGCCCGCGCCGCACAACCCGCTGTGGCTCGACGCGGCCCGCAGCGGGCTGGCCGACGCCGAACTGCGCGAGGTGGCCGTCACGTGCTTCACGACCGCGCTGGACGCCCTGCCCCGGCTCGGCGCCGAGCCCGAGGTCATGGAAGCCGTCGCGGCCCATCTGGACCGCTATGTCGTCCGGGGGCGCTGCCCCGCCGACGACCTGCTCGACCGACAGCGCGGCACGGACGGCCGCGCCCACGGGAAGGACATCCGCCCATGACCGACACCGATCCCGTCGTCGACGCCGATGCCGTCGACCCCGAGATTCTCCGCGAGCGCGCCGTCGCCTCGCTGGTCGTCGCCCGCGACCGCACCACCCTGCTGACGAGCTGTGTCGAGGAGCCCGACCTGACCGCGCAGCACTCGCCGCTGATGTCGCCGCTGGTCTGGGACCTGGCGCACATCGGCAACCAGGAGGAGCAGTGGCTGCTGCGGGCCGTCGCCGGGCAGGAGGCGATACGGCCCGAGATAGACAGCCTCTACGACGCCTTCGAGCACCCGCGGGCCGAGCGGCCGAAGCTGCCCCTGCTGTCGCCCGGGGAGGCACGCACCTACGCGGCCGACGTCCGCGGCCGGGCCCTGGACGTGCTGGAGGGGTCCGCGTTCCACGGGACGCGGCTGACGGAGGCCGGGTTCGCCTTCGGGATGATCGCGCAGCACGAACAGCAGCACGACGAAACCATGCTGATCACCCATCAGCTGCGCAGGGGCCCGCAGGCACTGACCGCGCCCGACCCGGAACCGGCGCCGCTGTTCACCGGCCCGTCCGAAGTCCTGGTCCCGGGCGGCCCGTTCACGATGGGCACCTCCAGTGAGCCGTGGGCCCTGGACAACGAACGCCCCGCGCACCGGCGCGAGGTCGCGCCGTTCCACATCGACACCACGCCGGTGACGAACGGCGCGTACCAGGCGTTCATCGAGGACGGCGGCTACGACGACCCGCGCTGGTGGACCGCGGACGGCTGGACCCACATCCGCCGGAACTCCATCGCCCACCCGCTGTACTGGCGGCGGGACGGCAGGCAGTGGCTGCGCCGGCGCTTCGGCCTCACCGAGGTCGTACCGCGCGACGAGCCGGTGCTGCACGTGTGCTGGTACGAGGCCGACGCCTACGCCCGCTGGGCCGGACGCCGGCTGCCCACCGAGGCCGAGTGGGAGAAGGCGGCCCGGTACGACCCGGCAGGTGACCGTTCCATGCGCTACCCGTGGGGCGACGCCGACCCGGGGCCCGAGCACGCCAACCTCGGCCAGCGGCACCTGCGTCCGGCACCGGCCGGGAGCTATCCGGCCGGCGAGTCCCCGCTCGGCGTACGGCAGTTGATCGGCGACGTGTGGGAGTGGACGTCGAGCGACTTCCTGCCGTACCCGGGGTTCAAGGCGTTCCCGTACAAGGAGTACTCGGAGGTCTTCTTCGGGCCCGACTACAAGGTGCTGCGCGGCGGTGCGTTCGCCGTGGACGCGGTGGCCTGCCGGGGCACGTTCCGCAACTGGGACCATCCGATCCGGCGGCAGATCTTCTCCGGGTTCCGCACGGCCCGCTCGGAGGAGGTCTGATGTGCCGTCATGTGGCGTACGTGGGACCGGGGGAGCCGCTCGGGCGGCTCCTGGTGGAGCCCCCGCACGGCCTGTACCGGCAGTCGTGGGCGCCCCGGCGGCAGCGGTACGGGACGGTCAACGCCGACGGTTTCGGCGTCGGCTGGTACGCCGGGGGCGACCCGGTGCCGGCCCGCTACCGCCGGGCGGGGCCGATCTGGGCGGACCTGTCGTTCGCCGATCTCGCCCGGGTCGTACGGACGAACGCACTGCTCGCGGCGGTGCGGGACGCGACCCTGTCGGGCGCGGACGCGGAGGCCGCGGCGGCGCCGTTCGCCGCGGGGACCTGGCTGTTCAGCCACAACGGCGCGGTCAAGGGCTGGCCCGGCTCGCTCGCCCCGGTCTCCCTGAGCCTGCCGCCCGAGGACCTGCTGTCGCTGGAGGCCCGCAACGACTCGGCGCTCGTGTGGGCGCTGGTGCTGGCCCGGCTGCGAGGCGGTGACGAGGAGGGCCAGGCGATGGCCGACACCGTCCTGGAGGTCGCCGCCGCGGCTCCCGGCTCCCGGCTGAACCTCCTGCTCACCAACGGCGACACCATCACCGCGACCGCCTGGGGCGACTCCCTCTGGTACCTCACCCGACCGGGCGGCGGCACGGTCGTGGCCTCCGAGCCGTACGACGACGATCCGCACTGGCAGGAGGTCCCCGACCGCACCCTCCTCGCGGCGAGCGGCACGGACGTGCTGCTCACACCGCTCAAGGAGCCGGCCGATCCCCTCGTCCCCGCACGACCGAAGGAGCCCCGTACGTGAGCCCGTTCCGCCTCACCCGTACCCTTCCCGAGGACTCCACGGACGCCGCGCTGCGCGCCGACGTCCACCGGGGTCTCACCGGCACCCCCAAGACCCTGCCGCCGAAGTGGTTCTACGACGCGCACGGCAGCGACCTGTTCGAGAAGATCACCGAACTGCCCGAGTACTACCCGACACGCGCCGAGCGGGAGATCCTGCTCGCGTGCTCCGGCGACATCGCCGCGGCGACCCGGGCCCGCACCCTGGTCGAACTCGGGTCCGGCTCCTCCGAGAAGACGCGGCACCTGCTCGACGCCCTCACGGAGCTGCACACCTACGTCCCCGTCGACGTCAGCGAGAGCGCCCTCCGCCAGGCCGGGCAGGCGCTCGCCGCCGAGCGGCCGGGGCTCGACGTGCACGCGCTGATCGCCGACTTCACCGCGGACCTGGCGCTGCCGGACACGCCGGGGCCCCGGCTGGTGGCGTTCCTCGGCGGCACGATCGGCAATCTGCTGCCCGCCGAGCGCGCCGCGTTCCTGGCGTCCGTGCGGGGCATGCTCGCCCCGGGCGACGCCCTGCTGATGGGCACGGACCTGGTCAAGGACGAGGAGGTGCTGGTCCGGGCGTACGACGACGCGGCCGGGGTGACGGCCGCGTTCGACAAGAACGTGCTCACCGTGATCAACCGTGAGCTCGGCGCCGATTTCGAGCCCGCCGCCTTCGACCACGTGGCCGTCTGGGACGCCGAGCACGAGTGGATCGAGATGCGGCTGCGCTCCCGTACGGCGCAGACGGTCAAGGTGCCGGCGCTCGGCCTCGCCGTCGACTTCGCGGCGGGCGAGGAGCTGCGCACCGAGGTGTCGGCGAAGTTCCGGCAGGAGGGTGTGCGTAGCGAACTGTCGGCGGCGGGGCTGGACCTGGCGCACTGGTGGACGGACGGTGCGGGCCGGTTCGCGCTGTCGCTGAGCATGGCGCGCTGACACGGGGCGAGCCCTTGGACGGCGGCGGAGCGGGAGGCGACGTCTCGCGCTCCGCCGCCGTGTGGGGCACGGTGGAGTGACTGGAATCCAGCAGAAGAGGAGCAGCGGCATGTCGAACCACACCTACCGGGTCACGGAGATCGTCGGGACGTCGCCCGAGGGCGTCGACGCGGCCATCCGCAACGGCATCGGCCGGGCCTCGCAGACCCTGCGCAACCTGGACTGGTTCGAGGTGACCCAGGTGCGCGGCCAGCTCGAGGACGGGCAGATCGCGCACTGGCAGGTGGGGCTCAAGGTGGGCTTCCGGCTGGAGGAGGGCGAGTAGCCCCAGAGGCGTGCCCTCTCAGGTCCGGCCTTCGCGGTCCTGAGCCGCCTTCAGCTCGGCGGACCGGGCGGCCCAGTCGGCCCGGACGACGGTGAAGCCCGCGCGCCGGGCGTCCTCGCAGACCAGTTCGTCGTCGTCCACGAGGACGCGGATCTCACGCGTGCGGGCGAGCCGTCGCAGGATCTGCAGCTTGGTGACGCGGGCGGGCCTGCGGTCGGCGTTCGGCCTCATGTACACCCGCCCTTCGGGCAGACCTTGCGCGGCCAGCCAGTCGAGCGTGTCGCGCCGGCAGCGCTCGGGCCGGCCGGTGAGGTAGACGACCTCGCACTCCCGCGCGCTCTCCCGGACCATCGCGATGCCCTCGGCGAGCGGCGGGTCCTGCGGGGCCGCGGCGAAGAACCCGTCCCAGTCCCGCGGCCTGCGCTCCAGGAACTTCTGCCGGTGCGCGGTGTCGGCGAGGGTGTTGTCCAGGTCGAACACGGCCAGCGGGGTCTTGCTGCGATCATCACTCACGCTCCTCAGCCTAGGCCGTGTCCGGCCGGCACTTCCCGTGCCCGCCCGGCAACCTTCGCCCGCCGGGCGGCCACTGTTCTGCGACATCGAGCAGACAGAGGCGGGAGGCCGTATGCGCAACACGAGGATCTGGTCGGCGGCGGTGACGGGGGCGGCGCTGGCCATGGCGCTGGGCGGTCCGGCGGGGCCGGCGGCCGCCGCGGGGACGACCCTGGTCGTGGCGCCGAACGGGGACGACTCCGCCCCCGGCACACTCGCCCGGCCGTTGAAATCCATCCAGCGGGCGGTGGACCTGGCGAAGCCCGGCGACAGCATCAGCGTGCGCGGCGGGACGTACGCCCTCACGGACAACATCACCGTCACCACCTCGGGGACCGCGTCCCAGCCCATCACCCTCGCTGCCCACCCGGGCGAGCGGGTGGTCGTCGACGGCGAGAGACTGCCCGCGAGCCACACCCCGGTCGGCGGCAGCATCCCGCGTGCCGAGCGCGGGGCGATCCACATGGAGGCGTCGCACTGGCGGATCTCGGATCTGGAGATCGTCAACGGCCCGTACGGGATCTACTGCGACGGCTGCGACGGCAATGTCTTCTCGCGCCTGAGCACGCACGACAACTACGAGTCCGGCTTCCAGCTCCAGGGCGCCTCCAGCGGCAACCAGATCCTGAACCTGGACAGTTACGGCAACCGCGACCCGCGCAAGAACGGGGAGAGCGCCGACGGCCTGGCCGTCAAGGAGGGCTCCGGCACGGGCAACGTGGTGCGCGGCGCCCGGCTGTGGAACAACGTCGACGACGGCTTCGACGCCTGGGAGTTCGCCTCCCCCGTGACGATCGAGAACACGGTGGCGTACGGCAACGGATTCAACCGCTGGAACTTCCCCGATTTCGCGGGCGACGGCAACGGCTTCAAGCTCGGCGGCGGCAGCCCCGCCCCGGCGGTGGCCCACACCGTGCGCGACAGCGTCTCCTTCAAGAACGCGAAGCACGGCCTGACCGACAACGGCAACCCCGGCTCCCTCGCCCTGAGCCGCAACTCCACGTACGGCAACGCCGGTACGGGCTTCGACGCCGATGTCTCGGGCGGGACCGCCCGGCTCACCGGCAACCTCTCCGTCGCGGACCAGCGCGCGGCGGCCGTCGGGGCGAAGACGGTCGCCAGCGGCAACTCCTGGAACATCGGCGGCACATGGAACGCCTCCTCGGTGCTGAGCACCGATCCGGGTCCGCTCACCGGCCCCCGGGCGGCGGACGGCTCGCTGCCGAAGGCACCGGCGTTCCTCGTGCCACGGTCCGGCGCCGCCGTCGGCGCCCGTTTCTGATCCGGCTCATTCGAGACAGCCTGGCCGGATAAATGGTCCGGACTATTCGCCGGGGATGTGAACGAGCGATGACCACAGATCAATTGACCATCACAGTTGATAGCTCAAGCACAGCACTGACATACTCCCCGTGGCCGTCCCCGCGATTCCGGACAGCGACTTTTCCGGTTTCACGAGCCCCCCCACAGAGCCCGCACCCCCTCACCCTGTCCGGCGCCCCTCCACCCTGCCCGAAAGCCGGACGCGACAGTTCCCCGACGGGGTCGAGTGCGGGGCACGAAGCAGCGAAGAAGGTGCGCCTGTGCCCGAATTCCCACCCCGGCGGGAAGACACTCCCACATTCCCGCTTCCGCACATCGAACACACACCGCCGTCTCGTATATCCGACCATCCCGAATTCCACTCATTGCGTCGTGCGCAGCGCCGGTTCGGCACCCGGGCGACGATCCTGTCCGCCGGCGGATTCCTGCTCTATGTACTCCTGTCGAGTTTTGTCCCCGCGGTGATGAACCAGCCGCTGTTCGGCCACCTCACGATCGGACTCACCCTCGGCCTCGGGCAGTTCGTCATCATGGGCGTGACCGCCTGGTGCCATGTCCGGCACATGCGCGACCGGGTCGATCCGCTCGCCCGGGGCCTGAGGTCCCGTCAGTACGAGAACGACAACCGTCACGCCCGTTCGGCCACGGCGCCGCAGGGGGCCGGGCAGCCCCTCCGGCACGGCACGAGGGGGTTCCGCACATGGTGACGACCGCTGCCGCCATCGACGACAGCAGCCTGCAGCTGACGTTCGTCCTGTTCCTGACCGTGGTCGTGATCACCCTGTTCACGGCACTGCTGACGGCCCCTCAGCGTGACGAGATCAGCGAGTTCTACCTCGGCAACCGCACCATGTCGCCGTTGCGCAACGGCCTGGCCATGTGCGGCGACTACCTGTCCGCCGCCACCCTGCTGGGCAGCACCGGACTGGTCGCCCTGACCGGATACGACGGGCTGATGTACCTCGGCGGCACCACCGTCGCCTGGATGATGGTGCTGCTCCTGATCGCCGAACCCCTGCACCGCACGGGCAAGTTCACACTGGGCGACACGGTGGCGCTGCGCCTGCCCCGGCAGCAGCGGCCGGTGCGGGTCGCTCTCGCGGTCTGCATCCTGGCCATCGCGACGCTCTACCTGGTTGCGCAACTCGTCGGCAGTGTCGCGCTGTTGACGCAGTTCACCGGAGCGCCGAGCGCTACCACCCGCACCCTGTGCGTGGCCGTGATCGGTACGTTCGTGATCCTGTACGCCTCCCTCGGCGGCATGCCCGGCGCCACGGTCATCCAGATCATCAAGGCCGTGATGCTGGTGGCGGGCGTGCTGTTCACGGCGGGTTTGGTGCTGCACCACTTCGACTGGAACCCCAACGCGCTGCTGGAGAGCGCGGCCGAACGCAGCGGCGCCGGCCCGCAGTTCCTCGAACCCGGGCTGCGCTACGGCGGGAGCGTCAGCAACAAGCTGGACTTCTTCAGCCTCGAACTGGCCATCGTCCTCGGCCTCGCCGCCCTCCCGCACGTGCTGATGCGGCTGCTCGCCCCGCGCAAGAGCGGCGTGCTGCGCTCCTCCGTCCTGTGGGCCGTCGGCCTGGTCGGCGCGGTCTGTTTCGGGGCCGGCATCCTGGGCCTCGGCGCCACCGCACTCCTCGGCCGGGACACCATCGAGAACACGGACCGCACCGGCAACGCCTCCGTCCTGCTGCTCGCCCACGAACTGGGCGGCAGTGTGCTCACCGCGCTGCTGACCTGCCTCGCCTATCTGACCCTGCTCGCCGTGGCGGTGGGCCTCACCCTGGCCGCGGCCTCGTCCCTCGCGCACGACCTGTACAGCGAGGTGATCCGCAAGGGCCAGGCCACCGAGACGGAGGAACTGACCGTGGCCCGGCTGTCCGGCGCGGTCATCGGCATCCTCGGCATCCTGCTGGCCCTCGTCGCCTGGGGGGCGAACACCGCGACGCTCGCCTTCCTCGCCTTCGCCATCGCGGCGTCCGCGATCCTGCCGACGATCATCTACACCCTCTTCTGGCGGCGCTTCACGGCGAAGGGAGCGCTGCTCAGCCTCTACGGCGGCCTGGCCTGCTCCGTCCTGCTCGCCGTGTTCTCCCCCGTCGTCTCCTCCGCCCCGGCCTCGTTCTACCCCGATGTCGACTTCGCCTGGTTCCCGCTCCAGAACCCGGGCATCGTCTCCATCCCCGCCGGCTTCCTGCTGGGCTGGCTCGGCACGGTGCTGGACAAGGGCCCGGCCGAGGACAGCACCGCGCACGAGGAGTTCGAGGTGCGGATGCTGGTGGGCGCCGACGACTGACGCACGCCAGGGGCATCGGCGGCCGGGCACCGGGGACGCGCATTGTTAATGGGATCCATTTTCATGTAGCGTCCTCGGTGCCCGTCCACCGAGGAGGAGACCCATGGCCGTCCCGAAGCGGAAGATGTCCCGCAGCAACACCCGTCACCGCCGCGCCCAGTGGAAGGCGGCCACCCCGACGCTGGTCCCGGTCACCGTCGACGGCGTCCGCCACCTCGTGCCGCAGAACCTGGTCAAGGCGTACGAGCGCGGGCTGCTGCGCCCCGAGGACTAGACGGGTCGCGGCGTGACCACGGGGTCCGGATGCGCGGCGAGCCAGTGCTGCAGTTCGGCGTGGCGGAACTGGTAGGCCGGACCGGAGTAGCGCATGAGGCCCGCCGCGCAGGCCCAGTCCAGGAAGCGGCCCAGCCGGAAGGGCAGGCGCCGGCGCGCGCACAGCAGGAAGACCAGGTAGCGCCGCGCGGCGCTGAGACCCGACGCCTGGCCGGAGGCGATCGCGGTCGCCGCTCCGACGACGAGACCGGTGCTCGGCTCCAGCAGCAGGGCCACCGTGCCGCCGACGGCCAGTCCGCCGAACAGCCCGGTGGAGACGGCGTAGACGAGTCCGTAGACGGTGTCGTCGCGCAGCGCGACCGGAGGGCTGACCGCCGTCGTGGGCGCGGCCCCGCGCAGCCCGGCCGCCACACTGAACCGGAAGCCGGCGCCCAGCCCGGAGACCCAGCTGGTGACCGTCCCGACGGCGAGCGCGACCGAGGGGTGCCCCGCCGCCGCGATCGCCGCGCCGACCGCGAGCCCGGCGGCGACGCCGACGAAGGTGGCGAGAACGGGGTTGACGACGAGCCCCAGCACGAACGGCCTCCGAAGGCCGGGCATGTGCCGCTTCTGCCAGTCCAGCCTGCTGGGGCTGAGGGCGAGCGCGGCAGCCAGGCCGCACGCCACGGCCAGGGCCAGCACGCTCGCCGCGGCCTCACCCGGCTCGGGGGTCAGCCAGACGGCGGGCAGGACCGCGCTGATCGTGCAGAACGTGAGCAGCGCGTCCGCCACCCGCACTCTGCGTCGCCCGGCCAGCGGCCACAGGCCGTGCACGGTGATGTCGGTGGTCGGATAGGCCGACGCACCGGTTCCGGTCAGATGCCCGGTCAGGTGATGCAGCCAGTGGTGGACCTGCGTCGGCGGGTAGCGCGCCGGGGCCGGGTCGCCGGCCGCGGGTTCGACGGCCGCCGGGATGTAGCGGGCCAGCAGATGCCGGTCGAGTGCGTCGGTGTCGTGCAGCGTGAGCAGCTCCGCCGGGTCGCCGTGGTAGCGGTAGACGGTGGCGGTCAGGCCGAGCCGCCAGGGGGTCGACAGGATCTGGGCGTGCACGCAGGACGGCTGCGTGTCGAGGTGGTGCAGCAGGGCCCGCCAGCGGGCCGGATCACGGCAACGGTCGCGCAGGTAGGTCAGCGCGGGCTCGGACGCCACGGGCGCGATGACCACCAGCGCGGCGTCGACCAGGGGTTCGTGCGCCAGCAGCGCGTCGTAGTTCGCGATCCGGCTGGTGAGCACGAGGGGGCCGGCCTCCAGGCCCTTCTGGTAGGCGTTGAGGTGCTGTACGGCGGCCCGCGCACGCGGTGCGTCCGGGTCCGGCGAGCCGTCGTCGCGTGGGGGATCCATCTCGTCCAGGCCGTCGAGGACGGGCAGCACCATGCCGTGGTCCACCAGCCGCTCCGCCATCTCCCGGGGCCAGTCCAAGGCCTGTGTGAGGTGGTCGGCCAGCAGTCCGGGCAGGGTGTGGGCGGTGTCCCACTGGGCCATGGGGATACGCACGGGCACCGGGTCGGTGTCGGCGCGGTCGGCGGCCAGGCCCAGGACGAGCTCCAGGGCCAGCACCGTCTTGCCGGAGCCGGGGGCACCGGCGATGACGAGCCGCCGGGGCCGGGTGGCCCGGAAGAACCCCGCGATGTCCGGGTCCGCGCCGTCGCCGCCGGCGTCGCGAAAGGTACGCCCCGCCCCCGGGGCCTCGGCGGCGGGCCCCGGTACCGCCCGCAGCGTGTAGCTCAGGTCGATGCGCCGGGTGTCCCGCCCGAGCAGCTGGTGACGCAACTTGCCTTCGCTCTGCTGGACTTGGACGGCCAGCGTGGCGGCCCACTGCCGCACCAGCTCGGCGTCCGTCCCCTGCACCGGTCGCCGCAACGCCGCAACCGCGGCCACCAGCCCCGCGACCCCCAGCGGCAGCCCCAGCAGCCCGGCGGTGTCGGCCGGCTCCAGCCCACCCCGCATCAGCTGGGACACCGCGTAACCGGCACTCGCCACGAACAGCACCACACCCAGCACGACCGCCACCCGGCGCCGCTCTCGTTCCCGTCGCCCCCCGATCCCCACCATGCCTTGCTGCATACCCGCCCCGGGCACGGAACTCTCCCTGCGGCAGCCGGAAGGTGGACATGAAGACGACCAGGGGCGGCGTGTCCGTCGGGGCGCACCGCTCCAGGGAGTCGTCCACGGTCATGCATCCCCCGGACGGCTCCCGTCACGCCCCGCTGCAGAGGCGGGGAATCCCTGCGCTCCCCGGGTGTTGAACCTGGTGTGACTTCCCTGATCGCCTCCACCCGCTTCTCCGTGCTCGACCGCTCCCGCACCCGCGAGGGCCACACCCACCCCGAGGCGTTGCGGGACACCGTGCGGCTGGCCGGGGAGCTGGAGCGGCTCGGGTATCACCGGGTGTGGGTGTCGGAGCATCACGGTGTTCCCGGGGTCGCCGGGTCCGCGCCGACCGTGCTGGCCGCCGCCGTCGCCGCCGCCACCCGGACGATCCGGGTCGGCACCGGCGGGGTGATGCTGCCCAATCACCGGCCGCTGGTCGTGGCCGAGCAGTTCGGGGTGCTGGAGTCGCTGTTCCCCGGGCGGATCGACATGGGCCTGGGCCGGTCCGTCGGCTTCACGGACGGGGTGCGAAGGGCCCTGGGCCGTGACAAGGACGACGCCGAGGACTTCGAGGCCCAGCTGCGGGAGCTGCTCGGCTGGTTCCGGGGCGCCTCCCCGACCGGGGTCCATGCCCGCCCCGCCGAGGGGCTGACCGTGCCGCCGTTCGTCCTGGCCATGGGCGAGGGCGCCGGCATCGCCGCCCGCGCGGGGCTGCCCATGGTCATCGGCGATCTCCGGAACCGGGAGAAGATGCGGCGCGGCATCGACCACTACCGCGACCACTTCCGGCCCTCCGAATGGGCGCCGGAGCCGTACGTCGTCATCTCGGGCACGATCGCCGTGGCCGCCACCCCCGAGGAGGCCCGGCGGCTGCTCGTCCCGGAGGCCTGGGCGATGGCGTACTCCCGTACCCACGGCACCTTCCCTCCCCTGCCGCCCGCCGAGCGCGTCGAGGCGCTGACCATGACGGCCAAGGAGCGCGGCTTCCACGAGTCCGGGCTCGCCGGCCACATCGCCGGCACCGAGGATCAGGTCGCCGACGAGCTGGAGACGGTACTGAAGGAGACCGGGGCGCAGGAGGTCCTGGTCACCACCAGCACGTACGACCGCGAGGCCCTGCTGGACTCCTACCGGCGGCTGGCCGCGATCACCTCCGGTTAGAGTCCTGCTCATGCACGACCCCCACACCCCCCACGACCCTTACGTCCGTGTCCGCGGCGCCCGCGAGCACAACCTCCGGGGCGTCGACGTCGACATCCCCCGGGACGTGCTGGCCGTGTTCACCGGCGTGTCCGGCTCGGGGAAATCGTCCCTGGCGTTCGGCACGATCTACGCGGAGGCCCAGCGGCGTTACTTCGAGTCGGTCGCGCCGTACGCGCGCCGGCTGATCCACCAGGTCGGCGCGCCGAAGGTCGGGGAGATCACCGGTCTGCCGCCGGCCGTCTCGCTCCAGCAGCGCCGCGCCGCCCCCACCTCTCGCTCCTCCGTCGGCACCGTCACCAACCTCTCCAACTCCCTGCGCATGCTGTTCTCCCGGGCCGGCACCTACCCGCCCGGCGCCGAGCGCCTCGACTCCGACGCGTTCTCGCCCAACACGGCGGCCGGGGCCTGCCCGGAGTGCCACGGGCTCGGGCAAGTGCACCGTACGAGCGAGGAGTTGCTGGTCCCCGACCCGTCGCTGTCGATCCGGGAGGGTGCCGTCGCCGCGTGGCCGGGGGCCTGGCAGGGCAAGAACCTGCGGGACATCCTCGACGCGCTGGGCCACGACGTGGAGCGGCCGTGGCGGGAGCTGCCCGCCGCTGACCGGGAGTGGATCCTGTTCACGGACGAGCAGCCGGTGGTCACCGTGCACCCGGTGCGGGACGCGGATCGCATCCAGCGGCCGTACCAGGGCACGTACATGAGCGCCCGGCGGTATGTGATGAAGACCTTCTCGGACTCCAAGAGCCCGACCCTGCGGGCGAAGGCCGAACGGTTCCTGGCCAGTGCGCCCTGCCCGGCCTGCGGCGGGAGCCGGCTGCGTCCCGAGGCGATGGCCGTGACGTTCGGCGGCCGGACCATCGCCGAGCTGGCCGCGCTGCCGCTGGTGGAGCTGGCCTCCGGTCTCGACGCGACGTCGGAGACCGCCCGGGTCCTCACCGACGACCTGACGTCCCGGATCGCCCCGGTCCTCGAGCTGGGCCTCGGCTACCTCAGCCTCGACCGGCCCACCCCGACCCTCTCCCCCGGCGAACTGCAGCGCCTGCGCCTCGCCACCCAGCTGCGCTCGGGCCTGTTCGGCGTCGTCTACGTCCTCGACGAGCCGTCGGCCGGGCTGCACCCGGCGGACACCGAGGCGCTGCTCACGGTGCTGGAGCGGCTGAAGGCGGCCGGGAACTCGGTGTTCGTGGTGGAGCACCATCTCGATGTCGTACGCGGCGCGGACTGGTTGGTGGACGTGGGCCCGGAGGCGGGCGAGCACGGCGGGCGGGTGCTGCACAGCGGCCCGGTGGCGGAGCTGGCCGCCGTCGAGGAGTCGGCGACGGCCCGCTATCTGTTCGACCGCTCCCCCGCTCCGGCCCGTGAGGTCCGCGAACCGGGCGGGTGGCTGACGACCGGCCCGGTCACCCGGCACAACCTGCGCGGGGTGACCGCCGACTTCCCGCTCGGCGTGTTCACGGCGGTCACCGGGGTGTCGGGCTCCGGCAAGTCCACGCTCATCGGGGAGATCGCACAGGACGCGGCGGACGCGGCGGGGGTGGGCCGGCTGGTCTCGGTCGACCAGAAGCCGATCGGGCGCACTCCGCGCTCGAACCTCGCGACCTACACCGGCCTCTTCGACGTGGTGCGCAAGGTGTTCGCGGCCACCGACGGGGCGCGTGAACGGGGCTTCGGGGTTGGCCGGTTCTCCTTCAACGTCGCGGGCGGGCGCTGTGAGACCTGCCAGGGTGAGGGGTTCGTCAGCGTGGAGCTGCTGTTCCTGCCGAGCACGTACGCGCCCTGCCCGGACTGCGGCGGGGCCCGGTACAACCCCGAGACGCGGGAAGTGACGTACCGGGGGCGGGACATCGCGCAGGTGCTGGACCTGACGGTGGAGAGCGCGGCGGAGTTCTTCGCGGACACCCCGGCCGTGGCCCGCAGCCTGGGCACCCTGCTGGACGTGGGCCTCGGCTATCTGCGCCTCGGCCAGCCCGCGACCGAACTGTCCGGCGGCGAGGCACAGCGCATCAAGCTGGCGAGCGAGCTGCAGCGCGGCCGTCGCGGCCACACGCTCTACCTCCTCGACGAGCCGACCACCGGTCTTCACCCGGCCGACGTGGACGTGCTGATGCGCCAGTTGCACGGCCTGGTCGACGCCGGGAACACCGTGATCGTCGTCGAGCACGACATGTCCGTCGTCGCGCGCGCGGACTGGGTGATCGACCTCGGCCCGGGTGGCGGCGACGCGGGCGGCCGGGTCGTGGCGGCCGGTCCGCCCGCGGAGGTGGCCCGGGCGGAGCCGAGCGCCACGGCACGGTATCTGGGCCGGGCGCTCGGCCGGGAGCGGCCGTAGCCCGTCAGCGGGCGGCGAGCAGTCCGGCGACGAGGTCCCGGGGCAGGCCGTGGGTGTCGTGGAGGTAGCCGTAGTCCTCCTCGCTGAGCGGTCCCTGGTATTCGGGCCGGGACAGCAGACGGCTTCCCCGTTCGAGGAGCCTGCCGAACCGCTGTTCCTCGTCGAGGAGGATCTCCCGGACGAGGTCCGGGCCGGCGGACTGGCGGAAGTGGTCGAGGGTGTGCTCGATCAGCTCCGGGGGCAGGTCGGCGAGGGTGCGGAAGGAGTCGCCGCGCCCGAGCGTGGTGAGGAGACGGCGGATCAGGCGGCGCAGGACGTAGCCGCGGCCGGTGTTCGACGGCCGTACGCCGTCGCCGAGCACGACGACGGCGGCGCGCAGGTGGTCGCTGACCAGGCGGGTCGACGGGCCGTCCAGGTCCCACAGCGAGGGCACGGTCCGCATCCAGGGTTCGAAGAGATCCGTGTCGTAGACCGACCGGTGCCCTTGCAGGACGGCGACGAGGCGTTCAAGGCCCATGCCCGTGTCGACGCCGGGCTGCCGCAGGGGGACGAGAGTGCCGTCGGTGTGGCGCTCGTAGCGCATGTGGACGTGGTTCCAGAGTTCCGTCCAGCGGGGGTCGGTGCCGGGGCTGCCCTGGGGCGGGGTGCCGGGCTCGCCGGTCCAGACGAAGATCTCCGAGTCGGGGCCGCACGGGCCGGCCGGGCCGTTGGACCACCAGTTCTCCTCCCCGGCCCGTTCCACCGGCAGTCCCACCTCCTCCCAGACGCGCAGTGATTCGGTGTCGGGGCCGACCTGGTCCGATCCGCCGAAGACCGTGACGTGCAGGCGTTCTCGCGGGATACCGAATCCGTCGCGCAGTAGTTCGTACCCCCAGCGCAGGGACCGGGCGTGGTCGTAGTCGCCCAGTGACCAGGAGCCGAGCATCTCGAACACCGTCAGATGCGTGGTGTCGCCGATCTCGTCCAGGTCGGTGGTGCGCAGACAGCGCTGGAGGTTGACCAGCCGCCGCCCCTGGGGGTGCGGGCGGCCCGTCAGGTAGGGCGTGAGGGGCTGCATGCCGGCCGTGGTGAACAGCACCGGGTCCGAGGGCGGGGGCAGCAGCGTGCTGCCGGTGATCAGCCGGTGTCCGCGCTCACGGAAGAAGTCGTTGAACGTCTGTACGGTCCGGTCGGTGTCCATGGCGGTCTCCTTGAGGTCAGGGGACCGGAACGAACCGCGCGAGGGAAGCCGGAGAGTACGCAAGTACGGGGGGTCCTGGCGGTCCGTTTCCGGCCGCCGGGAAGGGGTGACGAGGTCAGGCGTCGGCAGCCGGTGAGCTGGTCGCTCGCGCGGCTGCGGCGTCGGTGCGCTTGATGACCTCCATGGATCCGACGGTAACAGCGGGCGCCGGAACCGTCGCGGGCTTTTTCGTGCCACCGTACGGCCGGGTCATCAGTGCGGCGTGGGTCCAGGCCGGCTCAGCGGGCCGCGCCGGCTGGGCGGCCCGGGCGAGCGAGCGCCGGTCGGAGTGGGCACCCGGGGGTATCACGTCCTGGACGTCCACGTGGGCCACCAGTCCGCGTGCCGACACCACACGCCAGACCGAGGCCGGCAGCGTGTCGTCGCCGACGAAGGCGGGCGCGGTGCTCGTGGGCCCGCCGGCGACCCGGTACCGCAGGTGCACCGGCTGGACGGCGGCCCCCGCGTCCAGCGCGGCCTGGAAGACGGCCCGGCGGAAGACCCCCTGGGAGCGGCCGCACCAGGTGCTGCCCTCGGGGAAGACCCCGACGGCCCGGCCCTGGCGCAGCACTTCGGCGATGCGGGCGACGGTGCCCGGCAGGGCCCGCAGCCGGTCCCGGTCGATGAACAGGACGCCGCCGCGCGCGGCCAGCGGCCCGGCGACGGGCCACCGCCGCACCTCGGTCTTGGCCAGCATCCGGGCGGGGCGTACGGCGGCGAGCAGCGGGATGTCCAGCCAGGAGATGTGGTTGGCGACCAGCAGCAGGGGGCCGGTGGGGGCGGCGGCGCCGGTGATGCGGACCTGGACCCCTGCGGCTCGCACGATCCACCGGCACCACCGCCGGACCAGGGACGCCGGTATCCTCCCCCGCAAGCGGGGGGACCCCCAGCCGAACGGCGTCAGCGTGATCCCGGCGAGGAGGAGCAGGACGACCGCGGTGAGCCGCAGCACGGCCCACGGCACGGCCCTCGCCACCGGCTCGACACAGGCCCGGGGCGTACAGGGCGCGACGGGCAGCCAGGCGCTCATCACGCCGGCACGAGGGAGAGGAAGTGCCGCAGGTAGCGCGAGTTGACCCGGCTCATCGGCAGCAGCACGTACAGGTCGGCGACGCCGAAGTCCGGGTCGTGGGCCGGTTCGCCGCACACCCAGGCGCCGAGGCGCAGATAGCCGCGGAGCAGGGCGGGCAGTTCGACGCGGGCGGCGGGCGCGGTGCCCGGGACCCACGGCAGCAGCGGCTGGACGCGGAACTCCCGCGGCGACAGGTGCTTGTCGCTCACCCGGTCCCAGGTGGCGGAGGCGAGAGCGCCACCGTCGGCCAGCGGGATGGAGCAGCAGCCGGCGAGCCACTCGTGGCCGCGGTCGACCATGTAGCGGGCGATGCCGGCCCAGATGAGGCTGATGACCGCGCCGTCGCGGTGGTCGGGGTGCACGCAGGAGCGGCCGACCTCGACGAGTTCGGGCCGGATCCCGCCGAGGGCGGTCAGATCGAACTCGCTCTCGGAGTACAGCCGCCCGGCGACCGCCGCGCGCTCCGGCGGCAGCAGCCGGTAGGTGCCGACGACCTGGCCGGTCGTCTCCTCGCGGACGAGCAGGTGGTCGCAGTACGCGTCGAACGAGTCGACGTCGAGGCCCGGCTGCGGGCCGGTCAGCAGGGCGCCCAGTTCCCCGGCGAAGACGTCGTGCCGCAGCCGCTGCGCGGCACGCACGTCGTCTTCGTTCCGGGCGAGGGAGACGGTGTAGCGGGTGGGGGCCGTGGGCTGCGCGGGGCGGTCGACGGTCAGTACGCCGGTCATGGCTCTCTCCTGGTCACGGGCCGGAGGCGGCGAGCGGTGCCGCCGCCCACTGTTGTGCCCATGCCGCCTGTCCTGCGCGTGACGAGTGCCAGGAGCGCGGGTGTGCGCCTGTTGAACTACTGCTTGGCGACCTTCCGCGTGGCCCGCAGCCACTCCTTGTTCATGCTGGTGATGGACATGAGGGGAATTCCCTTGGGACAGGCGGTGGCGCACTCCCCGGCGAGGGTGCAGCCGCCGAAGCCCTCCTCGTCCATCTGCTCCACCATGTCCAGCACCCGCGTCTCCCGCTCGGGCGCCCCCTGCGGCAGCACATTCAGATGGTTGACCTTGGCGGACGTGAACAGCATCGCCGCCCCGTTGGGACAGGCCGCCACACAGGCCCCGCAGCCGATGCACTCCGCGTGCTCGAACGCGAGGTCGGCGTCGGGCTTCGGCACCGGCGTGGCATGCGCTTCCGGAGCGGCACCCGTCGGCGCGGTGATGTAGCCGCCGGCCTGGATGATCCGGTCGAAGGCGGACCGGTCCACGACCAGGTCCTTGATGACCGGGAAGGCCGAGGCCCGCCACGGCTCGATGTCGATCGTGTCGCCGTCCTCGAAGGACCGCATGTGCAACTGGCAGGTCGTGGTGCGTTCCGGCCCGTGCGCGTCCCCGTTGATCACGAGCGAACAGGCACCGCAGATGCCCTCGCGGCAGTCGTGGTCGAAGGCCACGGGGTCCTCACCCCGCAGGGTGAGCTCCTCGTTGAGCGTGTCGAGCATCTCCAGGAAGGACATGTCGGGCGAGATGTCGTCCACCTCGTAGGTGGACATCGTGCCGTCGGCGTCGGCGTTCCGCTGCCGCCAGACGCGCAGGGTGAGCTTCATGCGTAGCTCCGCTGAGTGGGGTGGACGTACTCGAAGGCCAGGTCTTCCCTGTGCAGGGTCGGAGCCTCGCCGGTGCCGGTGAACTCCCAGGCGGCCGCGTAGGCGAACTCCTCGTCCTTGCGGGCGGCCTCGCCGTCGGGCGTCTGGGACTCCTCGCGGAAGTGGCCGCCGCAGGACTCGTCGCGGTGCAGCGCGTCGAGGCACATCAGCTCGGCCAGTTCCAGGTAGTCGACGACGCGGTTGGCCTTCTCCAGCGACTGGTTGAACTCCTCGCCGGTGCCGGGCACCTTGATGCGCCTCCAGAACTCCTCGCGGATCTGCGGGATGCGCTCCAGTGCCTTGCGCAGCCCGGCGTCGGTGCGGGCCATGCCGCAGAACTCCCACATGAGTTCGCCGACCTCGCGGTGGAAGGAGTCGGGGGTGCGGTCGCCGTCTACGGACAGCAGCAGGTGGAGCCGGTCCTGGGTCTCGGCCAGCACCTCCTGGACGACGGGGTGTTCGTCGCCCACCGCGTCGTGGTGCGGGTTGCGGGCCAGGTAGTCGTTGATGGTGGCCGGGAGGACGAAGTAGCCGTCGGCCAGGCCCTGCATCAGCGCCGAGGCGCCGAGCCGGTTGGCCCCGTGGTCGGAGAAGTTGGCCTCGCCGATCGCGAACAGCCCGGGGACGGTGGTCTGGAGGTCGTAGTCGACCCACAGGCCGCCCATCGTGTAGTGCACGGCGGGGTAGATCCGCATCGGCACCCGGTACGGATCCTCGTCGGTGATCCGCTGGTACATGTCGAAGAGGTTGCCGTACTTGGCCTCGACGGCCCCCCGGCCCATTCGCCGAATCGCGTCGGCGAAGTCCAGGTACACGCCCTGGCCGCCGGGACCGACGCCCCTGCCCTCGTCGCACACGTTCTTCGCGGCGCGGGAGGCGATGTCACGCGGCACGAGGTTGCCGAAGGACGGATAGATGCGCTCCAGGTAGTAGTCGCGCTCGTCCTCGGGGATCTCGGCCGGGGGCCGCTGGTCGCCCTTCGCCTTGGGCACCCAGATACGCCCGTCGTTGCGCAGCGACTCGCTCATCAGCGTCAGCTTGGACTGGTGGTCGCCGGTGCGCGGGATGCAGGTGGGGTGGATCTGGGTGAAGCAGGGGTTGGCGAAGAGGGCGCCGCGCCGGTGGGCTCGCCAGACGGCGGTGGCGTTGGAGTTCATGGCGTTCGTCGACAGGTAGAAGACGTTGCCGTAGCCGCCGGAGGCGAGCACGACGGCGTCGGCGAAGTACGTGTCGATCTTTCCGGTGATCAGGTCGCGGGCCACGATCCCGCGCGCCCGCCCGTCGACCACGATCAGGTCGAGCATCTCGGTCCGCGGGTGCATCTCGATGTTCCCGGCGGCGATCTGCCGGCTGAGGGCCTGGTAGGCGCCGAGGAGGAGCTGCTGGCCCGTCTGGCCGCGGGCGTAGAACGTGCGGGAGACCTGCACCCCGCCGAAGGACCGGGTGTCGAGCAGCCCGCCGTACTCGCGGGCGAACGGCACGCCCTGGGCCACGCACTGGTCGATGATCTCGACGGAGATCTGCGCGAGCCGGTGGACGTTGGACTCGCGGGCCCGGAAGTCGCCGCCCTTGACGGTGTCGTAGAACAGCCGGTGGATGGAGTCGCCGTCGTTGCGGTAGTTCTTCGCGGCGTTGATGCCGCCCTGTGCGGCGATGGAGTGGGCGCGGCGCGGGGAGTCCTGGTAGCAGAACTGGACGACGTGGTAGCCCTGTTCGGCGAGGGTGGCCCCGGCGGAGCCGCCGGCGAGGCCGGTGCCGACGACGATGACGGTGTGCTTGCGCCGGTTGGCGGGGTTGACGAGTTTCGCTTCGAAGCGGCGCTTGTCCCAGCGCTCGTTGACCGGCCCGGACGGGGCCTTGGTGTCGACGACCGGCTCACCGGTCGCGTAGTCGGCGTAGGAAGTCATCTTCAGCTCACCACTCCGGTCATGACGCCCACGGGTACGGCGATGAAACCGGCCGTGAGCAGCAGCGCGAGAACGTTGGCGACGGTCTTCAGGGCGCGGTCGCGGCTGCGGCTGCCGACGCCGAGGGTCTGGGCGGCGCTCCAGAAGCCGTGCCGGATGTGCAGGCCGAGCGCGAGCATCGCGACGATGTAGACGACGTTGCCGTACCAGGTGGAGAAGGTGTCCACGACGTTCTGGTACGGACGGCCCTCCTGGAAGCCGCCGGGGTGCGCGGTGCCGGTCGTCAGGTCCAGGATGTGCCAGACGATGAACAGCCCGAGGATGATGCCGCCCCAGCGCATGGTGCGCGTGGCGTAGGAGGCCCGCGGCTTCTTGTGCACGTACTTGCTCGGGCGCGCCCTGATGTCGCGGCGG
This sequence comes from Streptomyces sp. NPDC057099, assembly GCF_042671245.1. Taxonomy (NCBI): domain Bacteria; kingdom Bacillati; phylum Actinomycetota; class Actinomycetes; order Kitasatosporales; family Streptomycetaceae; genus Streptomyces; species Streptomyces sp. NPDC057099. The sequence continues at coordinate 27,698 of NZ_JBHUTX010000064.1, forward strand.
CTGAGCTGGTACGCGGAGGTGGCGTGGGCGACGACGGCGACGACCAGCACGATCCGGACGAGCCAGAGCGTCCACTCATAGTGCATGAACGGCTCACCGACGACCCGCAGCCAGTGCGCGTACTCGTTGAATTCGCCGGCCCCGAAGAAGATCTTCAGGTTTCCGATCATGTGGACGACCAGGTACAGCAGCATGATCAGCCCGCTGACCGCCATCACGGTCTTCTTGCCGAGGGTGGAGTCCCACACGGTGCGTGCCATGGACGGCCGTCGGTCCGTCCGCGTTGCCAGAGCCATGTCCAGCACGCTACGGACGCGCGGCCGATCGGTCCAAGACATGGTCCGGCTTGATTCCATAGTCCGGGGCTATCGTACGAGGATGCAGTTCCAGCAGCTCCAGTACTTCGTGGCCGTCGCGGAGACCCGGCACTTCACCCGGGCCGCCGATCTGGTCCATGTCGCGCAGCCGTCGTTGTCGCAGCAGATCAAGGCGCTGGAGCGGGAACTGGGCGCGGACCTGTTCCGGCGCGCCCGCGGCAACATCACGCTCACGGACGCCGGGGAGGCACTGCTGCCCCTGGCCCGGCGGATCCTGGCCGACGCGGACACCGCCCGGCACGAGGTGCAGGAGCTGGCGCAGCTGCGGCGGGGGCGGGTGCGGCTGGGGGCGACGCCGAGTGTGTGCACGGGTCTGCTGCCGGACGTACTGCGCGCGTTCCATGATCGCTACCCGGGGATCCGGCTGCTGATCGAGGAGGGCGGCTCTCATGATCTGGTGCGGGAGCTGGCGCGTGGCGCGCTGGATCTGGCGCTGGTCGTGCTGCCCCTGCCGACGCCGTCGCCGGCGCTGACCACGGTGGAGCTGCTTCGGGAGGATCTTGTGGTGGTGTCCTCACCCGATGCGGCGAGACCGGGCCGGGGCTCGCGTACCGTGCGGGTCGCCGATCTGGAGGGGGAGCGGATGGTGATGTTCCGGCACGGGTACGACCTGCGGGAGCTGACCGTTGCCGCGTGTCGGGCCGAGGGGTTCGAGCCGGACTTCGCGGTGGAGGGTGGGGAGATGGATGCGGTGCTGGGGTTTGTGCGGGCGGGGTTGGGGGTCGCTGTGGTGCCGCGGATGGTGGCGGCGAGGTCGGGGCGGGGGTTGCGGGTGACGCCGCTTGCGCGGCCCGGGCTGCATCGCACGATTGCTTTGGCGCATCGCAGTGATGTGGCTCCGCCTCGGGCCGCTCGGGAGTTGCAGCGGATGTTGCTTGAGCGGTGAGGCGGATTCGGGTGCGCCGTTGTGTGTGAGCGCCGGGCAAGGGGTGCGGGCGCGTCGTGGCTGGTCGCGCCCCCGCGGCGGAGCCGCATATCGAATACAGCCCCGCGCCCCTAAAAAAGCATGACCCCCTACCCCGTCGCGTCCACCAGCGCCAGTTCGTGCAGGCGCTCGGGTGGGCCCGGGCGGGCGTAGTACCAGCCCTGGGCCGTGTCGCAGCCCATCATGCGCAGCTGTTCGGCCTGGGCGCCTGTTTCCACGCCCTCGACCGTGACCGCGAGGTCCAGGCTGTGGGCCAGGGAGACGATTCCCTCGACGATCTTGAGGTCGACGGGGTCGGCCGGGAACTGTTGCATGCTCTGGGTGAAGGAGCGGTCCAGTTTCAGGATGCTGACCGGCAGGCGGCGCAGGTTGGCGAGGTTGGAGTAGCCCGTGCCGAAGTCGTCCAGGGCGATGTCGACGCCCATCTCGGCCAGTCGGCGCAACGGCTTCAGCAGGTCGTCGTCCGCTCCGATCAGCGCCGACTCGGTGACCTCCAGGCAGAGGGCGTTCGGTTCGATGCCGGTGCGTTCCAGGATGTCGACGGTGTCCTGGACCAGGCCGGGGTGGGTCAGCTGGCAGGGCGAGAGGTTGACGTTGATCCGCAGCGGGCCCACGGCCTCCGCGCCGCCCTGCAGTTCCCGCCACTCGCGGGCCTGCCGTACGGACTGTTCCAGGACCCAGCGGCCCAGCGGCACGATCAGCCCGGTGTGCTCGGCGAGCGGGATGAAGCGGTCCGGGCCGAGCACGCCGTGCTGCGGGTGCAGCCAGCGCACCAGGGCCTCGGCCCCCCGGACGCTGCCGTCGCCGAGGTGGACCAGCGGCTGGTACTCGATGAAGAACTCGCCCCGCTCCAGCGCGGTCGGCAGGGCCGTGGTCAGTCCGTGCCGGGTGATGGCGCGGGCGTCGGCCTCGGGGTCGGCGAGTTCGTAGCGGTTGCCGCCCGCCGACTTGGCCCGGTACATGGTGATGTCGGCGCTGCGCAGCACCTCCGCCGGGCTGCGCTCCCCCGCCGGGCCCTCGACGATGCCGATGCTGCCGCGCACGGTCAGCTCCCGGCCGTCGACGCTGACCGGCGCGAGCAGCGCGTTCATGATGCGGCCGGCGAGTTCGTCGACCTCGTGCTCGGTGTCGGAGCCGGTGGTCAGTGCCACGAACTCGTCGCCGCCGAGCCGCGCGACCATCTCGCCGGGCGCGGTGGCGCAGGACTGCAGCCGGTCGGCGATCTCCACCAGCAGCCGGTCGCCGGCGGCGTGGCCGAGGCTGTCGTTGATGGTCTTGAAGCCGTCGAGGTCGAGGTAGCAGAGCCCGAACCGCTGGCCTTCCCCGGCGCCCAGTGCCTTCTCCAGGCGCTCGAAGAAGAAGGTGCGGTTCGGCAGGCCGGTCAGCGCGTCGTGCGTGGCCTCGTAGCGCAGCCTCAGGTTGAGCAGCCGTCGCTCGGTGGTGTCCTCCATGAGGGCGAGCTGGTACTGCGGTTCGCCGTCGGCGTCGCGCAGCAGGGAGACCGTCAGATTGGTCCACAGGACCGTTCCGTCGGGGCGGTAGAACGCCTTCTCCAGGTGGTAGTGCTCACGCTCGCCGCGTACGAGCTCGTCGTAGAGGCGCCAGGTCTGGGGCGCGTCGTCGGGGTGGGTCCACTCCCTGACGTTGCGGCTGCGCAAGACATGCTCGGAGATCCCGAACATGCGCAGCAGCGCGCCGTTGACCTGCAGGATGTTGCCCTCGAGGTCGGCCATGCCGATGCCTATGGCCGCGCCCTCGAAGACCGCGCGGAAGCGGGCCTCGCTCGCGTGCAGGGCCTGCGCCACCACGCCCTGCGCCTGGAGGGCGGCCTCGGCGATGGCCTCCTGCTCGGCCAGGGTCCGCTCGCGCAGCGCCCGGGCGAAGCCGGCGGACATCGCGTGCTGGAGTCGTGCGCAGCGCGCCCGCAGGTCCTCCTGGTCGCCGTCGCCCCCGCAGTACAGGACCAGGTAGGCGTCCACGCAGTCCAGCGTGTGGCTGAGCGCATCGGGGTCGGTGCAGTGCGCGTCCACGAGGGCGGCGCCCACGGCCTTGCCCGCGTCGGCGTCGAAGGCCCGGGCCCGCAGCGCCTCGCTGAGCCGTCTGGCCAGCGGCAGCAGTTGCTCCTCGAACTCCTGGCGGGTCGACGACGTCGAGGTCACCGGGAAGACGGCCCGGCTCCAGATCGTCGCGAATCTGCGCAGTCTGTCCTCCGGCCCGTCCGGTTCCGCGATCACGCCGTACGCCCCACGCCCGCGAAACCGGAGAACGCATACGGATCCTCGTCCTCCGGTGCGGTGTCGGGCCGCCAGCGTGGCATCGCCACCAGTCCGGGTTCCACCATGTCGTACCCCTCGAAGAACCGCGCGATCTCCTCGCGCGAGCGCATGATCAGCGGGTTGCGGATCTCCTCGTACACGTCCACCGCGCCCCCGGCCCGCTCCGGCGGCAGCGGGATCCCCTCGTAGGAGGCGTGGGTGAGCACGAGCAGGCTGCCGGGCGCGAGCGCCTCCCGCAGCTCGGCCACCGCCCCGTACGGGTCGTCCTCGTCTTCCACGAAGTGAAGTATGGCAACGAGGAGCAGGGCCACTGGCTGATTCAGGTCGATCAGCCGCTCCACCTCGGGGCTGCTCAGGATGTCCTGGGGCTTGCGGAGATCCGCGGCGACGACACCCGCGCCGTCGTTGCCCCGCAGGACCGCCTGACTGTGTGCCACGGCCACCGGGTCGTGGTCGACGTACACCACGCGCGCGCCGGGGCGGGCGGCCTGGGCCACCTCGTGCACATTGCCGAAGGTGGGGATGCCGGAGCCGATGTCCAGGAACTGGGTGATGCCCTGGTCGGCCGCGTGGCGCACGGCGCGGCGCATGAACGCGCGGTTCGCCTGCATGATCTTGGGGAGTCCCGGCAGGAACTCCATGGCCCTGCGGGCCGCTTCCCGGTCGACCTCGAAGTTGTGCGATCCGCCCAGATAGAAGTCGTACATCCGGGAAACGGAGGGCACCGAGATGTCGATGCTCCGTGGGGCCCAGGCGGGACGCTCCATCTATCTCTCCAAGGCGTAGGCGATCCGGTGTTCGAGCAGAGGCTACTGATCGCCCGCCAATGGAGCGACCCGAAACGGAAATTGACCATCCGTTCCCGGTCACTGCCTGCGGCACGTGCCGAATTGATACCCGTCCGCATCCCCTTCGAACATATGACGAACAGTGTTCGAGGCATTCCGGAGAGTTCCGGGCCGGAAGGGGAAGAGTGCTGAGAATTCGATGAGTTCAGGTGAAGCACGGCAAAACGGTCCGCCCCTCCGTGAGTCACGGAGGGGCGGACCGGGTCGGCTCCGTCGGGTGACGCGAGGGTCAACCCTGGGGAGGTTTCTCTGCTATTCCGACGCGCCGACCAGCTTTCCGTCGGGCCGCACGGCGTACCAAGTGCCGCCGACACCCTGGCCGTTGGTGTCGCCCGGGGCCTTGTCGCCGGCGAAGGTGTAGATCGGCGAGCAGTTGATCGTCTGCTGCTTGCCCTTGCCGTCGGTCCGGTCGAAGATCATGTAGCCCTTCTCCTGGATGCCCTTGGTGTCGGCGAAGTCGACGGGCTCCACGAGCGGCCACTTCTTCAGGCACTCGCCGGTGCAGTTGGAGACCGGCTTGGGCCAGGCCTTGTCCTTCTTGAACCGGTAGACGGTCATGCCGTTCTTGTCGACGACGATCTCGCCGAGCTTGGGGTCCTCACGGGTGGACAGGCCGGCCTCCGCCTCGGCTCCGCCGCCGCCGGCGGCGCCCGCACCGCCCTCCTGCGCCTTCTTGCCGTCGGGGGCCAGCGCGTACCACTTGCCGCCCACGCCCTGGCCCTTGACGTCACCGGCGTTGACGTCCTTGGCGTAGCGGTAGGCCGGCCAGCCGCCGACGGTCAGCTGCTTGGTGCCGTCGGCCCGGGTGACGGTGCCGAGCAGCGCCTTGTCGATGCCCTCGCCGGCCTCGGCGTCGTCCGCGGGGACCGGCGGCCAGGTCTTGGCGCAGTCGCCGTCGCAGTTCGACTTGGGCGGCTGCTCGGTGTCCTGGTCGAACCGGTACAGGGTGAGGCCGAGACTGTCGGTCACCACCTTGCCGATCTCGTCGGCGGTGGAGACGGACAGCTTGCCCGCGGGGTTGGACGGGCTGGAAGCACTCGGCGCGGCAGCCGGGCTGCTCGCGGTGCCGCCCGCACCGGCCGTCCCGGAGCCGATGTTTCCGTAGTCCCCGGGCGCCGCCGTGGCACCCACGTTCTGGCTGGCCGCCGGAGGGCTGTCCTGACCGCACGCCGTCGTCAGCGCCAGGACCGCCGCGGCGCTCGCCACGAGTGAGGCGCTCCGCCAGGAGGTCTTCATCGTCAACTCCCCATAATCGCAAGGGTGTTGCAGCGCCCTGCTGCGCCGCCGCACGGCCATGAGTACGCACGGGAGCAGCGATTGTGTTCAACGACCGGCCAAATTTCTTTCCGGAACCTGTGAGGAGTGCCGCCCGCGACCTGTGACGGGGCCGCTCTCCGTCGCACAGACATGCGTGCCGAGCACCCTGCGGGCGACCGCTGATCAAACCGACGGCACCCGGAAATCCCTCTTTCGGGGCAATCCCCTTGCGCTCCGGCACGTCCCGGCGGAACAAGGCTCATGATCTTCGTCGTGTATGGACCCCTCTCGATTCAACCCGCCGTCGCCGTACGGGCCTTGGCGGTGGCGGCGCTGACCTGGGCGCTCGTCGGCGCACCGGGTTCGGTGGCGGTGGCCACCGCCTGCGCGTACGCCTCGACAGGGCCGGACGGCACGAAGGCGGTGGCGTACGCCGGGAGCAAGACCTGGCCGACCAAGCCGCCGTGCCCGACCCCCACACCGACGCCCACGCCCACGCCCACCCCCACTCCGACCCCGACACCCCCGCCGCCGAAGCCGACACCGACTCCGAGTCCGTCGCCGGACCCGACGCCACCGCCGCCGAAGCCGACGCCCACGGCCAGACCCGAGCCGCCGCCCGCGCCGCCGCCGCCCGCTCGACGCCCCGCGGCGCCCCCGCCCGAGCCGACCCTCAGGCCGGCGCCACCGCCGCCCCCTCCCCCGGCTCCGGCGCCGAAACCGTCGGCCACACCCACGCCGCGTCCGTCCGCTTCGCCCGTGCACTACCCGCGGTATCGCGCCGCGCCGCCGCGGCCACGACGGACCGGCAGCGCGATGTCGCCGCTCACCTTCGTCCTGCTCGTCACGGTGCCCGCGGTGGTCGCCGTCGCCGCGCTGCGCGCGCGCTGATCCCTGAAGCCCTGGAGGTACCTCTTGCCGGAATGGCTTGTTCTCACCCTCGCGATGCTGGCCGCCTGCGCCGTGGTGGTCATCATCACCCTGGTACGCCACCGCACGGCGTCCGACGACGAGGACCCCAGTGAGACCCCGGACGTCATCGAGTACATGACGATGTGGATCGGCGTGGTGTACGCCATCGTCCTGGGCCTGGCGATCGCCGGTGTCTGGGAGGGACGCAGCGCCGCCCAGGACCATGTGCAGGCCGAGGCCACGGCGCTGCACGAGATCTCGGAGCGGGTCCGGGTCTACCCGCCCGACGCCCGCGACCGGATCCGGGACGACATCGAGGCCTATGTGGGACATGTCGTCACCACCGAGTGGGACACCATGGCCGACGAGGGCCGTGTCACCGAGCGCGGCCACCGGCTCTTCGAGCGCGTCCGCCAGGACGTCACCGACTACGAGCCGAAGACGGACTTCCAGGCCCAGGCCTACCAGCCGCTCCTCGACCAGGTGACCGCGGCGAACCAGGCCCGGATCGCCCGGGCGGAGTCGACCGGGGAGACCATGCCGGGCGTGGTGTGGTTCGGGCTGATCGCCGGAGCCGTCGTCACCATCGGGATGATCTTCGCCCTGCAGATCCGCAGAACGACCCGGGAAATGGTCCTCGCCGGGCTGTTCTCGGCGCTGATCGCCTTCCTGCTGTTCCTGATCTGGGACTTCGACTCGCCGTACAGCAGAGGCGTGACCGCGTCGGCGGACCCGTTCCTCAACCTCTTCCCGGGCACCGGGGACTGACGGCGCCCGCACCACGGATCCGGGCCGGGGGACGCGCGACACGCCGTCGCCGTCCCCCGGCCGCCGTAGCGGGGTTCCCCCGGGCGGCCCACACGCATGCCCCATTCGCGCTACTGCGATCGCGCTACGGCGCACCCCTTCCTAGCGTTTCGGGCATCGAGGTGCATGTCTGACGTGAGCGGAACAGGTCCGCGACTGCTCCTCGGGGACCCGGAGGTCACCATGCGCGCGATACGCGTCGCTTCGGCCGTACTGCTGGGCGCCGGCGCCCTCGCCTCCTGCATGCCGACCGCCTACGCGGCGGTCCGGACCGATTTCGGCTTCGCTGTCGAGCCCTCCACCGCCGCGGCGGGCGAAGGGGTCACGCTGCGGGTGGTCCGCAACGCGGCGTGCCGGGGAGAGGCGCTGGTCTCCTCACCGGTCTTCGACCTGGTCGCCATCCCGCCCAGGGAGTCGTCGGCGCGGGCCGTGGTCGACTGGGACGCCAAACCCGGCGCCGTGTACGACGTGGAGTTCATCTGTGACGAGTCGAGCGGCACCGCACGTCTGACCATCGCCGGCGGCCGTCCGACCCATCACCCCACCCACCGGCCGACGCACCACTCCCCGCACCACCCGGGGGAGCACCACGGCCACCCGTCGAAGGGCGCGCACGCCGGGGAGGGCGGCACCCTCGCGGGCTTCGACCTCAAGGAGATCGGGCTCGGCGCCGCGCTGATCGCCGGCGCGCTGGGGACGACGTACCACCTCGCACGCCGCCGCACCGACGAGGAGACCGGCTGACGGGCCCGGCGCGGATGCCGCCCGCTGGTCCTGGCTTCGCCCCGGGCCCTCACGGGATCCGGGGCGAAGAGGTCAGGCGCGCCGCTCGGCCCGGCGGCGCATCCAGAACACGCCGCCGCCGACGGCCACCGCCGTCACGAGGCCGCCGCCGATGGCCACGTCGGTCGGCGTCGCACCGGTGGTGCTGCTGCCGCCGATGCCGCCGCGGACACCGCCGATGACGGTGAAGGCCTGCGGCTTGGTCAAGGTCCTGCTGTCGCACCTGACCGTGATGTCGTACGGACCCGGGCGGGCGTTGTTGTTGATCGTGGCGGTGCCCCTCGCCGTCTCGTTGGCGCCGCGGATGGGCGAGAGCCTGGTCGGCGAGAACGCGCTGGAGGTCGCGATGCCGCCGTTGCGGCAGCCGTCGACCGTGATGGTCAGCTGACCGCCGCGGGCGATCACGCTGGGCAGGGCGACGATGTTGCTCGGTCTGTCCCACGCGACGGCCGCGGGGGCGGAGAGCCCGAGGGCTGCGACCGCCGCGCCGGCGACCGCCAGGGCACGAGTGTTACGCATGTGAACCTCCGCGGAAGACGCCCCGGGACCCGTCCCCGGTCGATCGGCGAGAAAGCGCCTCCCAGAAAGACAGTCAGTTGCCTTGCCCGGAGTCGCATTTCGGGAATGGTCCGTCCTGGTGAGAGCGGATACCGCGGGAAATCCACGCAATCGGATATCGCCGCAGGTCACGGACCGTCAGAAATTTCCTCGCGGCGGCAACTCGGATGGCGCACCTGAAATGGCCGGGCCACCCCTCACAGACGGGGGCCACCCGTTCGCCCTCGCCCCGTCGCCGGTTTCGTGCGCGGCACTTAGCGTTCTGGTATGCGCGAAAGACACGGCGACGGCCGCGTCGAGAGGGGATGGCGAATGTCTGCGTCCGAGCTGGCCCTGGCGGAAGAGGAGGCGCGGCCGAAGAAGCGCGCCCCGTGGGGCGTGATAGCGCTGGTTCTGCTGACCGGCCTCGCCCTCATCCGGAATGGTTCGGGGGAGTTCGACGAGGGTCCGCCGCAACCGGCGACGGCGGCCGCGACGGACAGCCGGGTGCCCGGCGCCGCCTTCGCCGGGACCGTGCAGCCCCTGCCCTATGCCCTACCGGACCGGGTCAGGATCCCGGCGATCCAGGTCGACACGCCGATCATTCCCGTGGGCCTGGACGCGGACGGCTGGGTCGGCGCGCCCCCGCCGGAGGACCCGAACCTGGCGGGCTGGTTCACCGGGGCGGTCACCCCCGGCGAGAAGGGCACAGCGGTCGTCGTCGGCCATGTCGACAACCAGCTGGGCCCTGCCGTGTTCTACGCGCTCGGCGCCCTGAAGAAGGGAAACCGTGTCGAGATCGCCCGGCAGGACGGAAAGACCGTCGTGTTCGAGATCTACGGCATCGAGGTGTTCGAGAAGAACAACTTCCCGGGCGACCGTGTGTACGCGTCCAAGGGCGCGGCGGAACTGCGGGTCATCACCTGCGGCGGCGGATTCTCCCGGCAGAACGGCTACGCGGGCAATGTCGTGGCCTTCGCCCGCGCGGTCGAGGTGCGCTGAGCGTTCCCGGCCGGGCGGGCGAACAGCCTGACGGTGCCTTTCACGTGTAATGCCGCCGGGGGACGGAGATCTGGTAGCCGGCGTCCAGCAGTTCGGGCAGATAGAGCCGCAGGGCGCGCACACTCTGCGAGCGGTCGCCCCCGG
>NZ_JBHUTX010000065.1:0-10131 GCF_042671245.1 Streptomyces sp. NPDC057099
GGACGGCCGATGGCCGTCCCGCCCCGCTCCACTCGCGCGACTACAGCGCGCCGAAGCCCACCTTGCGCGGGGCCGGCTCGCCGATCTCGACGTACGCGAGACGGTCGGCCGGGACCAGGATCTTGCGGCCGTGTTCGTCCACGAGGCTCAGCAGCTGCGACTTTCCGGCCAGTGCCTCGGCCACGACGCGCTCGACCTCCTCGGGGCTCTGACCGCTCTCCAGAACGATCTCGCGGGGCGCGTGCTGCACGCCGATCTTGACCTCCACGGCTATGTCCCTCCGACGGTCAGTGATGTGCGCGACCTTCCGCGCCGTACGCAGCACACATTAGCCCGGCGAGGGGACGTACAGTTCCCGCCCGAGAACGCCACGAGCGAACATCGGGCGGGAACAAAGCGCGCGTCAGTGGTGATCGGTCCCGTGCAGCGGGAAGCCCGCGATGCCGCGCCATGCCAGCGAGGTCAGCAGCTGCACAGCCTGATCGCGGGGCACGCTGCGGTCGCTGTGCAGCCAGGACCGCGCGACGACCTGGGCGAGGCCGCCCAGGCCCGAGGCGAGCAGCATCGACTCCGCCTGCGAGAGGCCGGTGTCCTCGGCGATGACCTCGCAGATCGCCTCCGCGCACTCGTTGGTGACCTTGTCGACGCGCTCGCGCACGGCGGGCTCGTTCGTCAGGTCCGACTCGAAGACCAGGCGGAAGGCGCCGCCGTCGTCCTCGACGTACGCGAAATACGCGTCCATCGTCGCCCGGACACGCTGCTTGTTGTCCGTCGTCGAGGCGAGCGCGTGGCGCACGGACTGGATGAGCGACTCGCAGTGCTGGTCGAGCAGTGCGAGATAGAGGTCGAGCTTGCCCGGGAAGTGCTGGTAGAGCACCGGCTTGCTGACGCCCGCGCGCTCGGCGATGTCGTCCATCGCCGCCGCGTGGTAGCCCTGGGCCACGAAGACCTCCTGGGCGGCTCCCAGGAGCTGGTTGCGTCGGGCACGGCGTGGCAGGCGTGTGCCCCGCGGGCGAACCGCCTCTGTCTGCTCGATGGCTGTCACGCCGCCTCCCATAGTCGTCCACGTGCGGATCTGGCCGCGTCGCCATCGTACTTTTCGGTAACCGTGGTGTGCGCGGTGAGAGCGCAGAATTTCACGGACCGGACGGTTGCGAAAGCGGTTGCGAAGGTTTCAAACAGGGGCAGAGCGGGCAAAATGCAGCCTCATTCCTGTTACTGGCGCTGTTCGCCGCCCCCGGTGGGGGCTGTCACCGGTAGTCGTCCTCGTCGAGGGAGACGACCCGGGCCTGCTCCGCCAGATCGGCCTCGTTGGCGCGGTCCGGGTCGACGCCGGTCAGCGGGTCGTCGCGGTCCGGCGCGAGGTCCGCGTGCTGCTCGGCCGCGTCGACCTCGGGGGCCTCGACGTCGTACTCCTGCGCCTGAGGCGCGTCCTCGGCCTCGAATGTCTCGGGGTCGGTGGGGTCTACGGCCATGCTGGGCTCCCTTCCTACGAACGTCCCTGAGGATGCAGGGGCCACATGCGGGTGCCCTCTGTACGAGCCTAGGAGACACCCGATCCGGACGCTATGCGATCCGCGTCCGGGGTGTGACGCAGTGCGCATCCCCTGAACTGCTCCTGTCCGATTCTTGTGACGGCGAACACAGGCGAACACATGAGCCACTGCGTGATCGTCTCGTAACATTGCCGCATGTCTTCGACCGAGCTGCCGTTCGTGCCGCCCGCCAATGTGCTGCCGAGGGTGGGGGGCGTCAGGGTCGCGGAGGGCGAGCGGCTGCGGTCGGTCGAGCTGCCCGGGGTCACGCTGACGGTGCGCTCGCGACCGCCCGCGCGCGAGGGGCTGCCTCCCGCCCTGTACGTGCACGGGCTCGGCGGTTCCTCGCAGAACTGGTCGGCGATGATGCCGCTGCTGGAGGAGGTCGTCGACAGCGAGGCCGTCGACCTGCCGGGCTTCGGCGACTCCCCGCCACCGGACGACGGCGACTACTCCGTCACGGGGCACGCGCGCGCGGTCATCCGCTACCTCGACGCCTCCGGCCGCGGTCCCGTGCACCTGTTCGGGAACTCGCTCGGTGGCGCCATCACCACCCGTGTCGCCGCGGTACGGCCCGATCTCATCCGTACGCTCACGCTCGTGTCGCCCGCCCTGCCGGAAATCCGTGTGCAGCGCTCCGCCGTGCCCACGGGGCTGCTGGCGGTGCCCGGTGTCGCCCTGCTCTTCACCCGGCTCACCCGGGCCTGGACGGCGGAGCAGCGGGTCCGCGGTGTGATGGCGCTGTGTTACGGGGATCCGGGCATGGTGACGCCGGAAGGTTTCCGCAACGCCGTGCAGGAGATGGAGCGGCGGCTGCGGCTGCCGTACTTCTGGGACGCGATGGCGCGGTCCGCGCGTGGGATCGTCAACGCGTACACGCTGGGCGGCCAGCAGGGGCTGTGGCGCCAGGCCGAGCGCGTTCTCGCGCCGACCCTTCTCGTCTACGGTGGCCGTGACCAACTGGTCGGCTTCCGCATGGCGCAGAAGGCGGCCCGGGCCTTTCGCGACTCGCGGCTGGTGACGTTGCCGGACGCGGGGCACGTGGCCATGATGGAGTACCCGGAGACAGTGGCCCTGGCGTTTCGTGAACTCCTCGCGGACTCCGGAGAGTTGGGCACGCGGCGAGCACGGCGGGCCAAGGGTGGCGCCGTCGACAGTGAAAGCACCGACGAGAGCATGGGGGGCTGAGGCGCGAAGTGGGACGCCACAGCCGCCGCGGGGCGGTCGCCAAGGGCGACACCGCGGACGCGGCCGCAGTACGGGACGACCGGGCCGGGTCGGCGCGGGGAGAGAGACCAGGGCGGAGCCAGGCGCCGGACCCGAGCCGGGGAGGCCGGACGGCACCTCCCGACGCCGCGCAGGGCGGCCGGCCGGCACAGGGCGCGGGCCCTCGCCGTACGCCGGGCCCGCGGCCCGCACCGGGTTCCGGGACCGCGCCGGGTTCCGGCACGCCGCCGTACGGGATGCCGCAGCTGCCGGACGGATGGAGTCCGGACGGTGCCCCGGGGCGCGGTGTGCCGCGGCTGCCCGACGGCACCCCCGCGCACGGCTTCCCCGCCGCCCGTGGCGGTCACCCCGAGCAGCGGGAACCCGGTGGCGGCTGGGGAGAGTTGACGGAGAACGGCCGGGGCACCGCTCCCATACCGCGGCAGCGGCGCGCGTCCGTGCCCGGGCCGCGGCAGGAGTACCTCGACGCCTTCGGCGAACGGGACGACGTGTTCGGCGTGCGGGACGACGTCTTCGCGCCCCGTACGGCCGCCTCCGCGCACGCGGCGGACGCCTACGCCTCCGTCACGGACTGGAGCGCGGGCACCCCGGCCGACACCCCCTTCGACGACCGTGACCACGACCATGACCGTGACGATCGCGACCGCGACGACGCGGAGCCCACCGGTGCGCCCGCGCCGGCCAAGGGCGGCAAGGGCCGTGCCTTCACCGGCATCGCGGCCGCCGCCGTCACCACCGTGCTGGCCGTGATCGTCGCCGGCCAGGTCGCCGACGATCAGAGCGGTGCCGACGTCCAGTCGCAGTCCGCCACCGACCAGGCCCGCGACCTCCGGGACTCCGCGCCCCACAGCGGCGGGCAGAGCCCCGCCCCGGACTCCGACGCGAAGCCGCTCACGTACGACGAGAAGATGGCCAGGACGTACCCGCTCGGCGCCAAGCTCAAGGGCTCGGGGAGGTTCGACGCCGTCCCCGGAATCGCGAAGGCGCCCGGTGCGGGGCAGAAGCACACCTACCGCGTGGACGTGGAGCAGGGACTCGGGCTGGACGGCGAGCTGTTCGCCGAGGCCGTGCAGAAGACGCTCAACGACGAGCGCAGCTGGGCCCACAACGGCGCGAACACCTTCGAGCGCGTCTACTCCGGCAACCCCGACTTCGTGATCACCCTCGCCAGCCCGGGCACGACCGCCGACTGGTGTGCCAAGTCCGGCCTGGACACCACCGTGGACAACGTCTCCTGCGACTCGGCCGCGACCGAGCGCGTGATGATCAACGCCTACCGGTGGGCGCAGGGCTCGCCGACCTACGGTGACAAGATCCACGCCTACCGGCAGATGCTGATCAACCACGAGGTCGGACACCGTCTCGGCTACAACCACGTCACCTGCGACAAGGACGGCGACCTCGCGCCGGTCATGCAGCAGCAGACCAAGTTCCTCAACCATGACGGCATTCGCTGCCGTGCCAACCCCTGGGCCTACCCCGGGAATTGACAGGCATCACAGGGGTCGGACCGCACCGCGCGTTGACATGCGCAGAAAAGTCGTACATATTTCTGCGCATGTCGCCCCGTCCCGCCTCCGTTCGCGCCGCCATCGAGCTGGCGCTCATCGGCGTGACCCCGCTCTGCGTGGCCGACATTCACTGTTGCTGACGCCCGCCCCAGGCGCGCGTCGCGAAAACCCATGCTCTCCGTGACCCGGTCACGGTTTCTTCGGCCACGGCTTCTTCGACGACCCGGCGCCGGGCAGACGTCTGATCTTCTTCGTCTCACCCTTCGTCATCTCGTCTCGCGATCCGAGACATCATCGAGAGGTCGTCATTCCGATGCGCCAACCGTCCGTCACAGCGCGCCGCGTGGCCGCGGCATCCGTCAGCCTGGTCCTGGCAGCGGGCGCCGCCGCCTGCGGGCCTGAGGACAACGATGCCAAGGGCGCCGGCGGCGACTCCACGCCCCACAAGGGCGGCACCCTCACGGTCCTGAACGCGGGCCCCCAGCAGGACTTCGACCCGGCCCGTCTGTACACCTCCGGCGGCGGCAACGTCCCGTCCCTGGTCTTCCGTACGCTCACCACCCGCAACCGCGAGGACGGCGCCGCCGGCACCGAGGTCGTCCCCGACCTCGCCACCGACACCGGGCGCCCCAGCAAGGACGCGAAGGTGTGGACGTACACCCTGAAGAAGGGCCTCACGTACGAGGACGGCACCCCGATCACCTCGGCCGACATCAAGTACGGCATCGAGCGCTCCTTCGCCCCCGAGCTGTCGGGCGGCGCCCCCTATCTGCGGGACTGGCTGGTCGGAGCGGCCGAGTACCAGGGCCCGTACAAGGACAAGAAGGGCCTCGACGCGATCGAGACGCCGGACGAGCGGACCATCGTCTTCCATCTGAACAAGCCCGAGGGCGAGTTCCCGTACCTGGCCACGCAGACGCAGTTCACGCCCGTCCCGAAGAGCAAGGACACGGGCACGAAGTACGAGGAGCACCCGGTCTCCTCCGGGCCGTACAAGGTCGTGAAGAACGAGAACGACGGTGAGCGGCTGACCCTGGAGCGCAATACGCACTGGTCCGCCTCGACCGACGCCGAACGCAAGGCATACCCGGACAAGATCGACGTACGGTCCGGGCTCGACTCGTCCGTGATCAACCAGCGGCTGTCCGCGTCCCAGGGGGCGGACGCCGCCGCCGTCACCACGGACACCAACCTCGGCCCGGCCGAGCTGGCCAAGGTGACCGGCGACAAGGAGCTGGCCGCCCGCGTCGGCACGGGGCACTTCGGCTACACCAACTACATCGCGTTCAACCCGACGATCAAGCCGTTCGACGACCCCAAGGTGCGGCAGGCGATCTCGTACGCCATCGACCGGTCGTCCGTGGTCAACGCCGCCGGCGGTTCGGCGCTCGCCGAGCCCGCGACCACCTTCCTGCCCGACCAGAAGTCCTTCGGCTACACGCCGTACGACCTCTTCCCGGCCGGCAAGGGCGGCGACCCGCAGAAGGCCGAGGAACTGCTGAAGGAGGCCGGCCACCCGAACGGTCTCACCATCACGCTGACGCACTCCAACGCCAAGGACTTCGAGACCAGCCCGGAGATCGCGACCGCGATCCAGGACGCGCTCAAGAAGGCCGGCGTCACGGTCAAGCTGCAGGGCCTGGAGGAGAACGACTACTCCGACAAGATCCACAACGTGAAGACCGAGCCGGGCTTCTTCCTCGCCCACTGGGGTGCCGACTGGCCCTCCGGCGGTCCGTTCCTCGCCCCGATCTTCGACGGCCGGCAGATCGTCAAGGACGGCGCCAACTTCAACACGGGCCTGCTGAACGACAAGTCGGTCAATGCCGAGATTGACGCGATCAACAAGTTGACGGATCTTGACCAGGCCGCCAAGAGGTGGGGTGCACTGGACAAGAAGATCGGCGAGAAGGCCCTGACCGTCCCGCTGTTCCACCCCGTCTACAAGCGCCTGTACGGCGAGGACGTCAAGAACATCGTGATCAGTGACTGGACCGGTGTGCTGGACATCTCCCAGGTCGCGGTGAAGTAGCACCGTGAGCGAGGCAGTTCTCGCCGTCGAGGCCCCCGGAGTGTCCGCTCCGGGGGCCTCGGGGGCCCGTCGGTTCTGGCGGCGGCTGCGGACGCAGCGCGCCGCCCTCGTCGCAGCGGTCGTCGTCGCGCTGCTCGTCCTGGTCGCGCTGGCCGCACCCCTGCTCACGGCGCTGGAGGGCCAGGACCCGACCACCTACCACCCCTCCCTGGTGGACTCCGCGCGCGGGGGCGTGCCCGTCGGGTCGCTCGGCGGCATGAGCGCCGACCACTGGCTCGGCGTCGAACCGCAGACCGGACGCGACCTGTTCGCCCGGCTGACGTACGGTGCGCGCGTCTCGCTGGGCGTGGCGCTGGCGGCGACCGTCGTGCAGGTCGCCATCGGGGTCACCATGGGGGTCGCGGCCGCCCTCGGCAAGCGATGGGTTGATCAACTGTTGAGCCGGTTCACGGACATCATCGTCGCGATGCCGCTCATGATCATGTCGTTGGCGCTGCTCGCGATCGTGCCGTCGAGCTTCCCGCGGCCCGTGCTGGTCGCGCTCGTCATCGGCCTGATCGGCTGGGGCAACATCGCCCGGATCGTGCGCGCGCAGACGCTCACCCTCAAGGAACTCGACCACGTCTCCGCCGCCCGGCTCAGCGGCTGGGGCACCTGGAGCATCGCCCGCCGCGAGCTGCTGCCCGGGATCGCCGCGCCCGTCATCACGTACGCCGCGCTGCTCGTCCCGTCGAACATCACCGTCGAGGCCGCGCTGTCCTTCCTCGGCGTCGGCGTGAAGCCGCCGACGCCCTCCTGGGGACAGATGCTCACCGCCGCCGACGTCTGGTACCAGGCGGCCCCGCAGTACCTGCTGCTGCCCGCGGGCGCGCTGTTCGTGACGGTGCTGGCCCTGACCGTCCTCGGCGACGGCGTGCGCACCGCGCTCGACCCGCGCGCGGCCTCACGGCTGCGCGTCGGGACGGGGCGGAAGCGGGAGTCGAGGGCGGCCGAGGAGCGCGCGCGTGACGCGAAGACGGCCGGGGGAGGTGCGGCATGAACGGTCTCACCGGCTTCGTCCTGCGCCGCGCCGTCGGCGCCGCGGTCACCCTGCTCGCCATCTCGGTGATCGTCTACGTCGTCTTCTACGTCACCCCCGGCAACGTCGCCCAGATCACCTGCGGCCCGCGCTGCTCACCGGAACAGGTGGACCAGGTCGCCCGGCAGCTGAACCTGGACGACCCGTTGTTCGCGCGGTACTGGCACTTCCTGCAAGGGCTCGTCGCCGGCCAGGACTACTCGACGGGTACGTCCGTGCAGCACTGCTCCGCGCCCTGCCTCGGCCTGTCGTACCAGAGCGACCAGCAGGTCACCCAGCTGATCTGGGCGAAGCTCCCGGTCAGTTTGTCCCTGGTGTCCGGCGCGATGGTGCTGTGGCTGCTCCTCGGCGTCGGCACCGGCGTGCTCTCCGCCTGGCGGCGCGGCCGGTTCTCCGAGCGGGTGCTGACCGGCATCACCCTCGCCGGCACGGCCACCCCGGTCTTCGTCATCGGCCTGGTCCTGATGATCGTCGTCTGCGGGGAGCTGCGGTTGCTGCCCTTCCCGCAGTACGTCGCCCTCGGCGACGACCCCGAACAGTGGGCGTGGAACCTGGTGCTCCCCTGGCTGTCACTGGCCCTCATCGAGGCCGCCGCGTTCGCCCGGCTGACCCGGGCGTCGATGCTGGAGACCCTGGCCGAGGACCACATCCGCACCTTCCGCGCGTACGGCGTCGGCGAACGGTCGATCGTCGGACGGCACGCGTTGCGCGGGGCGTTCGCGCCGGTCATCGCGCTGAACGCCAACAACGTCGGGTCGGCGATCGGCGGCGCGGTGCTCACCGAGACGCTCTTCGGCCTGCCCGGCATCGGACAGGAACTCGTCCACGCCGTCAAGGTCGTCGACCTGCCGGTCGTGGTCGGCATGGTCCTGGTCATCGGATTCTTCGTGGTCCTCGCCAACGCCGTCGCCGACGTGCTGTACGCGGTGGCCGACCGACGGGTGGTGCTGACATGAGCCTGGTCGACGTGACCGACCTGAGCGTGGACTTCGACGGGCTGCGTGCCGTCGACGGACTCTCCTTCCGCCTGGAACAGGGCGCCGCCCTGGCCCTGGTCGGTGAGTCCGGCTCCGGCAAGTCGACGGTGGCGTCCGCCCTGCTCGGCCTGCACCGCGGTACGGGAGCGCGGGTCGGGGGCTCGGTCGAGGTGGCCGGCACCGATGTGCAGCGGGCCTCCGACGAGGAGCTGCGGCGGCTGCGCGGCGGCCAGGCCGCCATGGTGTTCCAGGATCCGCTGTCCTCCCTCGACCCGTACTACGCGATCGGTGACCAGATCGCCGAGGTGTACCGCGCCCACGCGCGCGTGTCCCGTCAGGCGGCACGCGCGCGTGCCGTCGAGGTCCTCGACCGGGTGGGGATTCCGGACGCGGCCCGCCGGTCGCGTTCCCGGCCGCACGAGTTCAGCGGCGGTATGCGCCAGCGCGCCCTGATCGCCATGGCGCTCGCGTGCGAGCCCCGCCTGCTGATCGCCGACGAGCCGACGACCGCCCTCGATGTCACCGTCCAGGCCCAGGTCCTCGACCTGCTGCACACGCTGCGCGAGGAGACCGGCATGGGCCTGCTGCTCGTCACCCACGACGTGGGCGTCGCCGCCGAGAGCGTCGACGAGGTGCTGGTGATGCGGCACGGGCGGGCGGTCGAGCACGGCCCGGTGTCGGGTGTGCTGGGCGCGCCGGCCCAGCCGTACACCCGGGAGCTGCTGGCCGCGGTGCCACGGCTGGACGCGCCCCGGAAGGCCTCGTCGGCGCCCGAGGAGGTCGTGCTGGAGGCGACCGGGCTGAAGCGCGTGTTCGGGCGCGGGAAGCGGGCGTTCACGGCCGTGGACGGGGTGTCGCTGACCCTGCGGCGCGGTGAGACGCTCGGCATCGTGGGCGAGAGCGGCAGCGGGAAGACGACCCTGGGGCGCATGCTCGTCGGGCTGCTGGAGCCGACGGCCGGATCGCTGAGGTTCGAGGGCCGCGCGCACACCGGGGTGAACCCGGCCGTGCAGATGGTCTTCCAGGACCCCGTCTCCTCCCTCAACCCCCGCCGCACCGTGGGCGAGTCCATCGCCGACCCGCTCCGGGCGCGGGGCGGGTCCGAGGAGGGGCGCATCCGGGAGCGCGTGGCGGAACTGCTGGAGCGCGTGGGGCTCGAAGCGGCGCACCACGACCGCTACCCGCACGAGTTCAGCGGCGGCCAGCGCCAGCGCATCGGGATCGCGCGGGCGCTCGCGGCCGACCCGCGCGTCATCGTCTGCGACGAGCCGGTCTCGGCCCTCGACGTCACCACCCAGGCGCATGTGGTCGACCTGCTGGGGGAGTTGCAGCGCGAACTCGGGCTCGCGCTGGTCTTCGTCGCGCACGACCTGGCCGTGGTACGCCAGGTCAGCGACCGCGTCGCGGTGATGCGGGAGGGCGGGATCGTCGAGGAGGGGCCCGTCGCCGAGGTGTACGGGTCGCCACAGGAGCCGTACACCAGGCAGCTGCTGGCCGCCGTGCCGGCGCTCGACCCGGAGGCCGCCGCGCGACGCCGTGCGGAGCGACGGGAGTTGGCCGCGGCATGACGATCCGTGTCCGCTTGATCTCCTAGCGCGACAGAACGCGACCCGCACGGGAAAGTTACGACCGTTCACCCCTTTTGGTGGTGCGACCGAAAACCCTCCGTCGCACCCCCCCCGGGTCCCCCTAAGGTGCTCCCGCGGCCAGCCCCCGGGGAAACGCGGCTCCCCAAAAGGGGGATAGGGGGTGGACACCTGCGCCAAGGGCG
>NZ_JBHUTX010000065.1:10141-37071 GCF_042671245.1 Streptomyces sp. NPDC057099
GGCAATTGTCCCCCGCGACCCCCGTTGTGGGGGCGCCCCCCCACCCCCGCCCCCCCCACCACCGCCTGGACCGCATACGTTCGTCCCGCTGCGAGCCGCCGGGCAACGGCGGCTCCCCATACGGGAGATCGGGGGTGCACACGTGCGCATCGGACTGCTTACCGAGGGTGGCTATCCGTATGTGAGCGGTGACGCCAGGCTCTGGTGCGACCGGCTGGTGCGCGGGCTCGCACAGCACGAGTTCGACGTCTACGCGCTCAGTCGCAGTGAACACCAGGAGGACGAGGGCTGGACCCCGCTGTCGCCGAATGTCCGCAGGGTGCGTACCGCATCGCCGTGGATGGCCGAGGAGGACGGAGTCGTCCTGGGGCGCCGTGCGCGCCGGCGGTTCACCGAGTGCTTCGGCGAACTGGCCGCCGTGCTGTGCGGGGCGTCGTCCGAGGGAGCCTCGACCCCCGAGGCGGACCGTTTCGCCAACGCTCTGTACGGCCTCGCCGAACTCGCCCGCGAGGAGGGCGGCCTCGCCGGCGCCCTCCGCTCCGAGGCCGCCGTACGCGCCCTGGAACGCGCCTGTCGTGCGCCCGGCGCCCACCGCGCCGCGCGTGAGGCCCGGGTCCCGGATCTGCTCGCCGTGGCCGCGCACCTCGAACGGGCGCTGCGCCCCCTCTCCCTCGACTGGTACGAGGACGACGGACTCGGCGCGGTCGACCTCTGCCACGCCGCGTCCGGCGGCCCGGCCGCCCTTCCGGGCCTGCTCGCCCGCCACTTCACCGGCGTCCCCCTGCTGGTGACCGAGTACGGCGTGCGCCTGCGGACGCACTACCTCACCGCCCCCGACGCCCCGCCCGCCGTACGGTCCCTGCTGGCGGCCTTCCACGGCCGACTCGCCGCCGAGGCCTACGCACAGGCCGAGGTCGTCACCGCCGGCAACACGCACGCCCGCCGCTGGCAGGAGCGCTGCGGCGCCGACCGCGAGAAGCTCCGCACGGTCTACCCCGGCATGGACGCCCGGCCCTTCGCGGAGGTGGGCGAGTCCGCGGAGTGCGCCGACCCGGACGCGCTCGTCTGGGTCGGCCACGTCGAGCCCGCCAAGGACCTGGTCTCGCTGCTGCACTCCTTCGCCGAGATCCGCAAACAGCAGCCGAGGGCGCGCCTGCGCATCGTCGGAGCCCCGGCCGGTACCGAGGGCGCGGCCTATCTCGCCCACTGCAGGGGACTGGCCGCCCAGCTCTTCCCCGACGAGGCCGAGGGCCCGCACGCCGCCGGCCACAACCCGGTGTCGTTCGAGGAGATCGGCGGGCCGGAACTCCCGGTCCCCGCCGACGCCTACGCCTCGGGTGCCGTGACCGTCCTGTCCAGCGTCGTCGAGGGCTTCCCGATCGGCCTCGTCGAGGCCATGCTCTGCGGGCGCGCGACGGTGTCGACGGACGTCGGCGCGGTCGTGGAGATCATCGGCGGCACGGGGCTGGTCGTACCGCCGCGCAATCCGCGAGCGCTCGCCGAGGCGTGTGTCGCGCTGCTGCGCGACCCCGAGCGCCGTGAGCGACTGGGCGCCGCCGCCCGGGCCCGTGCCCTCGAACTGTTCACGGTCGAGCAGAACATCGAGGCATTTCACGGCATTTACCTGGAGATCGTCTCGCGCGCTCCCGTCCGCCGTGTCGTCCTCGACGCGGCGGGGGCGCCGCTGCCCTTCGCGGTGCCCGCCGAGGCCCGCGTCCCGGTCCGCTGGGCCGCCCCGCCCCCCGGCCTCGCCGCCCGCGGCGGCCCCGGCTGGACCGGAGGCAGTCCCGTACGAGCCACCACTCCCGTCCCCGCCCCGGAGAGAGCGCGATGAACGACTTGGGCGCACTGGACCGTCCTGGAACACCGGCCGGACCCGGTACCCCTGCCGGCCCGGGAGCAGCGGATGCCCCCGCGGAGCAGGCACCCGGGTCCGCGACCCCGGCCTCCACGGCCTCACCGGCCCCGGAGCCGCCCGCCGACCGCGAGCCGTCCGTGACACAGGAGCCGCCCGCCGTCCGCGAGCCGTCCGTGACACAGGAGCCGCCCGCCGTCCGCGAGCCGTCCGTGACACAGGAGCCGCCCGCCGTCCGCGAGCCGTCCGCGACTCACGAGCCGGCCGCCGACCGCAGGCCGGCCTCCCCGCGCCGCGGTGCCGACCCGGTGAAGGCGCTGATGCACCGTCACCGGGAACTGTGCGAACGCGCGGTGGACCCCCTCGAGATCGCGGCGGGACTGGAAGCCCACGGCATCACCGAGCGCACCGCGGCCCGCTTCCGCCACCGGGACGTCTTCTCCCTCGCCGAGGAGATGTACGCGCGAGTCTCCCGAGACGGTGACGCGCCCGCGTCCCCGGAGCCCGCCGCTCCCCGGGCGCGTGCGGACTGGCTCCTCCTGACGCTCCTGCCGGGCGCGCTGTGCGCCGCCACCGTGGCCGCCGCGCACCTCACCCACGGCCGCTCGCGCCTGTTCGCCGCGGCGGCAGGCGTCCTCGCCGTGGGCCTGGCCCTCCGCGCGGCCCTCCGCCGAGGCCCCCTGAGCAGGACCGACCACACCGCGCCCGCCGGAAGCACCCTCTGGATCTCCTGGCTCGTCGCCTACTCCCTTCTGGGCAACGGCCTGCTCCACAGCGCCGTCACCGGCGGCCCCGACGGTCTGCCCACCGGCACGGCCGACGGCCCCTGGCCCCTCACCGTCGTCCCGGTCCTGGCCCTCGCCCTGGCCTGCGCGCCCGCGGCCTGGACCGCTCACTTCTTCACGGCGCGTGGCCGCCGCAGGCTCACGGCAAGCCGCGGCCTCGAGGACTTCGCCGCCGCCGTACGGCCGCTCCTGCTCGGCACGGTCCTCCTCTTCCTGGGGGCGCTGCTGGCTTTGCTCGCCCTCTGTGCCGCAGTCCTCGACGAGCCCGCGGGCTACGCGGAGGCCCTCGCCCTGGGCGCCCTCCTCTTCATCGCCCGTCTCCTCGCCACCCACGGGTTCGTCCACGCCCCGGCCGTGGTCCTCACCGCGACGACGACGGTCCAGGCAGCCGCCCTCGCCACGGTCTTCATCGCCCGCCTCCCCGGTCTCGGCTTCCTGGGCACCCCCGTGGAGACCCTCGTCAGCCTCTGGGGCGCCGGGAGCGTCCCCACCCTCGCCTGCGGAGCGGGAGCCCTGGCCCTCCTCGTCCACGCGACGCGCAAGCTCACCAGGGCGTCGGCCCACGCCCCGCCGACCCCCTCACGGTGACCGCCCCGGGAGCCAGGAGCGCCCGACCCCACCCCAAGCCACGGACACCGGCCCACCGCCGGAGGCACCCGCCCCGTCCCGTTCACCCCGCACCAAGGAGAACCCCGATGACCACCCACCCAGGAGTCCCAGCCGCCCCAGGAGCCGCGCGATGAGAGTCCTGCTGATCGGAGCCAACGGCTACATCGGGCGCTTCGTCGCCGACCGCCTGCTCGCCGACCCGGCCGTGCAGCTCACCGCCCTCGGCCGCGGCGACGACGCCGATGTCCGCTTCGACCTCGCCTCCGGCAGCCCCGGCGCCCTCACCCGCTTCCTCGACGCGGTCCACCCGGGCGTCGTCGTCAACTGCGCCGGTGCCACCCGGGGCGGTGCCCGCGAACTCACCCGCCACAACACCGTCGCCGTGGCCACCGTCTGTGAGGCCCTGCGCCGCAGCGGCTGCGGCGCCCGGCTGGTGCAGATCGGCTGCAGCGCGGAGTACGGCCCCAGCCAGCCCGGCTCCTCCACGGCCGAGGACGCCGTCCCCCGGCCCGGCGGCCCGTACGGCGTCAGCAAACTCGCCGCCACCGAACTGGTCCTCGGCTCCGGCCTGGACGCCGTCGTCCTGCGCGTCTTCTCACCGGCCGGACCCGGCACCCCCGCCGGCTCCCCGCTCGGGCGCCTCGCCGAGGCCATGCGCCGCGCCATGCAGTCAGGAGACGGCGAGCTGAAACTCGGCGGCCTGGGCGCGCAGCGCGACTTCGTCGACGTCCGCGACGTCGCCCGCGCCGTCCACGCCGCCTCGCTCTCCGCCGCGCAGGGCGTCATCAACATCGGCTCCGGCCGCGCCGTGCGCCTGCGCGACGCCGCCGCCGTCCTCGCCCGCGTGGCCGGATACGGCGGCGCCCTCCACGAACTCGACGGCCCTCCCGGCGCCCTGCGCCCGGCCATCGGCCACCCCCGCCCGGAACCGGACCACGCCCCCCAGGTCGCGTACCCGTACCCCGACGGCTGCGGCAGCTGGCAGCAGGCCGACGTGCGCACCGCACGCGACCGGCTCGGCTGGCGTCCCCGGATCGGCCTCGAGGAGTCCCTCGCCGACATCTGGATGGAGGCGGCATGCCGCATCTGACCAGCACACGGCCACGCACCTCCGGCACCGAACTCCGCCCCGGCGTCGGCGTCCCCGGCTACGCCCACCCCCTCCTCGCCCCCACCCAGTGGGGCGAACTCACCCGCCCCGGCACCCCGCTGCACTGGGTCGTCCTCAACGTGGCCGACGGCCCCGGCGCCCGCCCCGACCCGCACTGCCTGGAGGCGGGCGGCCGCCTGCGCAACGCGGGCATCCGGGTCCTCGGCCACCTCGACACCCGGTACGGCACCCGGAACTTCGGAGAGCTGATCTCGGACGCCCACCGGTTCGTCGACTGGTACCAGGTCGACGGCTTCCTCCTGGAGCGCTGCCCCGCGGACCACGTGGGGCTGCCCGAGGTGCGCCGCACGGTCGCCACGCTCCGTGTGATCCGTGACCAGGCCCACATCGTCCTCGGCCACGGCATCCACCCGCACCCGGGGTACGTCGAACTCGCCGACCAGCTGGTCACCTTCTCCGGCCCGTGGAGCGACTACCGCTGGGCGCAGGTGGCCGAGTGGACCACCGACCACTCGCCCGAGCGCTTCTGCCACTTCGTCCACGGAGTGCCCCGCCCCCACCTGGGGGAGGCGCTGCGCATCGCCCGTCGGCAGGGCGCCGCGACGATCTACTTCACCGACCGCACGGACGGCGACGGCCGCACCGATCCCTGGGAGGCCATGCCCGGCTACTGGGACGAAATCGTCTCGCGTGTCGGAACAGGTGTCTCGGAATGAAAAAGCGCATGGCACTGTTACGGGGAGAACAACCGTAGTGATTGACCGACCAACGGAGTCCCCGTGTCGCTGCCACCCCTGGTCGAGCCGGCTTCCGAGCTCACCGTAGACGAGGTCCGCAGGTACTCCCGCCACCTGATCATCCCCGACGTCGGGATGGACGGGCAGAAGCGGCTGAAGAACGCCAAGGTGCTGTGTGTGGGCGCCGGCGGCCTGGGCTCGCCGGCGCTGATGTACCTGGCCGCCGCCGGTGTCGGCACCCTCGGCATCGTGGAGTTCGACGAGGTCGACGAGTCGAATCTGCAGCGCCAGATCATCCACAGCCAGTCCGACATCGGCCGCCCCAAGGCCGAGTCCGCCCGTGACTCCGTCCTCGGCATCAACCCGTACGTGAACGTGATCCTTCACGAGGAGCGGCTCGAGGCCGACAACGTGATGGACATCTTCAGCCAGTACGACCTGATCGTCGACGGCACGGACAACTTCGCGACCCGCTACCTGGTCAACGACGCCTGCGTGCTGCTGAACAAGCCGTACGTCTGGGGCTCGATCTACCGCTTCGACGGCCAGGCCTCCGTCTTCTGGTCCGAGCACGGCCCCTGCTACCGCTGCCTCTACCCGGAGCCCCCGCCCCCCGGCATGGTCCCCTCCTGCGCCGAGGGCGGCGTCCTGGGCGTGCTGTGCGCGTCCATCGGCTCCATCCAGGTCAACGAGGCCATCAAGCTGCTCGCCGGCATCGGCGACCCGCTGGTCGGCCGACTGATGATCTACGACGCCCTGGAGATGCAGTACCGCCAGGTCAAGGTCCGCAAGGACCCGGACTGCGCGGTCTGCGGCGAGAACCCGACCGTCACCGAGCTCATCGACTACGAGGCCTTCTGCGGCGTCGTCTCCGAAGAGGCCCAGGCGGCGGCCGCCGACTCCACGATCACTCCCAAGCAGCTCAAGGAGTGGATCGACGACGGCGAGGGCATCGACATCATCGACGTCCGTGAGCCGAACGAGTACGAGATCGTCTCCATCCCGGGCGCCCGGCTGATCCCGAAGAACGAGTTCCTCATGGGCACCGCCCTGGAGAGCCTCCCGCAGGACAAGAAGATCGTCCTGCACTGCAAGACGGGTGTCCGCAGTGCGGAAGTCCTCGCGGTCCTGAAGTCCGCGGGCTTCTCGGACGCGGTCCACGTCGGCGGCGGCGTGATCGGCTGGGTCAACCAGATCGAGCCGGACAAGCCGGTGTACTGAGCCGTCTCCGGCAACCCTTCCCGACCGGCGGGGGCTTCGGGCACCACGAGTGCGCGAAGCCCCCGCCGTCGTCATGAGCAGACCTTGCCGTCCTTCGGGACCGAGCCGTCCAGCAGATACGCGTCCACCGTGGAGTCCACGCAGTCGCTCCCGCTGCCGTACGCGCCATGCCCCTCGCCCCGCCAGGTGAGCATCACACCGACGCCCTTGCCCAGCTCGTCGGCCATCTTCCGGGCGCCCTCGTAGGGGGTCGCCGGGTCGCCGGTGTTGCCGACCACCAGGACCGGTTCCGCGCCGGGAGCGCTCACCTCCGGGGTGTCGTGCTGTCCGGGCACCGGCCAGTCGTGGCACCAGCCGGCCGTGTCCCAGCCCAAGAAGGGGCCGAAGACCGGGGAGATCTTCTCGAACTCCGGCAGCAGCTCCTTCGTCCGGGCCGCGGTCGGCCGCTGCCTGTCGTCCAGGCACGATATGACCCGTTGCGAGTGGGTCGTCGTGCCGTACTGCCCCGACGGGGCGCGATCGTTGTAGCCGTCGGCGAGGGTCAGCAGCTCCGAGCCGTCACCCCGCTCGGCCGCGTCGAGGGCACTGGTCAGCGTCGGCCAGCTCTCCTTGTTGTACAGAGGCAGGGTGAGGCCCGTGACCGCGAGCGTCTGCGTCAGCTTCCGCCCGGGCGTGGCCGTCGGCAGGGGCCGGGCGTCGATCCGTCGCAGCAGGTCCGCGATCTTCCGCGTGCCCTCCTCAGGGTCCTGGCCCGTGGACTCGAGATAGCCGTTCAGCGCGCGCTGGAAGCCCCTGGCCTGGTTCTGGGCATGGCCCACGGTGTCGGCGCCGGGGTCGACGACCGCGTCCAGCGTCATCCGTCCCACCCGCTTCGGGAACAAGTGGGCATAGGTGCCGCCCAGTTCGGTGCCGTACGAGATGCCGAAGTACTGCATCCTGTCGTCGCCGAGAACCTCGCGGATGCGGTCCATGTCGCGGGCCGAGTCGGCGGTCGAGACATGCGCCATGAGCTTCCCGGCGTCCTTCCGGCATCCCTCGCCGAAGTCGGCGGCGTCCTGGAAGTAGGCCTTCTCCTCAGCCGGTGTGTCGGGGGTGACGTCCACCGACTCGGCGGCCTGGATCTCCTTGTCGCCGCGGCAGCGCACCCCCTCGCTGGCGCCCACCCCGCGCGGGTCCCAGCTCACCAGGTCGTACCGCTCACGGAGCCGGGAGACCGTCGGAGCGTACGACGGCATCATCGACAGGCCCGAGGCGCCGGGGCCGCCGAAGTTGAACAGGAGCGAGCCGACGCGGTCGTCGCCGCGGGCCTTGGCGCGGATCAGTGCCAGTCCTATGGTCCCGCCGTCCGGCTTCGACCAGTCCAGCGGCACCTTCAACGTCGCGCACTGCCAGTCGTCGCCCGGCGCGGGGGCGTCCGCGGTGGCCTTGCAGCGGCCCCAGGAGAGCCCGCCGCCCTTGCCGTCGTCGGACGAGCCGCCGCCGCAGCCCGCCGCCAGCAGTGCCGAGGCGACCGCCACAGCGGTCCACCGTACGAAGCGCGACATGCGCCCAGTCCCCCCTCGCAGGCCGTCCGCACCGTGCTGCGGATGGCGGTCAGGCCATGGTAGGCAGATCCCGCGCCGACCGTGACGGCCTGTGGATAACCTTCTGACCTGCGACTTTGTCGGGGTCGTGGCTGTTCTCAGGTGCAGACGGTCCCCGCCTGCGGCACCTTTCCGTCCAGCAGATAGCCGTCCACCGCGCCCTGCACGCACTTGTTCTTGCTGTTGTAGGCGCCGTGCCCCTGCCCCCGGTACGTCAGCTCGACACCGACGCCCTCGCCCAGCGCGTCCACCATCTTCCGCGCGCCCTCGTAGGGGGTGGCCGGGTCGCCGGTGTTGCCGACGACCAGGATCGGTGCCGAGCCCGGCGCGCTCACGTCCGGGTGGTCGGCGGCGCCCGCCACGGCCCAGTCGGTGCAGCCGATCATGCCCCAGGCCAGATAGTCGCCGAACAGGGGGGACGCGGCCTGGAACTCGGGCAGCTTCCGCTCCACATAGGCGGGGTCGTAGCGCGGCTTGGAGTCGGAGCAGCTGATGGCGGTGTGGGCGGCGGTCGAGTTGTCGTACTCGCCGTTCTCGCTGCGCCCGTTCATCGAGTCGGACAGCAGCATCAGGATGCTGCCGTCGCCGTCGTACGCCTGATCGAGGCCGTCCGTGAGGTACTCCCAGAAGTCCTGCGAGTACAGCGCCTGCACGATGCCGTTGGTCGCCGCGGTCTGGGTCAGCTGGCGAGGGAAGACGCCCGGGATCGGCTTGCTGTCGAGGTCCTTCAGCAGCGTGGCGATACGGTCCTTCACATTCTGCGCGCTGTCACCGATGGGGCACTCCTCGGTCTTGGACACACAGTCCTCAGCGAAGTTGTCGAGCGCGGTCTGGAAGCCCTTGGCCTGCCCGAGCGAGCCCTGCTCGGCGTTCTGCGTGGGATCGACGACGGCGTCGAACACGGCACGGCCGACCCGCTTGGGGAACAGGTGCGCGTAGACGCCGCCGAGTTCGGTGCCGTAGGAGATGCCGAAGTAGTGCAGCTTCTCGTCGCCGAGGACCTGGCGCATCAGATCGAGGTCGCGGGCCGCGTCGGTGGTGCGCACATGCGGCAGGATCTTCTCGGAGTTCTCCTCGCAGGCGTCGTTGAACTCCGTGGTGTTGTCCAGGAGCTCGGTGCGTTCGGCGCTGTCGTCGGGCGTGGCGTCCTGCTGGAAGTACGCGTCGAGCTGCTGGTCGTTCTCGCAGATCACGGGGTCGCTGCGGCCGACGCCGCGCGGGTCGAAGCTCACCAGGTCGTAGCGGGTGCGCAGGGTCTTGTAGTCCTCGGCGAAGCCGGGCAGCGCGGTGACGCCCGAGCCGCCCGGGCCGCCGAAGTTGAAGATGAGCGAGCCGATGCGTTCGTTCGCGTCGCCGGTGGTCCTGACGCGGATCAGTTCGAGGCCGATCGTGTCGCCCTTGGGGTCGTCCCAGTCGAGAGGGGCCTGCATGGTGGCGCACTGCCACTCGCCGTCGTCCGGCAGGGGAGAGGGCGGGGTGCCTCCGCCCTGGGCCTCGTCCGGCGCCGGGCAGGCCTTCCAGCTCAGTTCCTGCCGCGTGAGGTCCTCGCCCTTGGTGTCGTCGTCACCGCAGCCCGCCAGCACGGTGGACAGCAGCACGGCGGTGGCGGTCAGGACGGCGGCGCGCAGCCGGAGGAGCGAAGGCATGGTTCCATCCTGCGGCGGCACGGGCGCCCACGCGCGGGACGCGTGTCGTACGAGGTAGGAGGGGCTGGTGTTGCCAAAGGATGTGCCGAAATCCCTGCCCGCCGGGCCGCCGGCGTCAGAGGGCCTGCTTGCGGGTGAGGTGGTTGAAGGCCAGCCAGCCCGGCAGCACGGGCAGCCACAGCGTCAGCAGGCGGAACAGCAGCACGGCCGGTGCCGCGACCTCCTTCGGGAGGCCGACGGCGATCAGACCGACCGTCAGGGTCGCCTCGACCGCGCCCACACCGCCCGGGGTCGGGGCCGCGGACCCCAGGGCGTTGCCCGCGAGGAAGACGACGGCGACGCTGGCGAGGCTGATCGAGGTGGACTCGTCGCCGAACGCGCGGATCGACGCGTCCAGGCACATCACGAAGCAGGCGGTCAGCAGCAGCATGCCGCCGATGCCGGTGACCAGCTTCTGCGGCCGCTGCAACACGTCCAGCATGCGCGGCACGACACCCGCGAACAGCGACCGCACGCGCGTGACGACGAACTTCCGCAGGAACGGCACCGAGGTCACCACGAGGACGAGTACCGCCACCGTCAGCAGACCGGCGATGACCGTCCGGGACGGCGACAGCGACGGCGTCTTCTCCGTCCCGGTCAGATAGCCGAAGGCCAGCAGCATCAGGATGTGGCAGCCGAGCCCGAACAACTGCGAGGCGCCCACGCTCGCCACGGCGAGCCCCGGCCGCACCCCAGCGCGCTGCAGGAAGCGCGTGTTCAGGGCGACACCGCCCACCGCCGCCGGGGCGACGATCTTCACGAACGATCCGGCGACCTGCGCCGCCACGGTCCGCAGGAACGGCACCCGCTCGGGCACGAACCCCAGCAGAGCCATCGCCGCCGCGAGATAGCTGCACATCGAGAACAGCACCGCCGCGGCGACCCAGCCCCACTCGGCGTTCGCGATGAGCGGCCCGAACTCGATGTGCGTGAGCTGCGTCAGCAGGAAGTACGCGCCGATCGCGCCGGCCATGAAACTGATCAGCGTGCGCGGCCGTACCCGCTCCAGCCGGGCCGGCTCGACCGGTGCCTGCGGCCTGATCAGCAGCACCTCGTGGCGGATCTGCGTGAGCAGGTCCTCCTCGCGCGCCTCCTCCACGGCCTCGTCGATGGCCCGCTTCTCGGCCCGCTGCTCCGCCCGTACGGTCTTCTTGTCCGTCTTCTCCGGGACCGGAGCGGCCTCGTCCGAGGAGGACTCCTCCAGGCGGGCCTGCTTGGCCAGCCGGGACGCCTCCAGAACCGCCTCGCGCTCGCGCTGTGCCCGCTCCCTGGCCAGCTTGCGCAGCGTCGCGCGCGTGGAGCGGCTGAGCGCGATGGGCTGGAGCATCGGCAGACAGTCCGCCACCGCGTCCGGACCGAGCACGCCCACCGCCGAGGCCACCGCACGCTCGGCGCCCACCCGGAGGCCGAGGGTCACCAGCAGCTGGGAGATGTCCATGCGCAGCAGCAGGTCGCCGGCCGCGATCTCGCCGACGCGCAGGTCGGTGAGGATCACCGTGCCGGAACGATCCACCAGGATCGCGTCGCCCACCAGCCTGCGGTGCGCGATACGGCGGGACTGCAGGGCCTTCACCTGGTGCCAGGTGTCGCGCAGCAGATCGTCGGTGATCTCCTCGTCCGGCAGCGAGTCGAGGGTGTGCGCGCCGCTGTGCTCGTAGACGAGCATGACCGCGTCGGGGCCGAGCTCGGAGGTGGCGATGAGCTTGGGCGCGTTGGCGCCGGCCGCGATGGCCGCGTACGCCAGCAGCGCCTCCTGCTCCAGGGCCTGGCGCAGCGACTGGAGGCTGCTGCGGGTGGCGAAGCCGCGCAGGGTCAGATTGCGCCACGCGCGGTAGAAGAAGCCCTGGGCCTGCTGCTCCCGGTCGACCACCGTGACGTCCAGCGGCGGGCCGTCCTCGAGCGTGACGAAGTACCGCCGGCCCCGGTCGCCGGTGTCCGGGTTGTCCGAGGTGTCCTCGCGTGACGCGCTGACCGGGCGGAAGCCGACGGTCCGCAGACCGGCCATCAGCGTCTGCCCGGTCGGCCGGACGTTGGGCGAGCCGACCGCGTAGAGCGTGCCGTAGGCCACGGTCCAGCCGATCAGCACGGTCAGGATGATCGAGAACGGTGTCGTGTACCCGGTGACGAGCATCGAGAAGGCGTCGAGCAGCAGCACGACCCACAGCACCGTGCGCCACCTGGGTCTGCGTGACATGCCCACGGCTGTCATATAGGCGATGACCGGCGCCAGATAGCCGTGCACCGGATCGGTCAGCGCGTGGATGTCCCCGGGGGAGGGCTGGGTGAGCGCCTCCTGGATCGAGTCGGGGGCGGCCCGGGCGACCCACAGGTCGGTGGCGAGTGTCACACCGTGCGCGAGGACCGCGGCGAGCACGCCGTCGGCGATTCTGAGGCCGTCCCGCTTGATCAGCCGCTCGATCGCGAAGGCGACCGGCACCAGCAGGATCGCGATGCTGGAGGCCAGCCCCGCGATCTTGATGAGCAGATCGGGTGCCTGCCCGGTGCCCTTGTTGATGTCCTGTTCGAGGCCCGAGGTGGTGCCGTGCGCGAACGCGGCGATCCCGATCAGAATCGCGACGGCGAGCACGCCCACCAGGAGACGCATCAGATCGGACGGGCGGTGCACGCGCGCGGGGAGCAGCGGTTCGTCGCCCTCCACCTCGTCGATGTGCGCGATGTCGGGCTCCTCGCCGGCCGTCTTCGGGCGGTCCTCCGGAGAGTCCGGGCGCGACGAAGCGTCAGAGGTGCCCCCCGTGTCCTCGGAATGCGCACCCTGCTGCTTCATCGTCTCTTCTTGGTCTCGTATCACCGGTCACCGCCCGCACGATGGTGGCATGCCGCACCGATACGCGAGGGCATCAGGGTGCACATGCGGGGGCGGACAGTCTGCCCGACGCGGTCCTGCCGGGCGAGGGAGGCGCTCGTGGGTACACGCGTCCCGTTGTCGGTGGGGTGGGGCAGGATGGGGCGGATGAGCGAGGAGAGCCTTCCGGACGAAGCAGGCGCGCAGGACACCCGCACGGGGGACGACGGCGCCCCCGGGGAAGCCCTGCCCGCCTATGCCGAGCGGGTCCTCGACGTCGCCGAACTCATCCCGCCGGGCCGTGTCATGACATACGGGGACGTCGCCGAGTGGCTGGAGGAGGGCGGTCCGCGGCAGGTCGGCCGTGTGATGGCTCTCTACGGGGGAGCCGTTCCGTGGTGGCGGGTCGTCCGCGCGGACGGCGTCCTGCTCCCGGGACACCAGCAGCGGGCGCTCGGCCACTACCGCGCGGAGGGCACGCCCCTGAAGGAGGCGAGCCGGGCCGCCGAGGGCCACCTGCCGCGGATCGACATGCGACGGGCGCGGTGGGACGGCGGCGAACGCGCGGAGGGTCACACCTGACAGCTTCCGCCATCGGACGGCCGCCCGTGTGGCCCGTGATCCGGACGGGGGAATCGGGGCACGTCGGTGCCATGACGTACGTTCGTGAGGCGAGGGGTATGAGTGGCACGAGTGCCGTGAGTGGTCGGCGGGAAGAAGGGGAAGCCCTGCTTCCGCCTCACCCGTCGGCGTAGCGTCGGCTGCGCGCGTCCCCGTCACCCCGCGGTCACCGCCCGCCACGCGCGGTGGCCCGCCAACCAGTACTTCCACCAGGACCGGCGAACCACGTGAGCTCCTCTTCCTCCGCCAGCGGCCTGTCGCACCCCCGGGTGCGGCGGGGGAGCCGTGGCGCTTACCGACTGGTTCGTACCCCTCCTGCCCGGGTGGACCCCCCTCTTCTGGACGCCTCGCAGCGCTCCGTGGTTGACCACGCGGCCGGTCCGCTGCTCGTCCTCGCAGGTCCGGGCACCGGCAAGACCACCACGCTCGTCGAGTCCGTGGCCGAGCGCATCGCCCGGGGCGGGGACCCCGAGCGCGTCCTGGTCCTCACGTTCAGCCGCAGGGCGGCCGTCGAGCTGCGCGACCGCATGGCCACCCGGGCCGGGGCGGCCCGCGCTCCCCGGGCGACCACCTTCCACTCGTTCTGCTACGCCCTGGTCCGCGCCCACCAGGACAGCGACCTGTTCGTGGAGCCGATGCGGCTGCTGTCCGGCCCCGAGCAGGACGTCTCCGTACGGGAACTGCTCGCGGGGCAGGTGGACCTGGAGCGGCTCGGCCTCGCGCACGTGCGCTGGCCGGACGAACTGCGCGCCTGTCTGACCACGCGCGGTTTCGCCGACGAGGTCCGCGCGGTCCTCGCCCGCAGCCGGGAGCTGGGCCTCGGCTCCGACGCCCTGGACGCCTTCGCCCGCCGCACGGGACGCCCCGACTGGCGCGCGGCCGCCGCCTTCCTGGCCGAGTACCTCGACGTGCTCGACCTCCAGGGCGTGATCGACTACGCGGAACTCGTCCACCGCGCGGTGCTCCTCGCCCGCCGGCCCGAGGTCGCCGCGTGGCTCGCCGCCCGGTACGACGCCGTCTACGTCGACGAGTACCAGGACACGGATCCCTCTCAGGTACGACTTCTGCACGCCCTGGCGGGCGGTGGCCGCACCCTCGTCGCCTTCGGTGACCCCGACCAGTCGATCTACACGTTCCGCGGGGCGGACGTGAACGGCATCCTCGACTTCCCGCACGCCTTCCCGCGCGCGGACGGCCGCCCGGCCCCCGTCGCGGTGCTGCGCACGTCCCGCCGCTCCGGCGCCGGCTTGCTGGCGGCCACCCGGCTGCTGACCCAGCGCATGCCGCTGACCCGCCTGCCCGCCGAGAAGGTGCGCGCCCACCGCGAACTCGCGCCCGTGAGGGACGGCGGCCGGGTCGAGGCGTACACGTACCCGACCTCGGGGACGGAGCTGGACAACATCGCCGACATCCTCCGCAGGGCCCACCTGGAGGACGGTGTTCCGTGGAGCGAGATGGCCGTGCTGGTGCGCGCCGGCTCCCGCACCGTCCCCACGGTCCGCCGCGCCCTCACGGCGGCCGGCGTCCCGGTGGACGTCGACGGTGACGACGTACCTCTGCGGCACGAACCGGCGGTGGCGCCGCTGCTGACGGCGCTTCGGGCGGTGGCCGCGGCGGAGGCGTCGAGGGCTCCTGAGGGGGAGGCCTCTTCCAAGGACGAACCCTCCGCTTCCGAGGACGGCCCTTCCACGTCCGAGGACGGCCCATCCGCCGAGCCGGACCCCTCATGGCTCGACACCGAGACCGCCCTCACCCTCCTCACCTCCCCCCTCGCGAGCATGGACGCCGCCGATCTGCGCCGCCTCGGCCGGGCCCTGCGGGACGAGGAGCGGGCCGCGGGCAATCCGCTGCCGCCGCCCTCCGACGTGCTTCTCGCGCAGGCGCTCGCCGGGCCGGAGCGGCTGGCCGTGCACGACCCCGCGTACGCGCGCGGCGCACAGCGCCTCGGGGCGCTGCTCCGCAAGGCCCGCGAGCGCCTGGCGGGCGGCGGTACGGCCGAGGAGGCGCTGTGGGACCTGTGGAACGGCACACCGTGGCCCGCGCGGCTGGAGCGGGCCGCCCGCCGCGGCGGCGCGGCCGGGCGCAACGCGGACCGTGACCTGGACGCGGTCTGCGCGCTGTTCGCGACGGCGGCCCGCGCCGAGGAGCGCACCGGAGGCCGGGGCACACTGAACTTCCTGGAGGAGATCGAGGCCGAGGACATCGCCGCCGACACCCTCACACGGCGTGCCGTACGCCCAGAAGCCGTCCGCCTGATGACCGCGCACCGTTCCAAGGGCCTCCAGTGGCGCCTCGTGGTCGTCGCGGGCGTCCAGGAGGGGCTCTGGCCCGACCTGCGCCGCCGCGGCTCCCTCCTGGAGGCCGACCGCATCGGGCGCGACGGACTCGCCGAACCCCTCACCCCCGGCGCGCTGCTCGCCGAGGAACGCCGCCTGTTCTACGTGGCCGCCACACGCGCGCGTGAACGCCTGGTCGTCACCGCGGTCAAGGCCCCGGCGGACGACGGCGACCAGCCCTCCCGCTTCCTCACCGAACTCGGCGTCGAACCCAAGGACGTCACCGGACGCCCCCGCCGCCCGCTGTCCGTCGCGGCACTCGTCGCCGAACTGCGTGCCACCACGGTCGACCCACGCGTCTCCGACGCCCTCCGGGAAGCCGCCGCCCGGCGTCTCGCCCGGCTCGCCGGCCTCGCCGACGAGGACGGCCGCCCCCTGGTGCCGTCCGCACACCCCTACCGCTGGTGGGGCATGTTCGAGCCGACGCAGTCCAAGGTGCCGCTGCGCAACCGCGACCAGCCCGTCGTGCTCTCCGGCAGCGCCCTCGACCAGCTGGCCAACACCTGCGCCCTGCAGTGGTTCCTGGGCCGCGAGGTGAAGGCCGACGCGCCCGCGACCGCCGCGCAGGGCTTCGGCAACGTGGTGCACGTCCTCGCCGACGAGGTCGCCTCCGGGCACACCCCGGCCGACCTCTCCGTCCTCATGGAACGCCTCGACTCCGTGTGGAACGCCCTCGCCTTCGACGCGCCCTGGAAGTCGGACCAGGAGAAGGACAACGCGCGCGTGGCGCTCGAACGGTTCCTCCAGTGGCACGTCATGGACCGCACCGGGCGTACCCCGGTCGCCAGCGAGCACGACTTCGACGTCACCCTCGAGGCGGGCGACTACCAGGTGCGCATCCGGGGCCAGATGGACCGCGTCGAGGCGGACGGCGACGGCCGCGCCTACGTGGTCGACTTCAAGACCGGCAAGCAGGCGCCCACCGGCAAGGAGGTGGAGCGCCACCCGCAGCTCGCCGTCTACCAGCTGGCCGTCGGCGAGGGCGCCGTGGACGACGTCTTCGACGGTGTGCGTCCCGAGCCGGGCGGTGCCGAACTCGTCCATCTCCGGCAGGGCGCCGCCCAGCGCGACGGCGGCGAGACCCTGCCCAAGGTGCAGGCCCAGGAGCCGCTGGAGGGGGAGTGGGTCGGCGACCTGCTGGCCACCGCCGCCGGGAAGGTCCTCGACGAGCGGTTCACGCCGACCGCCGGGCAGCACTGCACGCACTGCTCGTTCCGGGCCTCGTGCAGCGCGCGCCAGGAGGGCCGCCATGTCGTCGAGTGAGCTTTCGCACCACCTGCGCTGACCTGCGCCTCTTTCTCCCCGTGGCCTCTCCGGATCCTCCCCGGAGACCGATCCGGTCACCACTGTCAGTGGTCGCTACTAGCCTCTGTCGTTGTGCCCGCCCGAATCACCGAACCCGAACAGCTCAAGGAGCTCCTCGGCATCCCGTTCACCCCGGAGCAGACGGCCTGCATCACCGCGCCGCCCGCCCCGCAGGTGATCGTGGCCGGGGCCGGATCGGGCAAGACGACGGTGATGGCGGCCCGCGTGGTGTGGCTGGTCGGCACCGGCCAGGTCGCCCCCGAGCAGGTGCTCGGCCTCACCTTCACCAACAAGGCCGCCGCCGAACTCGCCGAGCGTGTCCGCAAGGCGCTGGTCAAGGCCGGTGTCACCGACCCGGACGCCATCGACCCGGACAACCCGCCGGGCGAGCCGGTGATCTCCACGTACCACTCCTTCGCGGGCCGTCTGCTGACCGACCACGGTCTGCGCATCGGGCTCGAGCCCACGTCCCGGCTGCTCGCCGACGCCACCCGCTTCCAGCTTGCCGCGCGCGTCCTGCGCGAGGCCCCGGGGTCCTACCCGGCCCTGACCCGTTCCTTCCCGGACCTGGTCGGCGACCTCCTCGCCCTCGACTCCGAACTCGCCGAGCACCTCGTACGTCCGGAGGCGCTGCGCGCGTACGACGCCGAGCTGCTGCTGACGCTGCGAGGCGTCAAGCTCAGCAACGCCGACCTGCGCAAGGTCCCCGAAGCGGCTGCCGCGCGCCGTGAACTGGCCGAGCTGGTGAACCGTTACCGGGCCGCCAAGCGCGAGCGGGACCTGCTCGACTTCGGCGACCAGATCGCCCTGTCGGCCCGGCTCGCCGGGATCCCCGAAGTGGGCCGCCTCCTGCGCGACGAGTTCCGGGTGGTCCTGCTCGACGAGTACCAGGACACCTCCGTCGCCCAGCGCGTCCTCCTGGCGGGCCTGTTCGGCGAGGGCACCGGCCACCCGGTCACCGCCGTCGGCGACCCCTGCCAGGCGATCTACGGCTGGCGCGGCGCCTCCGTCGCCAACCTCGACGACTTCCCCGAGCACTTCGCCCGCGCCGACGGCCGCCCCGCGACCCGCCAGGCGCTCAGCGAGAACCGCCGCAGCGGCGGCCGCCTCCTCGACCTCGCCAACGGCCTCGCGGAGCCCCTGCGCGACCTGCACGCGGGCGTGGAGGCCCTTCGCCCCGCCCCCGGGGCCGAACGCGACGGCATCGTGCGCTGCGCCCTGCTGCGCACGCACGCCGAGGAGATCGACTGGGCCGCCGACTCCGTCGCCCACCTCGTGAGGACCGGGACGGCACCCGGCGAGATCGCGGTCCTGTGCCGTACGGCGACCGATTTCTCCGAGATCCAGGGCGCACTGGTGGCCCGGGACATCCCGGTCGAGGTGGTCGGCCTGTCCGGGCTGCTGCACCTGCCCGAGATCGCCGACCTCGTCGCCGTGTGCGAGGTCCTCCAGGACCCCGGCGCCAACGCCTCCCTGGTCCGTCTGCTGACCGGCCCGCGCTGGCGCATCGGCCCGCGCGACCTCGCCCTGCTGGGGCGGCGGGCCCGGCTCCTCGTGAGCCACGCGCGCGTGGAGGGCGACGACGACCCGGACCGCCGCCTCGCCGAGGCCGTGGAGGGGGTCGACCCGGCCGAGGTGATCTCCCTCGCGGACGCCCTCGACACCTTCCTGGAGACGCCGCTGGACGGCCGCGGGGACGACGACGGGCTGCCCTTCTCGCCCGACGCGCGCGTGCGCTTCGCCCGCCTGGCCACCGAACTGCGCGACCTGCGCCGCTCCCTGTCCGACCCGCTGATGGACGTCCTGCACCGCGTCCTCGCCGTCACCGGCCTCGAGGTGGAGCTGTCGGCGTCCCCGCACGCGCTGGCGGCACGCCGCCGCGAGACCCTCTCCAACTTCCTGGACGTCGCCGCCTCCTTCGCCGCCGGCGACAACGAGGCCAGCCTGCTCGCCTTCCTCGGCTTCCTGCGCACCGCCGCCCAGTACGAGAAGGGCCTCGACAACGCCCTCCCCGGCGGCGAGAACACCGTCAAGGTGCTCACCGCCCACAAGTCCAAGGGCCTGGAGTGGGACGTCGTGGTCGTCCCCGGCCTGGTCACCGGCACCTTCCCCAGCAGCCAGGGCCGCGAGAAGTGGACCTCCCAGGGCAAGGTCCTGCCCCACGGACTGCGCGGCGACGCCGCCACCCTCCCCGACATCACCTCCTGGGACGCCAAGGGCCTCAAGGCCTTCCACGAGGCCATGAAGGACCACCAGCACACCGAGGAACTCCGCCTCGGCTACGTCACCTTCACCCGCCCCCGCTCCCTGCTCCTGGGCTCCGGCCACTGGTGGGGACCCACCCAGAAGAAGCGCCGCGGACCCTCCGCGTTCCTCCAGGACCTCTACGAGCATTGCGCGGCCGGGTACGGCGAGATCGAGGCCTGGGCCGACGAACCCGCCGAGGACGAGGAGAACCCGGCCCTGCACCAGGCCACCGCCGACCAGGTGTGGCCCCTGCCCCTGGACGAGGCGGCCCTGGCCCGCCGCCGCGCCGCCGCCGAGACCGTCCTGGCCCACCTGGAGAACCTCGCGTCCCACGAGGACGAGCACCCCGTGGCCGTGCACGACCCGGACGCGTTCGACGACCCGGAGTGGCCCCCGCCGCCCGAGGACGACGAGCCTCCGTATGACGAGCCGGACCCGTTCGACGAAGGCCCCTTCAACGAAGACCCTTTCAGGGAAGACTCGGCTGACGAGGACGCACGGCCAGACGGCCCGACGATCCCTCGCCAGGCGCCGCCACCGGAACCCTCGGACGCCCACCGGCACCGCGGGCCCCACCTCACCCCGGAGGAAGCCCGCACCATCGCCTCCTGGGACCGCGACCTCGACGCCCTCACCGGCGAGCTCCTGCGCGCCCGCGACAGCGTCACCGAGGTCCCCCTGCCCACCTCCCTCACGGCCTCCCAGCTGCTGCTCCTGGCCGCCGACCCGGACGGCCTCGCCCAGGAGCTGGCCCGCCCGCTGCCCCGTCCGCCCCAGCCCGCCGCCCGCCGCGGCACCCGCTTCCACGCCTGGGTCGAGGCCCGCTTCGAAGAGCTGACGCTGCCCCTGCTGGAGCCGGAGGAGCTGCCCGGCCGCGAAGCGGAGATCGCCGACGAACGGGACCTGGAGGCCCTCAAGGACGCCTTCGAGCAGACCGAGTACGCGCACCGCACGCCCTACCGGGTGGAGGCCCCCTTCCAGCTCGCGCTCGCCGGCCGCGTCGTACGGGGCCGCATCGACGCCGTCTACAAGGAGGGCGACGGTGAGGGCACGACGTACGAGATCGTCGACTGGAAGACCAACCGCGCCCGCACCGCGGACCCCCTCCAGCTCGCCGTCTACCGCCTCGCCTGGGCCGAGCAGCAGGGCGTACCCCCGGAATCCGTCACGGCCGGGTTCCTGTACGTACGCACCGGTGAGATCGTCCGCCCCGACGATCTGCCGGACCGCGCGGCGCTGGAGCGGCTGCTGAGCGAGGAGCCGCCCGGTGAGGAACCGCACTCCGAGGACGTCAGTGCGGGCCGATAGGCTCGTGACCATGAGCCAGACCCCGGACAGCGTCGTCCGTACGTACATCCAGCAGCACCGCGACGCCTTTCTCGACGACCTCGCCGAGTGGCTGCGCATCCCGTCGGTGTCCGCCCAGCCGGACCACGCGCCCGACGTACGACGCAGCGCCGACTGGCTCGCCGCCGAGCTGAAGGAGACCGGGTTCCCGACGGCCGAGGTCTGGCAGACCCCCGGCGCCCCCGCCGTCTTCGCCGAGTGGCCCTCCGACGATCCGCAGGCCCCTACGGTGCTGGTCTACGGCCATCACGACGTGCAGCCCGCCGCCCGGGAGGACGGCTGGGACAGCGACCCCTTCGAGCCCGTCGTCCGCGAGAACCGTCTCTACGCGCGCGGGGCGGCCGACGACAAGGGCCAGGTGTTCTTCCACACCCTCGGCGTCCGCGCCCACCTCGCCGCCACCGGCCGCACCACCCCGGCCGTGCATCTGAAGCTGCTGATCGAGGGCGAGGAGGAGTCCGGCTCGCCCCACTTCAGGGCCCTCGTCGAAGAGCGCGCCGAGCGGCTCACCGCCGACGCCGTGATCGTCTCCGACACCGGCATGTGGTCCGAGGACACCCCCACGGTGTGCACCGGCATGCGCGGCCTCGCCGAGTGCGAGATACGCCTGCACGGCCCCGACCAGGACATCCACTCCGGCTCCTTCGGCGGCGCGGTGCCCAACCCGGCGACGGCCGCCGCCCGCCTGGTGGCCGCGCTGCACGACGAGCACGCGCGCGTGGCGATCCCGGGCTTCTACGACGGCGTGGTCGAACTCACCGAGCGCGAGCGTGAACTCTTCGCCGAACTGCCCTTCGATGAATCGCAGTGGCTGCGCACGGCCAAGTCGTACGCCACCCAGGGGGAGTCCGGCCACACCACTCTGGAGCGGATCTGGGCCCGCCCCACCGCCGAGGTCAACGGCATCGGCGGCGGCTACCAGGGCCCGGGAAGCAAGACGATCATCCCGTCCTCCGCCCTGGTGAAGCTGTCCTTCCGGCTGGTGGCGGGCCAGGACCCCGACCATGTGGAGAAGGCCGTCCGCGCCTGGGCCGAGCAGCAGGTGCCCGCCGGGATCCGCGGCGAGATCACGTTCAGCGGGGCCACGCGCCCCTGCCTGACCCCGCTGGACCACCCCGCCCTCCGGTCGGTCGCCCGGGCGATGGGCCGAGCCTTCGAAGAACCGGTCCGCTTCACCCGCGAGGGCGGCTCCGGACCGGCGGCGGACCTCCAGGACGTCCTCGGGGCTCCGGTGCTGTTCCTCGGCATCTCCGTCCCGTCCGACGGCTGGCACGCCCCGAACGAGAAAGTGGAACTCGACCTGCTCCTCAAGGGCGTCGAGACCACCGCGTACCTGTGGGGCGACCTCGCCGAGAACTGGCGTCATGCGCCCTGAGCGTCCCGGGCCGCCCGGACCGGCCGCGCGCGAGGGGCACACTGGAAGAGCCGCCCCGCACCGCCCGAGCCTTGCCGGACCCGGTCGCCTCCCGCCGTACGTCCCGCTGATCAGCCCGCCGAACCCGACCGTTCCACCGGGGAGTTGGAAGCACCAGTGACCACCTGGACCGACCAGAACGCCGACCGACCCATCTCGCTCACCGCCCCGAGCGGCATCGACAGGGGCGCGCACCACCGGCTCGACGAGGCCTGGCTCGCGGCGGCGTGGAGCCACCCCTCGACGCGCTGTTTCGTGGTGTCCGGCGGCCAGGTCCTCATCGACGAGACGGCGGACGGGCACACCGAACTCGTCATGATCCCCTCCTTCGAGGCCCCCCTCACCGAGGCGCACCGCTACTTCCTCGGCATCGACGAGGACGGCGTCAGCTACTTCGCCCTCCAGAAGGACTCCCTGCCCGGGCGTATGGACCAGTCCGCGCGCCCGGCGGGCCTGCGCGAGGCGGGCCTGCTCCTGTCGGCCCGTGACGTGGGCCTGATGGTGCACGCGGTGGGTCTGGAGAACTGGCAGCGCACGCACCGTTTCTGCTCGCGCTGCGGCGAGCGCACCGTCATCGCGGCGGCCGGCCACATCCGCCGCTGCCAGGCCTGCGGCGCCGAGCACTACCCGCGCACGGACCCCGCCGTGATCATGGCCGTGACCGACGAGGACGACCGTCTCCTGCTCGGCCGCCAGGTCCACTGGCCCGAGGGCCGCTTCTCGACGCTCGCCGGCTTCGTCGAGCCCGGCGAGTCCATCGAGCAGTCGGTGCGCCGCGAGGTCCTCGAGGAGGTCGGCATCACCGTCGGCCCGGTCGAGTACGTCGCCAGCCAGCCCTGGCCCTTCCCGTCCAGCCTCATGCTGGGCTTCATGGCCCGCGCCACCTCGACCGAGATCGAGGTCGACGGTGACGAGATCCACGAGGCCCGCTGGTTCTCCCGCGACGACCTGCGCGCCGCCTTCGAGTCCGGCGAGGTGCTCCCGCCGTACGGCATCTCGATCGCGGCCCGCCTGATCGAGCTCTGGTACGGCAAGCCGCTCCCGATGAGGAGCGTGGCCTGACGCCTGTGTGAGCCACGCACACACTCCGGCCGCGCAGACGGAGAAGGCGGTGCCCGAGCTGTCTCAGGAACCGCCTTCCCCGCACAACCGTGCGGCGTTTACGCGCCGACCTTCTGCTTCACCTGAGCCAGCGACGGGTTGGTGAGGGTGGAGCCGTCCGGGAACAGAACGGTGGGCACCGTCTGGTTTCCGCCATTCGCCTTCTCCACGAACGCGGCGGATTCCGGGTCCTGCTCGATGTTGATCTCGGTGTACGCGATGCCCTCGCGGTCCATCTGGCTCTTCAGCCGGCGGCAGTAGCCGCACCACGTGGTGCTGTACATCGTCACGGTGCCCAGCATGTCTCTCGTGCTCCTTCGGTGGCTCGGGGGCGGGTGGTCGCAGAGGTGGAACGTACGTGAAGGGGCCGCCATTCCCGGGGTCCGGGCCCTGCCGGACGTGACGCCTGCCGCATTAGTGCGACTATCAGGGCCCGCCTGTGGACAACCGGCACGGCCGTCTCCCGCGACCTGGCAGCATGGCCGTGTGACAGCAGCAACGCACTCCACCCTGTTCCCGCAGGTACCGGACTCGGCCGACGCGGTGCTCGACGGGCTCGACCCCGAGCAGCGCGAGGTGGCCACCGCCCTGCACGGTCCGGTGTGCGTCCTGGCGGGCGCGGGCACGGGCAAGACCCGCGCCATCACCCACCGCATCGCCTACGGAGTGCGCGCGGGCGTCCTCCACCCCTCCAGCGTGCTCGCCGTCACCTTCACCAACCGCGCCGCCGGAGAGATGCGCGGCCGGCTGCGCCAGCTCGGCGCCGCGGGCGTCCAGGCGCGCACCTTCCACTCGGCGGCCCTGCGTCAGCTCCAGTACTTCTGGCCGAAAGCGATCGGCGGCTCCATGCCCCGGCTCGTCGACCGCAAGATCCAGCTCGTCGCCGACGCGGCCGCGGCCTGCCGCATCCGGCTCGACCGGGGCGAGCTGCGGGACGTCACCGCCGAGATCGAATGGTCCAAGGTCACCCAGACCGTCCCCGCGGACTACGCGCCCGCCGTCGCCAAGTCGGGCCGTGAGGCCCCGCGCGACCCCGCGGAGATCGCCCAGCTCTACGCCGCCTACGAGGACGTCAAGCGCGACCGCTCCGTCATCGACTTCGAGGACGTGCTGCTGCTGACCGTGGCCGTCCTCCAGGACCGGCACGACATCGCCGAACAGGTCCGCTCCCAGTACCAGCACTTCGTGGTCGACGAGTACCAGGACGTCAGCCCCCTCCAGCAGCGCCTGCTCGAACTGTGGCTCGGCGAGCGGGACAGCC
Source organism: Streptomyces sp. NPDC057099 (assembly GCF_042671245.1). Taxonomy (NCBI): domain Bacteria; kingdom Bacillati; phylum Actinomycetota; class Actinomycetes; order Kitasatosporales; family Streptomycetaceae; genus Streptomyces; species Streptomyces sp. NPDC057099. The sequence goes on from NZ_JBHUTX010000065.1 coordinate 34,166, forward strand.
TGTGCGTGGTCGGAGACGCCAGCCAGACGATCTACTCGTTCACGGGAGCAACCCCGGACCATCTGCTCGACTTCCGCACCCGACACCCAGGCGCCACGGTCGTCAAGCTGGTCCGCGACTACCGCTCCACGCCCCAGGTCGTCCACCTCGCCAACGGCCTGCTCGCCCAGGCCAGCGGCCGCGCGGCCGACCACCGCCTGGAACTCGTCTCCCAGCGTGCGCCGGGACCCGAGCCCGCCTACACGGAGTACACCGACGAGCCCGCCGAGGCGGAGGGCGCGGCCCGCCGCATCCGTGAACTCGTCGACGCGGGGGTCCCGGCCGCCGAGATCGCCATCCTGTTCCGGACGAACGCCCAGTCCGAGACCTACGAACAGGCCCTCGCCGACGCCGGGGTGCCCTACCAGCTGCGCGGCGCCGAGCGGTTCTTCGACCGCCCGGAGGTGCGCAAGGCGGGCGTCGCCCTGCGCGGCGCGGCCCGCTTCGGCGGCAACGACTCCCTCCTGGACGACGTCGTCGACCTGCCCTCGCAGGTGCGCGCCGTGCTGTCGGGCGAGGGCTGGACACCGCAGCCACCGGCCGGCTCCGGCGCCGTCAGAGAGCGCTGGGAGTCCCTGGCCGCCCTGGTGAACCTCGCCCAGGACTTCGCCGCAGCCAAACCCGGCGCCACCCTCGCGGACCTCGTCGCCGAACTCGACGAACGGGCGAACGCCCAGCACGCCCCGACCGTGCAGGGCGTCACCCTCGCCTCCCTGCACTCGGCCAAGGGCCTGGAGTGGGACGTCGTCTTCCTGGTCGGCGTGGCCGAGGGCATGATGCCGATCACCTATGCGAAGACCGACGAACAGATCGAGGAGGAGCGCCGCCTGCTGTACGTCGGCGTCACCCGCGCGCGGGAACACCTCCAGGTCTCCTGGTCCCTCTCCCGCTCGCCCGGCGGCCGCCCCAACCGCCGCCCCAGCCGTTTCCTCGACGGGCTGCGCCCCGGCTCGACGGCCACCAAGGGTCGTACAACCGGCGGTGCCGCGGGCGGCATCGAGCGCGGAATCCCCGGAACCAGGGGTTCCGCCCCGAGAAGGGTGCAGCGAACCCCCGCCCGCTGCCGCGTCTGCGGCCGCACACTGACCGACGCGGGCGAGATGAAGCTGATGCGCTGCGACGGCTGCCCCTCCGACATGAACGAGGGCCTCTACGAGCGGCTCCGCGAGTGGCGCGCCGACCAGGCGCGAAGCAGTGGTCAGCCCGCCTTCTGCGTCTTCACCGACAGGACACTGGTGGCGATCGCCGAGACCGCGCCCGACGACGAGCACGAGCTGGCACGCATCCCGGGCGTCGGGATGCGCAAGCTCACCCGCTACGGAGCCGATGTCCTGGCCATCTGCGCAGGCCAGTACCCCGGAGGGGACACAGATCAAGACTGACGCCAACTCGTCGAAAAAATAGTTTGCGCATGCCCCAGCAATCCCCATAGGTTCTTAGGCACGAGAGCAGCGGCCTTCTCGAAGGCCCTGATTCCGTGTTGTACTTGCATATCCGTCGGACTGGTTCACCCAGTCCCCCGAGACGCCGAGAGGAGGCGAGTCCAGTGATCAGCATCAACAGCAGCTCCATCAGCACCGTGAAAATGACCGATCGCTCGGCCGTCTCCACGTGCATGCTCGGCGTTTCGAACCTGGGCACCGGTCTGTCCGGCATTCGTGCCGTCCGTCCGGCGTCCTCCTCCCTTGCTCCCACGGGCCTTCCCGTCCGTGAGCGCAATGAGCGACCGACCAAGGCACTGGAAGCAGCAGTAAAGGGACAGGCGCGGGCCTATGCCTTTACGGCGACCGGTGCCGGATTCCGGACGCAGACGACGCAGCACCACCAGATGTGGGCCTTCCGTGGGCCAGAACCCTGGAGTGATCCAGCCTGATCTGATCAGGCCGGCGCCTTCAGGGCCGCGGAACCCCATCCGGGATCCGCGGCCCTTCTGTTTGTCCCTGACCAGGGACGACGGACCGAAGGAGCCTCGGGACAAGAAAAGAACCGGGTACCAGCCGCCCCCCGGCCAACAGGCCGGAACGACCAGACGAGGAAGACGAACCGTGCAACTCGAAGCGCACGCCCCGTCCGTACCGCCTTCCGACACGATCCCCAAGCCCGGCCCCACGGAGGACTCCGCCTTGACCCCGCTCACCGCGCTCACCGCGCTCGACGACGCCATCGAGAACCTCGGCGTACCCGTCCCGTGCCGCTCCTACGACCCGGAGGTCTTCTTCGCCGAGTCGCCGGCGGACGTGGAGTACGCCAAGTCCCTGTGCCGCACCTGCCCGCTGGTCGAGGCCTGCCTCGCCGGCGCCAAGGAGCGGCGTGAGCCCTGGGGCGTCTGGGGTGGCGAGCTGTTCGTGCAGGGTGTCGTCGTCGCCCGGAAGCGGCCGCGTGGCCGCCCGCGCAAGAACCCGGTCACGGCATGAACACCGCAGGAACGATCGACCGTCCCTTCACGCACGACCCCCAGAAGCAGGCCCCGATGAAGCCGTCCACCCACGAGCCCGCAGGCTCCGCGACTCAAGACCTCACCCCGCACGGCGCGAAGGACTCGCGCCAGAACAGGACCCGAGAGATGCAACTCATTCCAGAAGCCATGGCTCGTGCACATATGCACGAGCGACTGCAGGAGGCGGAGCGAGACCGCCGGGCCGCGCGCCTGGTGGCCGCCCGCCGGATGCAGCGCAAGGCGGAGCGCGCCTCACGGCGTGCCCGCCGGGCGCTCGCCATGGCGGTCATGCAGTAACCGATCCCACCTGAAGCTGTGGTCTCCCGAGTTGGAGGCCGAGCTCACCCCGCGGGGGGCGGGGCGGGGGGAAGGGCCGGCCCCCCCGGGGCGGGGTGTGCGCGCAGCCCCCCCGGCCCGCGATAACCGCGGC
>NZ_JBHUTX010000066.1:0-35616 GCF_042671245.1 Streptomyces sp. NPDC057099
AGAGGTGTATAAGACACAGGAGGGGCCCCGCACCATCACGGTGCGGGGCCCCTCTCCTGTCTCCTGGGCGCGTTCTCAACGGCCCGTGGCGGCCAGTTCCTTCGCGGCCTCCGTCAGATCCTTCGCCGTGTCGATGGCACGCCAGTAGGACCCCTGCGGGATCGTGAAACCGGCCAGACGCTGCTCCCGGGCCAGGCGGGGGAACGTAGTCCGCTCATGGTCCCCCCGCTGCGGCAGCAGACCGGCGAACTCGGGGGAGAAGACGTAGACACCCGCGTTGATCTCGAAGGTCGACGGCGGGGCCTCGATGAAGTCGGTGATGTGGCCGAAGCCGTCCGTCCTGACCGCGCCCCAGGGCAGGCGGGGCCGGGCCAGGGCGAGCGTCGCGATCGCGTCCCGCTCGGCGTGGAAGTCGGCCATGTCACGCAGTGAGAACCGGGTCCAGATGTCGCCGTTCGTGGCGTACCAGGGCTGGTCCGGGTGGGGAAGGTGAGCCGCGGCGTACTTGAGACCGCCGCCGCGGCCGAGGGGCTCCGACTCCACGACCGTGGTGACGGAGACCGGCAGATCGGCCGTGTCCAGCCACGTCTGCAGTACCTCGGCGAGGTGGCCGCAGGACACCACCACGTCCGTCACGCCCTCCTCGGCGAGCCAGGACAGCTGATGGCCGATGATCGGCGTTCCCGTCCCGGGGATCTCGACCATCGGCTTGGGCCGGTCGTCGGTGTACGGACGCAGCCGGGAGCCCTGGCCTCCGGCCAGAACGACGGCTTGAACGGGGCGGGACGCGGCGCTCGGATCGCTCATGAGACCGAACTGTACGGTGCGTCCCGCCCGGGGAATGCGGCGGACGAGGGGTTCCCGCGTCAGCCGTTATCGACTGCCCACCCGGTGGCAGGGCGGTGCGCTCAGCTGTGTGCGGCGGCGACGCCGGTGGCGAAGGCGGTGTCGCAGACCGGGCGTGCGTAGGACTGGGCGCGGGTCGGGCCGTAGACCCGGACGGCGGCCTGGCCGAGGGCGCGGGCGAGGGAGGCGCAGTGCCGGGCCAGCGACGGGCGGTCGTCGACGGCCTGCTGGAGGTGGGTGAGGGCGACGCCCGGGTTCTCCTCCTGCAGCTCGGTCAGCAGCTTGTCGCGCAGGACGTCCTGCGGGGCTCGCTTGGCGGCACGCGAGGTGCCGGCGGACGTGGCGGTGTCCGCTGCGGTGAGCACCGGGTCGGAGGAGCCCCCCGACCAGTTGACTCGGCTGACCGCGAGGGTCCCGGAGAGCACCAGGACGACGGGCAGGACGAAAGCGAGGGTGCGGCCGATCCGGCGGGCGGGGCCCCGGCCGCGTCGCGTCTGTTGGGTAGTGGAGTGCTTCACGCGTGTGAGGGTAGCGCGGGGTAATGGTTTGTAGACATTTAGTCACCGGTTCGGGGGATGAGCGGGGGCCCATTTTTGGGTAGGGGGTTGACGCACACTGCTCGAAACGTCCGGTCTGCCGGGGTATTTGTCGACAACGAGAAAGGCCCCGCAGCGCTCTGCGGGGCCTTCTTCGTCAACCCGGGTGAATTACCCGAGGTCGGGTGTTTGCGGTTGCCGTCAGTCGGACAGGCGCGCGCCGGTCGACGTCGAGAACACGTGGGTCTCGCCGGAGCGGGGCACGATGTGCAGCTGGCTGCCCTTCTCCGGGACGTCACGGCCGCTGACGCGGACGACGAGGTCCTTGGAGTCGTCGCCGACCTTCGCGGTGCCGTAGACGTAGGCGTCGGCGCCGAGCTCCTCGACGACGTTGACGGTGACGGCGAGGCCCTGCTCGGCATCGGAGACGTCGAAGTGCTCGGGGCGGACACCGACGGTGACCGTCTTGTCGGTGGCGGCGGCGATCGCGTCGCGCTGCACCGGGACGACCGACTTGCCGAACTTCACGCCGCCGTCGGTGATCGGCACCTCGACCAGGTTCATCGCGGGGGAGCCGATGAAGCCGGCCACGAAGAGGTTGGCGGGCTTGTCGTACATGTTGCGCGGGGTGTCGATCTGCTGGAGCAGACCGTCCTTGAGGACCGCCACGCGGTCGCCCATCGTCATGGCCTCGACCTGGTCGTGGGTGACGTAGACGGTGGTGATGCCGAGGCGGCGCTGCAGGCTCGCGATCTGCGTACGGGTGCTGACGCGGAGCTTGGCGTCCAGGTTGGACAGCGGCTCGTCCATGAGGAACACCTGCGGCTCGCGCACGATGGCGCGGCCCATGGCGACACGCTGGCGCTGACCGCCGGAGAGGGCCTTCGGCTTGCGGTCCAGGTAGTCGGTGAGGTCGAGGATCTTCGCGGCCTCCTCGACCTTCTGCCGGATCTCCGCCTTGTTGACGCCGGCGATCTTGAGCGCGAAGCCCATGTTGTCGGCGACGGTCATGTGCGGGTAGAGCGCGTAGTTCTGGAACACCATGGCGATGTCCCGGTCCTTCGGCGGCAGGTGCGTGACGTCGCGGTCGCCGATGCGGATGGCGCCGGCGTTGACGTCCTCGAGCCCCGCGAGCATGCGGAGCGAGGTGGACTTGCCGCAGCCGGACGGGCCGACGAGGACGAGGAACTCGCCGTCCTCGATGTCGATCTCCAGCGCGTCAACAGCGGGCTTGTCGGTGCCCGGGTAGATCCGGGTCGCCTTGTCGAACGAGACAGTGGCCATGATGAACTAACCCCTTCTACCGGCAGGAACGTGCCGGACGATCCGAGTAGGAAGGCGGTGCCACGACGGGAAATCCGTTGTGGTGTAGTCCACGCGTGTGAACTGGCTCAGGACCGTACCTGGCGTTCACCTGGTCTGTCAGTACCTCCGGCCCTGTGAACTTCGCGGAAATTTTCGACGGGGCCCCTCGGGGACCTGGGTACACTGCTCGGGCACGTGCGGGTGCACACCCGTACGGGCCTCCTTAGCTCAGATGGCCAGAGCAACGCACTTGTAATGCGTAGGTCGTCGGTTCGAATCCGACAGGGGGCTCTGCTGAAACCCCAGGTCGGATGTGGTCTGACCTGGGGTTTTGGCGTGCGGTTGCTGTGGCGGCTGCAACAGGGGTGGGTGGGCATCCGCCAGCGGTCTCAGTTACGGTCTCAGTCCAGGCCAGACGGGGGCGAAGCCCTTCCAGCCCTTGGGCTGCAGCGGCACGGAACGCTCACCCTCGATCGACTCGCAACTCGGGTGTAGGCGTCTTGCTGAGCGCCTCCCGCGCCGCGCTCGTGAACTGTTCCCGGCTGAGTTCTCGCGCCTTCCTGTTGCGCGTGAGCACATCTGCCATGGAGAACGCCTCACTCGCAGCCGCGGAGAGACGCTCGAGGTTCGCGCTCAGCGCTTCTCGTGCCTCGCCGGACCTCTGTCGATACTGCTCCATACTCTCCAATGCTGCTCGCAACATGGGGTGGCCATCGAGTTCTCGCAGGTCGCGCCCCTGGCTTCGATGGTCATTCACAAGATCCACAATCTGCTGGCTGCGGTGCCGGTACTCGTCGGTTGCCTCGGACACAGCCTCGGTGGGTATCGGGTGTTCGTCGACGGCTGCTATCGCGGTTCGGGTCACCTCGATGAACCGGACGGCGACCTTGACGTCCTCCTGCATCGTCTCCGCCAGAGACTCAGCAGCATGCGTGACTTCTGGCGGGCCCAAGATTGCGATGCGTCGTGCGCGCCCCGCCATACGGTCTGCGGCCAGCCGAAGATCCTCCAGGCCCGTTGAGTCCTGCGCTTCATCTGCCGCGGATGCTTGGGTTATACGGAGACACTCGTCCCAGGCTTCGAGGAAGCTCTCATAGGTGGTGAAGCGCTGCTGCCTTAGCCAGTGACCGTGCTCAATGGCCCCCTGGTCCTGCACTTGCCGGCGGACAGCCTCTGCGCTTTTCTCGGCACCGAACTTGGTTGCTCGTGCTCCAACAACGGCTCCCAGCCCAGTTGCAGCTAACCCGATCACAGCGATCACGAGGGGAAGTACGAAGTCCTTCACGCTGGCTCATCATGTCGGCACTGACTGAGCTTGGGAAGCCCGCGCCGTACCGAGACCCCCAGGCCGGGGCGGCCCCAGCCTGGGGGCATGTTGATTATCGGATGCGGCGGCGACGGCGTGAGCGGGCAGTGCGACTGTCGACCGGATCAGTGGTGATCGCGGCGGGGCTTTCGGGCGCGGGTACGAAGAACTCGCCCATGCGTCGCATGGCGTCCTTGGACAGGTGGGAGCGGCCCTTCACGTACCGCCGGGTCTGGCTGATCTGGGTGTGCCGGAGGATCTCCATGATCGTGGGCATGTCCACGCCTAGCTCATTGAGGATGGTGCCGGCGGTGTGGCGGCTTCCGTCGTAGAGGCGGCGGTCATCGATCCCGGCCTCCCTGAGCAGCTCCTTGAATTCCTCATAGTCGGCGCGCGGGTCGAGCGGGCGTCCGTCCGGCCGTGAGAACACCACGTCGTGCTCCTGCCACAGCTCGTCGGCGGCGGCCCGCAGCTCCTCTTGCCCGGCCTTGTGCTCGCGCAGGAACGGGATGAACACGGGCGGGATCGGGACGGCGTTCCGGCTCTTCTTTGTCTTCGGGCGGGTGAAGACGAGACCGCCTTCCTTTCGCTGCGGGCAGGCGCTCGCGTGCCTGGTGCATGCCGTGGGGCACGGCTTCGGGCAGCCGCGCTTGTAGCTCTTGTGTCTGGCGCATCCGGCAGGGCACGGCTCGAAGCGGTGCAGGCGTTCCCCGCAGGCGTGAGGGTCGGCGCAGCCGTGCCGCCATGTGAGGCGCTGTAGCTGCCACTCGGGGCGGAACAGTTCGGCCTCCAGGTCGACGTACGGCCAGCGCAAGCCGAGCGTCTCGCCCTGCCGGAACCCCATGCCGACGCCCACGATCCACCGCATGAACGTCGGCCGCTTCGACGCGGCCTCCAGGAAAGCCTTGGCCTCTTCCTTGGTGAAGGGGTTGGCCTCGATCTCGTCGACGCTCGGCGGGTCCACGAGCGTGGCCACGTTCTCGCCGATGATGCGGCGCCGGTGGGCAATCTTCAGGGCCCGGGACAGGATGCGGTGCACCTTCACGACATGCGAGGGCGCGTGGCCGGCGTCGAGCATGGTCCGGTACATCCGCTCCAGGTGCTCGGGCTGCAACTTGTCGATGCGGTGCTGGCCGACGCCGGGGATGATGTCGTTGCGCGTCTTCGACCAGTAGTCATCGAGCGAGCGCGGCTTGAGCTTCAGGCTCGCGATGTCGGTGAGGTAGGTCGTCATCCACTGCGCAACGGTGGGCTTTCGCCCCGCGGTGGTCGCGCGTCCCTGGTCGCGCAGCCGCTCCAGCTCCCGGATCTTGCGGCGTACCTCCGCCTTGGTCTTGGCGCGGCGGTGTCGGCGGTCGGGGCTGCCGTCGTTCTTCACGCCCATGGTGACGCGTCCGTGCCACCAGCCATCCGCACCGAAGTAGACGGTCGATTCCATGTTGGGCTTGCGGGGGCTCATGTGCTCCTCCATGTGGGAGGCGCCCCGAGCGGAGTGCTCGGGGCGCCTCAGGGGGGTGCTGGGATCAGTTGGGCAGAGGGGCGAGGTTCGCCACGTACTCTTCGAGGTCCGTTCGCCGTATCCGGCGCGTTCGTCCCAACTTGATGTACTTCAGGGCGCCTTCGGCCATCAGCTCGTAGACGGTGGATCGACCGATGGCGAGCGCTTCGGCAGCTTCCTCGGGCTTGTACAGGAGTCGGTCGACGGGGGCGGCGATCGCCGTGCTCATCCGGGGTGCCTCCTAGGCGGGAGGGTCTTGGGCGCTCTCAGGCCTCGTGTCTGTCCGAAGTGCGGATTTCTGCGTCATTGCGTCATCAGCGTCATCCGCGATGCTGACCTGCGGCTTTGGGTGACGCAGTGGTGTGGGGGTGCGTCATCGGGGCGTCATGGGCTGCGTCATCGGGTGACGCAGATGACGCAGGATGACGCAGACACCGTCGTCTGCGTCATGCCCCTAGCCGCAGGTCAGGGGCCGTTTCTCTGCCTGCATGACGCAGATGACGCAGGGTTCCCCCCTTGGGACAAAAGAGGGGGTGGTGTCTGTTGTGGTGCGGTGCCGCTTCAAGCGTGAAGAGCGAGCCGCTGCGCGGCGCGTTCTCGCAGGGCGGCTATCGCCGCCGAACAGCAAGAAGAGCACGCCTGGCCGGTGGTGCTCTTCTTGCTTGTCCGGGGACCGTACGCGGGCGCGGGGTCAGAACATCCGCTTCTCCTCGTGGGGCGGCGGCGCCTGCAGATGGGTCATTTCGAGGTAGCGGCCCTCGCTGGTGCGGCCCGATTCGATCAGGACACCCCGGGCGGCAAGCGTGGGCTGGAGGCGCTTGATCCGGTCGGAGAGGACCTTGCCCGTCGTCGGCCACCCCTTGGGCAGCGGACGCATGTCGTCGCCGCTGTAGAGGCGGCTGAGGCAGTGCAGCCACTCCGTGGAGGTCATCCGCTGCTCGCCGCCCGGCTCGATGGTCTCGGCGTGCTTGAGAACGGTCTGCGCGAGCAAGTCGCCCTCGATCACGTCGTCGTTGAGGTCGTCGAGGCTGCGCCGGTAGGCGGCGAGTGCTCCCAGGCCGGTCGCGGCGTCGAGCTGCGCGCACAGATGCGCGAAGTCCGCCATCCGCAGATCGGTCGGGGTCTCCGCCTCAGCCGCGCGGACTTTGACCGTGAGGTCGAGCAGGGAACCGAGAATGACCGGCAGAGCCTCGGCGTACTCCGCCCACAGCTCCGCCTCCGTGCGCCGGACGCGCGGGCGCTCCAGGCGCAGGGGCAGGAGGCGTTCGGCGAGGTCGGGCCGGATGACGCCCACGTCGATGCCGGTCAGCAGCATGGGACGGCGGTAGCGGGCCCGGACCACGTCCCCGTCGGTGTACAGGGCGCGTTTGACGTTCTCGGCGCCGGTGACGATGCAGCACATCGCGTCGGACAGGTCCGGGGTCATGTGGGAGAGGTTGTCCAGGGCGGTGACCCATCCGGCGGCCACGGCCGCGATCAGGTTCTCTTCGTCCTTTGGGGCGCGGCGCAGGTCGCCGCTCATGCCCTCGATGATCCGTACGAGCATGCGGCCGCCCGTGGACTTGCCGGCGCCCTGTGGGCCGGTGAGGAACGGGGCGGGGACGGGTACGGACGGCCCGAGACAGCCGATTAGCCAGGCGATGGCCAGGCACTCGGTCTCCGCGTTGGCGAAGTTGCACAGCCTGAGCAGGAGATCGATTCCCTTTCCGTCGGTGTCCTTGACCGGCAGGGGCAGCTCGCCGGTGAGCTGGGTGCGCCGCCAGCACACTTCCCGCGGGTCGGGGACGGCGATCTCCCACCCGGTGGGGTGGATGCGAACCGATTGCCCGTCCGTGCGGCCCAGGTCCAGCCACGTCGCCCCGTCGAACCCGGGCGCCACGCGGATGTGAACCTGCTGCACGTCCTCGGTCAGCGCCAGGGCCTCGATCAAGTCCAGTGCCTCCTTGAGGGCGGTTCCGTTGAACACGCCGTGTCCGTCGCGGTAGAGACCGACCATGAGTTCCTGGCGGTGGCTGCCCGTCGTGCCCTGGGAGCGTATCGGGCGGGCGACGGGGTGGCCGTTGCGCTGCGCGTACACGGTGCCGTCGGCGGTGCGGAAGTACCGGAAGTGCGCTTGCGCGTAGTCGGTGATGACTTCGCGGGCCGGGGTCTTGTCGTCCTCGGACATGCTCACAGTCCCAACCTGGTGCGGGCGTTGGTCCACGCGTCCGTGCAGTGGCGGGCCGATTCGCCCTTGGCCTGAGCGGCGGTGAACAGGCGCGTGACGTGGGTGTCGGTGAGGCAGCCGCATCGGCCATGCGTGGACAGCACGGCCAGGAACGTCCGGTACACGGTCGTGTGGACCGAGCTGCGGGCCTGTGTGATGCGCTGCTCCGCCATGGCGATGCCGCGATCCAGATAGGTCGGCGTGCGGTGACGGCACTCCCCGAACCCGGCCTCTGCCGGCACGGCGATGGTGTGCGGTCCGGGCCGGGCCGCACAGGTCTTCTTCACAGCCAGCACACGGACGACGTCGGGCAGGGCGGTCATGGTGCCGGTGCCGGGTCCGAGGTAGCGGGCGTAGGCCATGGTCGACTTGATGTCGACGCCAGGCCGGACGGCGTTGTGCGAAGACATGGCGCCCCGGTAGATCCAGTGCTCACCGCGGGTCGTCTCCACGACCCGTGTGGCGGGCAGGGTCTCGCGCGCCCATGCGACGGCCGCCGCGTCGTCGAGGTCGACCACGGTCAGCCCGGCGGCGCCGGGGTGGTAGGCGACGCAGGTGGCCCGCCGCCATGCGGCCATCCAGGCCGGAGAGGTGAGGACGGCCGGGTCGGCGGTGGCAGCGGCCCACGCATGGCAGACGCCAGGGCATCGGCACGGCCCGGCGGCCTTCATGTTCGGTCGGCCGCCGCACGCGTTGTTCGCGCACCGGTGGCAGTTTGCGAAGGGGGCTTTGCCCGGACGCAGGGGGAGAACGGGAAGTCCGGCGGCGGCCAGGTTGAGCGCCACTCGCCGGATGGGGGTCTGTTGGGTCATGCTGGGAGACCTCCAACAGGTCTGTTCACGGCTGGTTGGGCAAGGGCGGCCCCGGTTCTTGGCGGAATGGGGGGCCGCCCTTGGCCTAGCTAGAAGGGCGGTTCGTCGCTGTAGCCGCCGGGGGCCCACGGGGCGCGGCCGGTGTCGCGGCGGCGCAGCCACCGGGGGCGGTGCGGCAGGGGCAGCAGGACCATGCGCCACTCGGTCCAGCACGGGCACGGCTCCCAGTCGGTACCGGCGTACTCGCCGGTTCGTAGTCGCCGTAGTCGTGCTCGATACCGCCCACGCCATCGCAGTCGCGGCAGTCGGGGCGGGGGGTGTCGGCCAGGATGAGCGCGTTGCGTGGCCAGGTCGCGCGCTGAATGCGCAGTCGGATCATGGGCGTTGATCTCCCTTTGTCAGCCGTGGAAGTGGCTGCGCTTGATGACGGCCTTGCGGATGTTGACCGTGCTGCCGTTCCTGCCGTTGGCGACGCGTCTGGGCAGGCGCCAGACGAGGACGGCGAGGGCGATCCACATCGCTGCTCCGGAGCCGAACCCGGCGGCGGCGTTGACGACTTCGCCCACGCCGTATCCGGCTCCGGCGGCGAGGGCGCCGCCCCCGAGACCGGCGCCCAGGAAGCGCTGGGCGACGGGGTCGAGCAGGGGCAGCGGGGTCAGGTCGCGCGGCTCCGGGACGGGCATGGGCGGCGGGGCGAGGTGCTTCGGCATGGGCACCATGCGGCCGTAGGCGTCCGGGATCCAGACGACCGGGCCGCGCTCGCCGTAGAGCTCCACTGGCCCCTGCGCGGGGGGCTGGAAGGGCTGTACCGCGGTGTCCGGGGTGGGCTCCCGGTAGGGCTCAAGGGGGTAGGTCACGGCCGGTTCTCCGATCACGGATCGTGACTGTCAGAGGGCAGGCTCTGACAGTCAAAACGGGTGTCAGGCGTGATGTCAGGCCGGAAATCCCTGACTTCTCTATAGGCCGGGCCGCGCCCTGACTGTCAGAGTCAGAGCGCGGCCCTGACAGCCAGGGCATCACGGTGGGTAGTGCTAGGCGGCGACGGCGATCGGGCGGACGATGGTGTACTCGCCCTGTCCGTCGCGCTGGAGGACGCCCTGTTCGGTGAGCTTCTTCAGCTCACCCTGTAGCCACGGGCGGGAGCGGCCGGCGGCCACCGCCGCGGGGATCAGGTCGCCCGGCTCGAAGGTGAGCCGGTCCTGTGCGGCCCATGCGTCGATCTGGCCGTACAGGGTGGCGCGGGCCTCTTCGGTGGACGGCCGGGCCGTCTGTTCGAACGTGAGGTTCGTGTCCGGGTCGGCGTCGGGTACGTCGTCCTCCAGGCGGAGACGGGCGTATTCGGCGTCGGGCTCCGGGTCCGCCGGGATCCGGGACATCACGTCGTCGTGGGCGTCCTGCAGTTCCATGGCGGCGGCCTCCTCGATGGCCGGGTCGACGGCGTCCACGTCGTCGTCCTCCCTGTCGTCCCACTCCGGTGCCGGGTCGGGGACGGCGTGCAGCAGGGCGGGCGCCGTCGCGGTGTCGGGGGCGTTGGTGCGGTTGGTGCCGTGGTGCGTGCGTCGCTCGTATGTGAGACCGGCGGCCCGCGCGGACACGTCGTCCAGCGGGTCGCGGACCGCGGCGGCGGCGAGCACCATTTCGCGGATCTGCTCCTTGACCGTCTTGGTCAGGGAGCCACGCACCTCAGTGGTCCAGCGCTTGGCCGGGATGCCCATGCCGGTGGAGTAGGCGTAGCCGGGCCGGTCCGCGCCCCAGTCCGGAATGGCGCCGGACTCGGTGACGCGGTCGGGCAGGCAGAACCCGGCGTCGGCGGCGTCGTCGACGCCAAAGCACGCGGCGGCCTGGAGGTTGGCGCGCACGTCGGTGGACACGTTCTTCCAGGACGCGCGCTGGAGGCTGATGACCAACCAGATGCCGACCGACCGGGCAGCGCGGGCGATCTTGTCCAAGACTTCGAAGTCGGCCACGTCGGCAGCCTCTTCGATCCAGACCACCATGGCGTTGAGCTTCGATTCCGGGGTCCACTGGTCGAGCCCCTCGTCCGCCAGCTCCGTGCCGCGCGCGGCGATCACGTCCGGTAGGCAGCGCAGTAGGGCTTTCGCTTCACGCTGTCCGCCGCGGTTCTTGTCGACGAACCAGTCCAGACCCTCGGCCATGTGCCCGACCGTCTGTTCGCCCTTGGACAGGTCGATCAGCCAGACCGACAGCTTGCGCCGGGTCATCAGGTGGGCGAGAACGGTGCGGGCGAACTCCGACTTGCCGGAGCCGGTGACGCCCATGACAAGCAGGTGCTGGAGGATCTCGGCGAGGAAGGGGTTGATGGACCACACCTCGCCGTCGGCGTACAGGCCCACCGGGATCGGCTCCGTCGGCAGCAGGCCGAGTTCGGTCGGCGGGCGGAAGGGGACACCGTCCTTGAGCAGGTCGGCCACGCGTGCCGAGAAGGTGCCGCGGGCGGCGTTGTCCGGGTTACGGTCGACGGTGACCGCGGACGGCGGGACGTGCAGGGCCGCCGCGAGTTTCGGGGCGGCCGTCTGGACGTCCTCCATGGTCTTGCCGGGCGGGACGACCACTTCGGCACTGACCATGCCCTTGCCGTTGCCCTTGGCGTTCTTGACCTGCACCTTCTCCAGGCCAATGGCTTCGGCGAGCTTGCCCAGGCCGGTGGTCTCGGTCTCCTCGGTCTCGTCGTGGGCGTTGCGCATGACCTGGCGCACGTTCCACGACGCGGCGAACAGTCCGCCCCCGAGCAGCCACAGGTCTGTCATGGGGTGGCCAAACGGCCCGGCGGACACCGAGCAGGTCAGCCAGCCCATGCCCGCGGCGACGCTCGCGGTGGCCTGAGCGCGGCGGTAGCGGCGGAACTTGTTGGTGCCACCGGCCACGGCCCAGGTCACGGCAGACAGCAGAACCCCGCCCGCCCCCATGCCGGCGGACGCGAGACCGGCCGACAGGGCGCTGTCGCCCCACATCTCGTGCACGCCCCATCCGGCGGCGGGCGGGAGTACGGCGGCGCCGATCCACGGCGGCAGGTACGGCGCGGCTTTCGCGGCGAGGTGGTTGCCGATGGTGGACAGGACACCGCCCCGGCCGGTGGGCATGGTGGCCAGCGCGTAACCGTTCTGGCCGTCCCACCCGCGCACGGCGGGGGCGTTGTCTCGGTCGCGGCGGGCCATCAGTCCTCCCCGATCGTGAACGTCGGGCGGGCCGTCTTGCCGTTGCGCTTCTGCTTGGCCTCCTGCTCCGGCTTGACGAAGTGCCGGTCGAAGGCGTGCGCCATCTTCAGCGCGCCGACCCCGAGCGCCTTGGCGGCCTCTGCGGACACCTTCAGGTGGGCGGAGACCAGCCGGGCCTTGATCCGGGACTGCGCGCCGAAGGTGTACCACTTGCCCTTGTACTGGGAGAGCACGCCGTTCAGCTCCTCGGCGCGCATGCCGAGGATCAGGTACAGCTCACGGCCCAGGTGGTTGATGGCCTTGGCCATGGCGATGATGTCCTTGTCGCTGCGGATCTCGATCCGCTCGATCGTGTGGATCAGCCGGTCGCCCTGGTGCCGGTCGGCCGCACCGCCCCCGCCACTGTCGCCGTTGAACCCGGCGTTGCCGCCCGGGTGGTTGCCGTTGGTGGGGCCGAAGTTGACGTTGTAGGTGCGTTCCTTGTGCGTGTGCCGGGACGGCCCGTCCGAGTGGGCGCCATTGGGCGGTGCGCCGTTGGTGGGAGTGCTCATGTGTCGTCCTCCTCGAAGACGAGCGACCTACCGAGCAGCCGTGATGTGGCGATGTGGTCGACGGTCCATCCGTCGTCGACCGCGTCGGCAGCCTGCTCGATGAGCCGGTGGGATGCCGCGAACCGTGCCGTGACGGCCGCGGCGTACAGGTCGGTGGGCCGCCAGCGGGACTGACCCGAGACGGAGTGAACGAGTGCGCTCACCCGGCGGACCGTTCGTGAGCCGAGGGCCCACGAGCGGTCCAGCAGGGCGGCGCGGCGCGCGCCGAACACAGCCCGCCCTCTCAGCCCTTACGGCGGATGACCAGCCACGCCGTCTGAACGGCGAGCGTGATCAGCAGCCACAGCGGAAGCAGGGGACCGGCCGTCGGGCCGAACCCGGCGGCCAGGGCCAGCCACGTCAACGCGGACGTGCTGCCCGCGGTGATACCGATTCGCCACAGCAGCACTGAGCGGCCAGCGGCGGGGCGACGCAGCAGCGCGAACGCCAGCCAGGCGAGCGGAGCGACGGCGAACGGGGCGAGCAGCAGGCCCGACCACCACGCCCACCAGTGCAGCAGCGCCGTCAACGGCAGCGCGACCGTGGCGAGGACGAGCGGCGCGATGGAGCGGCGGTGCTTCCACAGCAGACGGCCCGCGAAGCCGAACGCCTCACGGGTCAGCGACGGACGCTCCGGGACGACGACTACGAAGGGCTGCGAGCCCCGGCGCCCGCGCTGCCTCGGGATCTGAACGGTGTGGACACCCGCGGCCGTCTTCACGGTGCGGGAACGAGTACGGCTGGACACAGCGAAACTCCCAGGAAGACGAAGGGTTTTAGGCGACGCGCTTTTCGTCGTCGGGGTAGGCGCACGGCACACACATCCCGAGGGAGACCGGGATCACGTAGCCCGCGTCCGCGCGGCACTGAGGGCAGATGCGGCGGGCGACGTTGGCTTTGCCGAGGGCCGCCCACTTGGCCGGAGACATCGGCCGTACAGGCTTGGCGGCGTCGATGCGGTAGAGGTAGGCGACCAGCGGGGCTCGGCGGCGGCGCGGACGTTCCACTTGCGCAGCCACGTCCTGTCCGCCGGGTCGCAGCCCGAGGGCCCGGAGTTGGCGGCGCGTGGCCAAACCGTCAGGGGCAAACTGCCACCGGTAGGTGGGGATGCCGGCCATCAGTTGCTCGCGATGGCCAGCTCAGCGCCGTGCGCGCTGGGGTCGCGGTGCTCGGCATAGCGGGCAGACACCCAGCCGACCGACCAGCCGCACAGCTCCGCCGCCTGGCGCACCGACAGGCCCGACTCGAACGCAGCCGATACGATCCGGCGCGCCTCAGCCTCGGGCAGCTTGACCTCCGCCGGGCCGCGCTCCAGCAGTGCGGCGCGTTCACGCGCCGCACGCTCCTCGCGTTGACGGCGTTCACGCTCGGCCTCCTCGGCGCGCTCGCGCTGCGTGGCTTCCGCTTGCTGCCGGGCCTGCTGTTCGCGGCGCAGCCGGTCTTGTTCACGCTGTTCACGCTCGCGTTCACGGCGTTCACGAGCCTCCCGCTCGGCAGCCTCGGCTCGCTCCCGGGCCTCTCGCTCCTCGCGCCGCTGCCGTTCCTCCCGATCGGCCGTCTCACGGGCCAAGCGGGCCTCGTGTTCACGCTGTTCACGCGCCAGCATGGCTGCGTGCTCGCGCTCCTCCCGGGCCTCCGTACGGGCCTGCTGGGCGCGCTCGCGCTCCGCCTGCTCCCGCCGCTCCCGCTCGGCTCGCTGCTGAGCTTCCAGAGCCGCCACGGCGGAGGCGATGGCCCGCCGGTAGGCCAGGCTGGTCTCTGCCGTGACGATGAGGAGCAACGGGGCAACCGAGTGGACGGCCACGCCCACCAGGTCCTTCTTCAGCGCGGAGTCAGCAGTGTTGAGCGCCAGAGTCATCAGGCCGGTCATCCACCGCAGCGTGATGGGCCAGCGTCCGCCGTCCCCGCCCAGGCGGGCCAGCACGTCATCGAGCTTGACCACGATGACCACTGCGGCATCCACCACGAGCGGCAGGATCGGCGCCGTCCAGTCCCACTCCTCGGCCGTGTGCTCGGCCATCAGCGGCGTGACCGTAAGGATGGAGTACAGCATCGCGCCGCACACGATCAGCCACGTGCCGCCCGACAGGGCGCGCTCTGCTGAACGGGTCTGAACACTGTTCACGCTGCCTCCCCGACCCGCTTCGGAACGGGCACGTACGCGCGGCGGAACCCGTTGGATGCGGCGTCGTAGATGAACGCCTCACACCGCCACTCACACTCGGCGGCGGGGCGTTCACCGGAGGGCACCCACACCGCGTCCGGGGCGACTCCGTGGGTGGCGGTGTCGGCGTAGGCATCCTCGCGGGAGGCATAGACGGTGTGCGGCTCGCCGTAGTGCAGCAGAACCGTCAGCGTCCGCCCCTCCAGCGACTCACCCTCCAGCTCCTGGCGCAGCCGGCGGATCTCGATGTCCTTCAGCAGCAGCTCCTGCTGAGCGGCGGACAGCTCCGCCATCGCACCGGACAGGAGCTCGCCCACCTCGGCGGTGGTCGCCTCCGCCCTCTCCGCACGATCGGTGACGGCGAAGAGCTCCCGTACGTGGCGGCCCCAAGCGGTATCCGCCTGTGCCTGCACGTCCTGAGCACGAGTGCGCGCCTGCTCGGCCTCCTGCTCCACACGGCGCAGATGGCCGGTGGTCACGATGCGGATCATGCCGTACCTCCGACAGGCTCCGGGGCACACACGTCGCTGTAGCCGGTCAACTCCAGCTCGGCGCCGGCGAAGTCGGAGGACGCCTTCAGCACGCGCGTCCGGCCGTCGCTCTGCTCTCGGTAGACCACGGCGTCCGGGGAGATGCCCAGCGCCTCCCGCCAGACCTCGAAATCCGGCAGGCCGCTGTGGAAGCTCAGCTCCAGCTGGGCCGGGAAGACGGGGGACATGCGTACGTCCGGCGCGGGAAGGTGGCTGAAGTCCACGGCCAGCAGACGCAGTGCCCGCAGCGGCACGGCCAGGCCGTCCAGCGTCACGTTCTCGCTCACGCCCCCACCTCCGTCACCGAGCAGGCTCGGTTCGTGAGCTCACGGCGCGCGGCCAGCACCTTGCGGCGAGCCCGGCGCAGCCGTCGCTCGTCCAGCTCGGTCACCGGCCGGTCCAGCAGCCGGATCTGAACGTCCAGTTCCTCGACCTCGGCGCGGATGAGGGGCATCTCGGTCTCGATGGCGTTCAGCTCCGCGTCCGTCGGCTCGCGGTCCTGCTTGGTGACGTCGATGTCGGACAGCAGGTGAAGGGGGAGAATCTTCATGGGTCGTGTTCCTCTCGAAGGGTGGAACGGCCCGAACCGCGGCTCCCGGGTGGCACCCCGGGGGCCGCTCGCCGTTGAAGCCGGGAACGTCTCGGCTCCCCACACCCCGCCCGTACGGCCCCCGCGCAGAACGCGGGCCCGGACGGGCGAGGGAGGCAACCGGCCGCAGCGCTAGCCGCTGCGATGGCAGGAAGAGAGCGGATCGGGTCGGCCGTGAGCGTGCGTTCCGCTCGCGGACCTGGATGACGTACTGGCGCCCGCCGGCCGATCCATCACGGCGGCGCCCAAAGTCTTCGTCGATGCATTGGAATGCCTCTCTGTCGAGGTCAGCAGGGGTGAAGCACTGCAAGGGGGACCACGTCCCCACCCTCCGGCCGTTGCTCGCGGTCGCCGGGCCACCTCGCCAGTACGGGCCGAAACCCTGTTCTGCCTGGCCTTCAGCGGGATTGCAGCGTCCCCGCCTTCTGCGCATGCGGCATGAAGCCGCGTTCCGACCGAGGTGGTGCATTCGGTCGTTGCAGTACCTGTTTTACAGGTACTGCATGAGGGTCCGTCAAGTACGCCGACGGAACCTCCTGGTTTCGCACCGGAACTTCTTGGCGCACATTCAGAATCGCTGCTGGTCAGGGGAGTTGGTTACCCCGCACGTAGACAGCTGTCGGTCTTCTAGCTACGGTCAAGAAGTCCCTAGAAGTCCCTACGGGGGTGCAGATGTCGAACGAGCGTTTACGGTCCGCCCTCCTCGCCCGCGGCATGACCGTGCAGAGCCTCGCCGAAGAGATCGGCGTCATCCCGAAGACGATCGAACGCTGGATCACGCAGGGCAAAGTCCCGTACCGGCGTCACCAGTACGCAACGGCGGCGGCGCTGAACGTCGACGTGACGACGCTGTGGGATGACAGCCGCGCTGTCGAAAGCGCAGCGGATCTGACCAAAGCCGAGATCGCGGCTGTCTACCCCCACCGGCACGTCGTGCCGTCAGCCCTCTGGCGCCAGATGTGCGAGCGGGCCACGGAGCGCATCGACATCCTTGTGTACGCCGGCATCTACCTGGCGGAGGACCCGCTCTTCTTCTCGACGCTGAAGGAGAAGGCCGAGAGCGGTGTCCGTATCCGAGTGCTGATGGGCGATCCGGAGTGCGAAGCGGTCGTCCGACGCGGCATCGACGAAGGGCACCGCATCATGGACGGCAAGATCCGCAACGCGTTGGTGAACTACCGCCCACTGTTCACCAGCCACCCCGAGATTGCCTTCCGCTTGCACGACACGGTGCTCTACAACTCGATCTACCGCGCTGATGACGAGATGTTGGCCAACACGCACGTGTACGGCATCGGTGCCTACATGGCGCCCGTGTTCCACCTTCGGCGACTCCCCGGAGGTGGTCTGTTCGACACCTTCGCCAATAGCGTTCAGCAGACCTGGGAAGGCGCCAGGACAGTAACCGAACGCGACATCACGGGAGCTTGAGCATGGGACGCATCGACTACCTGCACGACCCGGACGCCCCGCCGGCCAACTCGGTTGTGCCGTCCGTCGTCGCGTTCGTGCAGAACGACGCGGGGCAGGTGCTGATGATTCAGCGGTCCGACAACGGGCGCTGGGCACTGCCCGGTGGTGGTCACGACGTGGGGGAGTCGATCAGCGACACCGTCGTGCGCGAAGTCTGGGAAGAGACCGGGATCAAGGCGGAAGTCGTCAACATGTCCGGGATCTACACGGACCCCGGGCATGTGATGCAGTACGACGACGGAGAGGTGCGTCAGCAGTTCAGCATCTGCTTTCGCGCGCGGCCGGTCGGCGGTGAGCTCCGTACGAGCAACGAGACGACTCAGGTCCGCTGGGTTGACCCAGCGGACCTGACGACGTTGGACGTGCACCCCACGATGCGGCTCCGGATCGAGCACGCCATGGATCGGGCGCGCACGACTCCCTACATCGGCTGACGCTTGGCCGCGGCGACCCGTTCGAGGACGCGGGAGGTGCAGGCGAGGATCTCCGGTTCGGCCCGACGGATGAACTGCCCGATCAGGCTGTCCGGCCCGTACCGGCCGGCGATCTCGTTGATCCGGTCGATCGGGTTCGTGGACGTGCCGTCCGGCGTGGTGTTCATGTCGCAGTAGCAGAGCGCGTCGTTCAGGTGCGCGCTTTCGAGGGGGAACTCGCCCTTCAGCTCCTCGCGCATGCCGCGCGCTTCTGCCTCCATCCAGGCGCAGGAGTGGTGGGCGACCAGGTTGATGACGCGGCTGTCGGCGCCGGCCACGTCGCGGAGGTAGCGGGCCCCGTCCAACGGGTGGAAGCCGGTCTTGGCCAGGTCCGGCGCGTAGCCGATGTCGTGCAGGACCGCGGCGGCCTCCAGTAGATCGGCGTCCTGATCGAGTACGAGCGCGATCGTGCGTGCCCTCTCGGCGACTCCGAGGCAGTGCTTCCACCGCCGCGGCAGTGGCTCGGCGAGCAGTGACTCAGCCAGGGGATAGGCCCACTCCGTCAACTTCGGCAAGCTACGAACGCTCCTCTCGCGTCGGCGCGGCGCGGACCGTCCGCACCTTGCCCTGTCCGCCTCCCGCCAGTACGCCGGCGGTCTCCAACTTCTCCAGCGCCTTGGTCACCGTGGGGCGGGAGACCCCGAACCGTTCGGCCAGTGCGGAGGCACTCGGGAACGCTTCCCCTACGCCGAGCCCGTCTGCCGTGATGATGTCCACGATGCGCTCTTCGAGCGGGCGCCGGTCGACCCGCGCCCCCGGTCGGACGACACGCCACCGGCCCCCCGGCACTGGTTCGGCCACACCTTCCTGACGCAGAACGCCGAACGCCCGGAGAGCAACGCCCCGCGAGACGTTGTGGTCGCGCACGACTTCGGCGAGCGACGGGAGCTCCGTCATGCCCGGGTCGTTCTCGATCTGCTTCTTCACCGCGTCGGCAATCTTCAGAAAGGTCCCCCGAGGGTTGGCCTGTTGCGACACTCGCTCTCCCTCTCCGTCCGGCCGTCGAGACACCCAAGCCTCCCACGTCTGCCGGATGCTGCGGAGAGGTCTCGCACGGCGGTGGTCAAGACCACCGCTTGATCATCCTTCGGTGGGACTGGAGAGCCCATGTTGTAGCTCCGTCCGCCTCACTACGTAAGGCACCTCTTACGGGAAAGCGGTGGCAAAGCTGCTAGGTGGCGGTAAAGATGATCACTGTGGCGAGAAATCGTACGGTAAGAACACAGCGCAGAGGGCATAGCAGGCACCCTGCGGAGACGGCGCAGATTTGGGTGGCGCTTGTAGCTCTCGGGACGGCCGGGTACGGCGGCCTGGTCAGTTTCATACCCGATCTATCAACCACGACTTGGGTGGTAATCGGCGTCGGGCTGTTCCTCGGCCTGGCTGTCGTTGTGTCCACTATTCTCCGGCAGCAACTGCTTGAGGCCCGAGGCCTTGAGGCAAGCCGCGAGCGCGTACGGGTTGCAGAACGGAACCTTGAAGCCGCACTGCGGACTGGGCAAGCGACTGCAAGTGCGGGAGGCGTCGCTGTCAGCGGAAGCGTCTCCCCCAGAGTGGTACTGGTGCCCCACCCAGCTGAGCCTGAAGACGATGAGGACGGGAGCCAGTCACCTACGCATCACGAACCTGGTGATGAGCGGGGTCATGAATCACAGATTGCTGACACGAGCGGTGAAAACGACAAGCGGCCGTCCCCCGGCGAGCCCGAGGAGGAAGGAGACAGGAATCAACGATCCTCACCGCGACTGACCTTGCCAGAGTTGTGGGCCGTGACTCACACGAGGCTGGACCTTTATCACGACATCGCCACCGGGCAGGCCCGCAGGTCCTTCAGGAATGCACAGGTGGCCATGATTACCGGCTTCCTACTCCTGATCGTTTTTGTTGCAGTGGCCCTGCAGGCGAGCACGACCGCGGGAAGCGTAGTCGCCGGTGGGCTGGGTGCTGTCTCGGCAGCGCTGTCGGGGTTCGTAGCTCGCACGTTCGTGAAGTCTCAGGAGACAGCCGCGGCTCATCTACGTGCGTACTTTGACCAGCCGTTGGAGTTCTCGCGCTATCTCGCTGCCGAGCGCTTGATCGCTGACTCTTCTCTCAGTGATGAGCAGCGTGCAGAGGTGCTGGCCGCCCTGGTTCAAGCGATGGTCACGCCTCCGGCCGTGCCAGTTACCCCCGGGCAGGCGGCTGGCGTGCCCGGTCAAGCCGGTCAGCAATAGTGGCGCCGCTACCTTCAACTTGAGTAGTTCTGGTGCCGTCGAGGGAAGGCGTCGCCGACCGGCCACTCCTTGGGCAGACTGAGCGCCGCGTGGACGGGCTGAGCTGCTGGCTGACGCACGACTTGGAACTCGCCCAACCATGCGGTTGCCCAGGTGGGTAGGACGGGGGCCGGAAGCGACCTATGGTCGGGGCTTTGCCACAGGACGGGGGTGTTCTTCGTCCAAGTCCAGGGCGCTGGGTTGTCGACGATGAGCACGCCGCTGACTCGGCTGTGGGCGTGGTCGTAGGTGGAAGTCCAGTATCCGTCGGGCAGCCGGCCAAGGGTCGGCGTGGCAGCGTTTACGTATTCAACCGACGTCCCGTACAGCGCGGTCTCGGTGTCCTCGTCCTCTGGGAAGAGGGCCGCGTGGCCAACTGCCACGATGAATGGCAGCCCTAGGTCGCCGTACTTCCGCCCCTTCCTCTTCACGGCGTCGAACACACGATTCGGCTCGTCGCCGACCCATATTGCGGGGTGGACGCCGATCGCCCTGCTCGTTGGATCGCCTCGTTTGCCGGGGCTGCGGGGGATCGCCTCAAACGTGATAGCCCAGCCAGCCTCCAGCCAGGTGTGCTTGGGCAGCGGCATCTTGCGCTCATGCTCGGCGATGACTTGGTCGGGGTCCAAGCTTGCCAGCCATCGCGTCAGTTCAGTTTTCAACCGCCTCTGTGAGGGTGTTGCCGACCCGACACTGTCAAGCTTGTAAGACAAGAAGAAGTTTGGGCTCGGCACACGATCGATGGCATCGATCAGCTGGGGCGGGAGCGAGATAGACGTGGTGGTGCCCAGGCGCTGAGTCGTCCAGATTGCCTCGACGACGAAGCGCTCGCCGTCGCGGGTCACCAGAAAGTCAGGGTTCTTGCCGCCCGTGCCTATTTGATACTCGATCTCTACAGCGCAACCGGAACCAAGCAGCATCTCGTGCAGATACAACTCCCACAGCGCTGAGTAGACATTTGCGTCCGAGTTCCGGTCCAGCAGTCGACTGCGCAGGGCGGGCCGAGCCTGGTCCGGGAGGCGCACCCACCACTCGTTGATCACGTCTCGAACCTGGTCCCAGAACGGACCTGCGATCCGGCCGAAGAACTCGGCAGCCGACTCCGCTGCACGTTTCGGCGACGCGTCCACCCGATTCCAGTCTTCGTATACGACCATGGTCAACGATGGTAGATCGCCCATCACGACCACTCCCAAACATTTTCCGCTGCGCTGCTTGGCCGCTGGCTAAACCGACGTACCCCGCCGCTGTGCGAGTAGGCCGGGGACTGTGGACGGCGGCCTTGGACCTCCACTTCGTGGTGGATCCAACCGGGTTCGACTTCTACGCGGCGGACTGCTACCGCCTGGTCGGCGAAGACAGCTTGCGCGTACCCCCGCGGACGAAGTGCTGCGGATGGGGAACGGGCTTCGACGGCACCGAGCGCTCGCCGATGCGTAACACGGAAGCGCGCGTCACTGTCGGAGTCGCGGCAGCGCGAGACGGCGACTTGGAGCAGACACTCATCATGGGAGTGCGGGCTCACGGTCAGGATTCCTGACGGCTAGATAGTTTCGACTAATTGTTTCCGGCTTCACTGGGGGGAGAAACCGGAGACGAATCTGGCGGGAGCACGCAAGATTCCGAGATCTCTGACACTTCAGACTTCACCTTCACGTACTTCTCCTTATTCAGCCCGTATCCAATCTTGATTTTGTCGTACCGCAATAGAGTCACACCCTCTCCCGGTTCCATAATAATCTCAGCGGACGCCCTCCCGATCAGATAGAAGGGGAAGGGTTCGCCATGTAGCCACCCTACGTAGACGACCTCGCGAACAACGTCATTGGGTCCATCGATGACTTCAATGAACCGGATCATGCCAGACGCGCCGCCTTTGTTCGCGATCCTAATGGCGATTCGCTTTAGCTTGTTCCGGTCCGTGGGATGAGGCTCGACAACGGCAAGTATTTTCGGAGCGAAGCGACTGTTCTGCACCTGGACTGCAGAAATCAAAATTCCGACGATCCCAATCAAGCCAACGGTGCAGATCTGGACAACAGTCAACCAGGTATTGGACTCCTGGTTAACGACAATGCTAGGCGCGGTCGGCGTAGGAGACGGCCCAAAACATAGATACCCCTGCAGAAAGTTCATCGTCGTTGCGTTACTGGTCATGATGCCCGGGACACCAGCAAGCCGTATTGACAAATCCATGCCTGCGCGGCTTTTTAACGCATCTACATGCAGTGCACCAATCCTGACATGTGCGACCGTTGACCTTGTGAGCACATGGGACCGATGGGCAGTGGACATCTATAGACACAGTGGCATGCCTTACCTTCAGCCCCGCCTGGCGCCTTTCACCGAGGAGAATTAGGCGGCCCCATAGCTCACCGAAGCGACTGAAAAGTTGCAGCGAATCACCCTCCCACGGATCGTCGGGCATCAAAAGAATTAGACCTTCGCAATAAGGGACGCCTGCCGTCCATGTGGCGATGGATGAACTTTCCTCATCGGACACTTCTGGAATCACATCCAACGTAGAATGCCAATTCCGCTCGCTCTCGCAGAGCAGGACGGAGTTAACCCCAATCGGGCTGCTCAAAAATTCATCCGGAAGTCCGTGCACCAACTCACAGTTAATTAGGTGGCCCAGGGTGACGTCGCCATCGCCGGCCTCATCGAATACCTGCTTCAGTATTTCGTGAGAAAGATCTTGAAGTAGATTCACCGACGCCTCCTCGGCCAGGCCTGAACACAGGAACCATTCTTGTTGGCCAGAATCTTTCGCGCCCGTCGAGTGGAGCCGTTCGAGGGACGCTCTGTGGGGCGGGTGCGCCCGGCAGCCGAACTGAGGGTCGCGCCGCATCTACAGGCCAGAGCGGCCCTAGCAAGGGGCCAAGGGTGAGGAAGATGCGCGCAAGTGGTTTCAGCGGGCCATGAGGAACCCTGAGGGCGGTCTCAGTTGTGGTCTCGTTTGCCGCGGGATCCAGGTGGGTCCGCTGTCGTCCACTGACGTTCGAAGGCTTTTCTGATCAGCGATTTTCCCGCGCCATGGCCGTGAGTGGACACCCCCGGACCAAGATCGGACAACTTGTAATGCGTAGGTCGTCGGTTCGAATCCGACAGGGGGCTCTTCACCGCCCAGGCCGGACCTCTCCGGGCCTGGGCTTTTTCATGCGCCGCGCAGGCGGCGGGCGATCTCGAGCTGGTCGTTGTCGAGGGGGCGGTCGTCCTCGATGTCCCACAGGGTGTTCTGGAGGAGGCGGGCGAGGGTCCAGGCCCGTGCCCGGGGGCGGTCCAGGGTGAGGATGTCGGTCATGGCGTCGAAGCGCCAGAGGATGTCGTCGGGGTCGTAGCGGTTGTCGAGGGCCGGCCAGAGTTCGAAGCCGGGGTCGCCCGCGAGGGGCTTGGGGTCGATCGCCAGCCAGGGGGCGCGGTCGGAGGCGAGGACGTTCTCGTCGTGGAGGTCCCAGTGCAGGAGGCGGTCGCCCGGTTCGTCGACGACCTCGCGTAGGGCGGCCGCGCAGTCGGCGACCAGGCGGCGGGCCTCGGGGTCGGGGATGCGGCCGAGGGCCCACGGGGTCCGGTCGAGCATGGCCCGGGCGATGTCGCCGAGGCGGCGCACGCCGGGCGGGGCGGGAAAGGAGGTGAGGTGGGCGAGCAGCTCCGCGATCGTGACGACGGCCTGGTGGGTGTCCGGCACGTGGGAGAGCATGCGGGTCTCGTCGAGGCGCTCCAGCAGCATGGTGCCGGTCGGCTCGTCGTGGTCGAGCAGGCGGACGGCTCCGTCGCCGTTCCAGACACGCAGCGCCACCGGTTCGCCCTCGCTCTCCTCGTCGAGGATCTGGAGCTTGAGGACCGCGGGGGTGCCGTCGGGGCGGAGGACCGGGAGGACCAGGGCGGAGACGCCGTGCATGGGGGGTCCGTCGGGTTTCAGTTCCCAGTGGTCGAGGAAGCGGGCCGTCTGCTCCGGCAGTCCGGCGATGAAGGCGCGGCCCGCTTCGCCGTTGAACTTCTCTTGTGATGCTGCCAGTTCGCGGGGGATGTCGATCACTCTCGGCACGGTAGTGGGGTGTGCCGGGTGGGGCAGGTGAATTAGCCGGGGGTGGGTTCCAGGACCACCTTCCCCGTCGTCCCCCGGCTCTCCAGTGCCCGGTGCGCGGACGCCGCCTCGCGGAGTGGGAAGCGTTGTACGGCCGGGGTGAGGCGGCCCGTGGCGGCCTCGGTGAGGGCGCGTAGTTCGAGGGTGCGCAGGGGGTCGGGGCCGCCGGCCTTGCCCAGCATCGCGGGGCCGAGGACCTGTTCGGAGAGGCCGTCGACGAGGTAGGGCTCGCCGTCGAGGATGCCCTGGCCGGACCAGCCGAAGACGATGTGCTTGCCGTCGGGGCCGAGGAGGGAGACGGCCTCGCGGGCCACGTCGCCGCCGACGCCGTCGAAGACGACGGTCGCGGTCCGGCCGCCGAGGTGGGCGCGGACCTTGGCGGGCCAGGCCGGGTCCCGGTAGTCGACGGCGAGATCGGCGCCGTTCGCCTGGACGCGGGCGACCTTCTCCGGCCCGCCCGCGAGGCCGATGACGGTCGCGCCGGCGTTCCTGGCGTACTGGACGATCAGCGTGCCGATGCCTCCGGCGGCGGCCGGGACGACGGCCACCGAGCCGGGGCCGAGGTCGGCGAACTGGAGGATCCCCATCGCCGTACGGCCCGTGCCGATCATGGCGACGGCCTCGGCGTAGTCGAGGTTCTCCGGGATCTCGTGCAGGCGTTCGGCCGCGGTGACGGCCAGTTCGGCGTACCCGCCGGGGACGAAGCCGAGGTGGGCGACGACCCGCTTGCCGAGCCACAGGTCCGCGACGCCCTCGCCGAGGGACTCGACGACCCCGGCGACCTCGCGGCCGGGGATGGTGGGGAGCGGCGTCGGCTCGGCCGCCGGTCCGCCTCGCATGCCCTCGCGCAGGGCGGCGTCCAGGAGGTGTACCCCTGCCGCCCGTACGGCGATACGGACCTGTCCGGGGCCCGGCCGGGGGTCCTCGACCCGCTCGTGGGTGAGGTTCTCGGCCGGGCCGAAGGCGTGCAGGCGGATGGCGTGCATACGAGGCTCCTCGTGTCGCGGTGGTCTGCGGCAAGCCTTCAACCTCAAGCTTGCTTGAGGTCAAGCTCCCGCCGCCCGAGGGCCAGGGACACCGCCGTCAGGGCGCTGTTGAAGGAGACCTCCGACAGCACGCCGGGGACCGCGACCTGGTCACCGGCGAGGTAGACACCGTCGCCCCGGTCCACGGCGGGCCGGTCACGCCAGCTGGTGCCGGGCAGGTCGACCGCGCCCGTACGGCCGGCCGCGACGGAATCGCGCCGCCAGGTGACGCGCTCGCGCCAGCCCGGGAACCCCAGGTCGAGCAGCTGCTCGGCGCGGGCGGTGCCGTCGGCCTTGGACTCGTGCGGGGCGAGGGGGATCTGTCCCTGAATGAGTTGCTCCCCGGCCGGGGTGAGGCTGCGGTCCTGCGCGGTGAACCGTTCGAGCCAGCCGGGCGCGTCCAGGTCGGAGACCGCGAAGGCGTCCCCGCGCCGGGTGCGCACGGCCAGGTCGATCAGGGCGGTACGGCCGCTCGGCCAGGTCAGGGAGTCGTCGCCGAGCAGCCGCCGGGCGGCGTCGAGGGAGGTGGCTACGACGACCGGTGTGTCGGTGGGGAGCGTGTCGACACGGGACAGGGTCTCCATCCGGACGCCCAGGTTCCAGGCCCGGGCCGCCATCCGGTCGATGATGCTGCCCCAGCCGCCGCGCGGGTAATGGGCCTCGGGCGGCAGCTTGGTGGCCCGGCGCAGACGCTCCTGCACGAACGCGGCCGACAGGGAGCCGGGGTCGTGGTGGAAGAGGGCGACGGCGGAGTAGTGCGCGGCGGCCCGGGCGCCCTCCTCGCCCGCGACGCCGGTCGCCCAGGTCAGGAAGTCGACGTCCACGGGTGCCTGCCGGGCGGTCCGGCGCAGTAGCTTCAGCATGGGGAAGGGCGGGGTGCGGCGCAGCACGCCGTGGTGCCGCAGCCGTAGCCGGGCGCCCTCCAGGGGCGGGATCGGGGCGAGCGGGCCGATGAGGTCGCGCTGCTTCAGCCAGGCCCAGTGCGGGCCGCCGTTGTAGAGGGCGTGCGGGCCCTCGTTCGTGCGGTACGGGCCCTCGGCGGTGCGGGCCCGGCCGCCGAGGGTGTGGTGGGCTTCGTGGAGGGTGACCTTGACGCCCGCCTCGGCGGCGGTGATCGCGGCGGTCAGTCCGGCGAAACCGCCGCCGATGACGGTGATGCGGTGGTGCATGGCTGGGATCTCCCTTGAGGCCTGAGGTCGACAATCGCCTTCGGGATTACGACCGTTCGCGGGGGCCGGAATGTGACATGGCCGGTGTTCGCGCAGGTCAGGGGGTGTTGTCAGTGGTGGGGTGCAGCATGGGGACATGGCGAGGAGAGCGGCGGGCGGTCCGGGTGCGACCGGCGGTACGGGTGTGAAGGGCGCGCGGCGACCGGAGGTACGGCTGCCCGCGCTGGAGCCGTACGGGGGCGGTGAGCTGGAGCCGGACGGGGACTACGACGGGCTGGAGTTCCGGGACGCGGATCTCACCGGGCAGGACGGGGCGGGGGCCCGTTTCATGGACTGCGCGCTGACGGGGTGCGCGCTGGACGAGACCCGGCTGCGGCATGCCCGGGTCCTGGACTCGGTCCTCACCGGAGTCCGGGGCGTCGGCACCGACCTCGCTGAGGCGACCCTGCGGGACGTGGAGCTGACCGATGCCCGGCTCGGCGGACCGCAGCTGCACGGGGCGGTGCTGGAGCGGGTGCTGATCCGCGGCGGCAAGATCGACTATCTGAATCTGCGCACGGCCCGGCTCAGAGACGTCGTTTTCGAGGGCTGCGTCCTCGTCGAGCCGGACTTCGGGGGCGCCCGTCTGGAGCGGGTGGAGTTCGTGGACTGCGCCCTGAAGGGCGTCGACCTGCACGCGGCGACCCTCACGGACGTCGACCTGCGCGGGGCCGCGCCGCTGGAGATCAGCGGGGGTCTGGACCGGCTGTCGGGGGCGGTGATCAGTACGGCGCAACTGCTCGATCTGGCACCGGTGCTGGCGATGGAGTGGGGGATCAGGGTGGAGGGCTGATCGCCACATGCTCATGGCCGCGCGCTGACCTTCGCGCGCTGACCTTCGCGCGCTGGCCTCCGCGCGCTCACCTCTCGTACCAGCCCCCTGACCCGGCCCGCTCCGGCCAGTCGTAGGACTGGTGCAGGCCTATGAGGGCGTTGACCAGGCGGGGGTCGAGTTCATGCCGCAGCAGCCGGTAGTCCTCGGCCACCGCGCGGAAGACGAGGTGGGCGCGGTGGGAGCCGTCGCGCCAGGTGATGCGCCGGGGTGGGCGGGGACCGTCGTCGCCCTCCGCCATCAGGATCCAGATCAGGCACAGCAGTTGGACCGGCAGCCCGAAGGGCCACCACAGCAGCCAGCTCCACAGCCGCCCCTGGTACCCCTGGAGGACCGGCCCCGCGACCGGTTCCACGGTCCAGCGCCGACGGCCCCACCGGAGGGCGCGGCGGCGCCGCAGGGTGATCCGCCCGAGCGGGACGCCGTACGGATCCAGGACGTGGTACACCGCCGGGCGCCCGCTCAGCCGTGTGCCCAGGGCCTGCTCCGTGACGACGCGGGCGACCGGCGCCCCGTCCTCGGCGCGCAGCTGGAAGGCCCGCAGTGAGCGGAGCCGGTCGGGGGCGGGGCTGTCGGGGTCACGGCAGAGCCGGGCGGACGTGCCCTGCGGCGTTCCCTCTCCGCTGACCACGGCCGGTGGGTCCACCTTGTAGTTCAGGCCGTAGGTCACTCGCCGCTGGGTCATGCGCCCGCTCTCCCCCGTGTCCGCTGCCGGTCGTCGCGGATGATCGTGTCAGCCCGGTGGCGGACCCTCGTCAGGAGACCCGGGGAAAGCGCGCCTGGAGCGTCCAGATCGCCGGGTTCTCGGCGAGGTCGTCGTGCAGATCGGTGAGGTCGGCGATCAGGTCGTGCAGGAAGTCCCGGGACTCGCGGCGCAGTTCGGTGTGGGAGACGGTGAGCGGGGGCTCCTCCGCGCGCATCCAGTCGGCCTCGATGTCCACCCAGCCGAAGCGGCGCTCGAACAGCATCCGGTCGGTCGACTCGGTGAAGTCCAGCTCCGCGTGCTGCGGCCGGGACGCCCGCGAGCCCGCCGGGTCCCGGTCGATCCGCTCCACGATGTCGCACAGCGCCCACGCGAAGTCGAGCACCGGCACCCATCCCCAGGCTGTGGACACCTCGTGGTCCGTCTTGGTGTCCGCCAGATAGACGTCACCGCAGAACAGGTCGTGCCGCAGGGCGCGGACGTCCGCGCGGCGGTAGTCGGTCTGCGGAGGGTCGGGGAAGCGGTTGGAGAGGGCGTAGCCGATGTCGAGCACGGGTGTGATGCTGTCACGGCCCTCATAGGATCGAGAGCGTGGCCCGGTCCGTACGTCTTGTCCCCGCCCTGCTCGTCTCCGCGCTCGCCCTCACGGCCTGCGGCGGGGTCCACGGCACCCCGGGCGGTTCCGGCGTACGCGACCCGTACTTCCCGAAGGCGGGCAACGGCGGCTACGACGTCACCCACTACGGCCTGCGCCTCGCCTACGACCCGGACGCCCACCACCTCACCGGCACGGCCACCCTCACCGCCCGCGCGACCAAGGACCTCTCCGCCTTCGACCTCGACCTGAGCGGCCTGGACGTCGGCAAGGTCACCGTCGGCGGCGAGACGGCCCGCTGGAACCGGGCAGGCAAGGAGCTCACCGTCCGGCCGCGCAAGGACCTCGGCAAGGACGAGACGTTCCGCGTGACCGTCCGCTACTCCGGGGCGCCCGAGACCGTCACCGACCCGGACGGTTCCCAGGAGGGCTGGCTGCGCACCGCGGACGGGGTGCTCGCGCTGGGCGAGCCGACGGGGTCGATGGCGTGGTTCCCCGGCAACCACCACCCCTCCGACAAGGCGGCCTACGACCTCACGGTGACCGTGCCGCGGGGGCTCCGGGCGGTCTCCAACGGGCAGTTGCGCGGCATCACGACCGCGAAGGACGGCCGTACGACATTCGCCTGGCACTCCGCCGAGCCCATGGCGAGCTACCTCACCACGCTCGCGATCGGCCGCTTCGACATCACCCGCTCAACCGCCCGCTCCACCGCCCGGGACCGTCTGCCCGTGTACACGGCCGTCGACCCGGACGAGAAGGAGGCGAGCCGCGCGGTGCTCGCCCGCATCCCCGAGATCCTGCGCTGGGCGGAGAAGCGCTTCGGCCCGTACCCCTTCTCCTCCACCGGCGCGATCGTCGACCGCGCGCCCGAGGTCGGCTACGCCCTGGAGACCCAGACCCGCCCCGTCTTCCCCGGCGCCCCCGGCATCACCCTCCTCGTCCACGAACTCGCCCACCAGTGGTACGGCGACTCCGTCACGCCGGAGAGCTGGCGCGACATGTGGCTCAACGAGGGCTTCGCGACGTACGCGGAGTGGCTGTGGCGGGAGGACCACGGCGGGGAGAGCGCGCAGGAGTCCTTCGACGCGCTGTACGAGAACGGGGAGAAGACGTACAAGGACCTCTGGGCGTTCCCGCCCGCGAAGCCCGCGGATGCCGCGAACATCTCCGGCGACCCCGTCTACCAGCGGGGCGCGATGGTCCTCCAGAAGGTCCGCCAGGCGGTGGGTGACGACAGGTTCTTCGCCATCCTGCGGGGGTGGGCGGCCGAGCATCGGTACGGGAACGCGGACACGGCCGAGTTCACGGCGTACGTCGAGGAACAGGCGCCCGGGGAGGACTTCGAGGGGATCTGGGAGGACTGGCTGTACGGGGAGGGGAAGCCGGAGCGGCCCTGAACGGCCTGGTGCTACGGCGTGGTCAGATCCTTGCGCAGGACCGCGCACGGGCGTTTCAGCCGCATGTCCTCGCGGTGGTCGATGACCTCGTAGCCGAGAGTCGTCCAGAAGGCGAGGGCCTTCGGGTTGCCGGCCAGGACGGCGAGACGTACGGCCGTGCGGTCCGCCGCGCGGAAGCGGTCCTCCACGAGAGAGGCGAGACGGCGGCCGTGGCCTTGGCCGTGCAGGCTCGCGTCCACCATCAGCAGGCCGATCCAGGGGTCCGGGTCGGCGGGGTCGGGGTGGTGGGCGAGGGTGATGGCGATACCGAGCAGGCGACCGAAGCCGCGGGCGAGCAGCACGGCGACGTCCGGATGGGCCCATTCCTCGGCCAGGGCGGCCGCGACCTGTTCCGGGCGGATGTCGTCCGGGTCGGGGAAGTCGCCGCTGAGGGTGTGGAACTCGTGGTTGGCGGCGTAGAGGGCGGTGAGTTCGGTGAGCAGGGGAGCGGGGAGTGATTCGCCGGGGGACGGTGGGAGCAGGGGTTCGAGGATCATCCCCGGAACGTAGCGCGGGCGGCTCGGTCGTCGTGGGGCATCCGCCATATGAGAAGAGGGGCTCCGTCACCTCAGCAGTGGGGCTCCGCCACCCGAGAAAAGGGACGGAGCCCCCGGCCTCTTTCAAGGCTCGGGGGCTCCGTGGGCAGAACAGGCTCGACGTCCGTCAGACGTTCACGCCGAAGTCCTGGGCGATGCCGACCAGGCCCGAGGCGTAGCCCTGGCCGACGGCGCGGAACTTCCACTCCGCGCCGTTGCGGTAGAGCTCGCCGAAGACCATGGCCGTCTCCGTGGCCGCGTCCTCCGACAGGTCGTAGCGGGCGATCTCGGCGCCGCCGGCCTGGTTGACGATGCGGATGTAGGCGTTGCGGACCTGGCCGAAGTTCTGCGAGCGGTTCTCGGCGTCGTAGATGGACACCGGGAAGACGATCTTCTCGATGTCGGCCGGGAGGGCGGCGAGGTTGACGTTGATCGCCTCGTCGTCGCCGGCGCCCTCGCCCGTGCGGTTGTCACCGGTGTGGACGATCGTGTTGTCCGGGGTCTGCTTGTTGTTGAAGAACACGAAGTGGGCGTCCGAGTAGACCTTGCCCTGCGTGTTGACCGCGATCGCGGAGGCGTCGAGGTCGAAGTCCGTGCCGGTGGTGGTGCGGACGTCCCAGCCGAGGCCCACGGTGACGGCGGTCAGGCCCGGAGCCTCCTTGGTGAGCGAGACGTTGCCACCCTTGGACAGGCTTACAGCCATTGTTGGGAGTCCCTTCCCTCGTTTACGTACGGCAGTACGGCAAAGAAGCTGCGGCAAAGAAGCTACAGCTACCCCCCTGAACGTAGAGAGGGGTACGCGAGGTTCCAGCTCCTTTACTTTCTTTACTCGCGATTATTGGGATGACGTGGACGGGACAGAAGCGGGAACATGGACGGCATGTCTGGTCCCCACGTCATCCGCGGCTCCGTCTCCCTGCCCGAGGCCGAGCTCATGTGGCGTTTCTCGCGCTCCTCGGGGCCCGGCGGACAGCACGTCAACACCAGTGACTCCAAGGTCGAGCTGAGTTTCGACCTGGCGAGGACCGAGGCGCTGCCCGAGGTGTGGAAGCAGCGGGCGCTGGAGCGGCTGGCCGGGCGCCTGGTCGACGGGGTCGTCACCGTACGGTCCTCCGAGCACCGGTCCCAGTGGCGCAACCGCGAGACCGCCGCCGTACGCCTCGCCGCCCTCCTGGCCGAGGCCACCGCACCCCCGCCCAAGCCCCGCAGGAAGACCCGGATCCCCCGGGGTATCAACGAGCGCCGGCTGCGCGAGAAGAAGCAGCGCTCGGAGACCAAGCGCGGCCGAACGGGCCAGGGCTGGAGCTAGCGCCTGTCGAGGGCCCTACGTCAGCTCCAGCAGCCCCACCGTTTGGCCCCCGCTGTTCTCCCCGGCCGGGCGGAAGCCGAGACCCAGGTAGAAGCCCTCGGGGCCGTTCGGTCCCGGGTGCCAGGTGACGTAGAACTTCTCGGTGCCGTGCCGGCGCAGCTCGGCGGCGACGGACTCGACAGCGAAACGGCCGTACCCCTTGCCCTGCTCCCCGGCCGCTATGTTCAGCCGCCACAGGCCCGAGCGGAAGTCGCTGCCGTCCCCGTACCAGTCGATGCCGAGGCAGGCCATGAGGAAGCCGACCGGGCGGTCGCCGTCGACGATGAGGCGGGGCCACGCGATGGCGCCGTGCGCGTACGCCTCGGCGAGTGACTTCACGACCGGGGCGACCGCGTGCTCCTGGTCGGGGCGGACGCGGATGCCGAGCGCGGCGTCCAGGTTCCCGGCGGTGATCTCTTCGAGGTGGAGGCCCGTCGTCGTCATGCGCGCACCCTAGGGTCGGCGATCAACCCCGGGCCACCGGATTTCCGCTCAGCCCAACTGCCGGTACCGCCCCCGGAAGTACGTCAGCGGCCCGCCCTCCGCGCTCGGCACCCGGGCCGTCAGCACGCGGCCGATGACCAGCGTGTGGTCCCCGGCCGGTACGCGCTGCTCGGTGCGGCACTCCAGGACGGCCAGGGCGCCGCCCACCAGGGGTGCCCCGCTGTATTCGCCGCGCGTGTACGGGATGTCGGCGAACAGCAGCCGGTCGCTGACCCGGCCCTTCATGGCGAACCGGCCCGCGATGTGCCGCTGGCTCTCGGACAGGACCGAGACCGCCCACTGGGGCTGTTCGTCGAGCAGTTCGTCCATGCGGGAGCCCTCGCGCAGGCTCACCAGCACCATGGGCGGGTCCAGGGACACCGACATGAAGGCCGTGGCCGTCATGCCCACGTCCTCGCTGCCCGGCGCCGAGGGGTCGTCCGGGTCGAGCGGCGGCTCCTGCGCGGTCACCAGGACCACGCCCGAGGCCAGCCGGGACATGGCGGCGCGGAACTCGTCGTTGCTCACCCCCTCAGCATGCCCGGAGGCGGGTGACGGAATGATCGGGGACGTGGCGGCGGGAGTGTTCGGCACATCCGAAACGCTAATCTCCGCCCCGCGCGCCGCGCATCGGGCTCCCGCCTGATCACGGTCCTAGGACTTCCGGCGGATCGGACTATGCAGAAACTCCAGGCAATTGTTCAGCTTTGCCTGTGACTTGAGTCACAAGGGGCAGTAATTGTTGACCCTGTGTACCGAGTGAGCAGCGCGCTGTGATTCAGTGGCGGGGAAGCTGCCAGGACGAACGCCGATGAGAACCCTTGATTCGCTGCGAGGTCTCGGGGGGAGGGCGAGCATGGAGACCGAGTCGGAGCCCTACGTCCGCCTTGCGTCCCTGCGACAACTGCACCAGGTCATGGCCGACATGAACACGGCCCGCAGCCTGGCCGACACCCTGCAGACCGTCGCGGAGGGCGTCGTCGCCGCTCTCGGCTACGAGATGGCGTGCGTCAACCTCGTACGCCCCGACGGCGACCTCGTCGTCGCCGCCTTCGCCGGGAACCCCGCCGCTGAGGCCCTCATCACCGGCCGCGTCGGCTCGCGCGACTCCTGGGAACGCCGCCTCGGCATGGGCGAGCGCTGGGGCGACCTGGTGTTCATACCGCACACCGAGGGCTGGGTCCTCGACGACGACGACGTCCCGCAGTGGTACACCGACGGTCCCGCGCCCCGCTTCGAGGACGAGTGGCATCCGGCCGACCGGCTCTTCGCGCCCATGTACGCGCCCGGACCGCAGGGCAGCGCGGCCTGCGGCGAGCTGATCGGCGTGCTCTCCGTGGACCGCCCGCGCAACGGCCGCCGCCCCGGCGCCTGGGGCCGCGAGGCGCTCCAGATGTACGCCTTCCAGGCCGCCATCGCGATCAGCAACGCCCGGCTGCGCGCCAACATGCAGCGCGCCCTCGTCCGGCTGGAGCGCGAGCAGCAGGCGCTGCGCGCGAGCGAGGAAAGCTTCCGGCAGGCCTTCGAGTACGCCCCGTCCGGCATGGCCATCGCCGAGATGGGCGGCGACCAGCACGGCCGGATCCTGCGCACCAACGACGCCCTGTGCCGGCTGCTGGGCCGCCCCGCCTCCGCGATGCGCCGCTACTCCTTCTCCGACCTGGTCCACCCCGAGGACATAGGCACCCTGCTCCGGACCTCGGCGGAGGGCGGCCGCGCGGAACTCCGCCTCGGCCGCCGCGACGGCACCTACGTCTGGGTCAGCCTCCGCAACTCCGTCGTCGCCGACGCCGCCGACGGCCCCCGCTTCCTCCTCACCCACGTCGAGGACATCGAGGAGCGCAAGCGCCGCGAGCTGCAGCTCGCCCACCGCGCCTCGCACGACTCGCTCACCGGCCTGCCGAACTCCGCCGAGCTGCGCTCCCGCCTGTCGTCGAGGCTCTGCCAGCGCGCCGCGCCCCCGCACTCCGCCGTCGCCGAGTCCCATGACGCGGCCTACGGCCACCCCGCCTTCGACGTCGTCGGCCCCGGCTTCGACTTCCGGCAGTCCGCCGAGCCGTTCGGCGCCTACGACCACCATGTGCACACCGTCGCCCCGGACGGCGACCAGGACGACGGCACGAAGGGCCTCGCCGTCCTCTTCTGCGACCTCGACGGCTTCAAGTCGATCAACGACCGGTTCGGGCACAACGCGGGTGACGCGGTTCTCATCGAGGTCGCCCGGCGGCTGAGCGGCGGCGTCCGCGACGGCGACACGGTCGCCCGGCTCGGGGGTGACGAATTCGTCATCCTCGCGGACGGGCTCGGCCGGGCCGACGCGCAGGACCTCGCGGTCCGCCTCCGCAACGAGATCATCCAGCCCATCCGCGCCGAGGGGCGTGCCGTCCGGGTCGGGGCCAGTTTCGGCATCGGATGGGCACACTGTGGAATGACGGCGGACGAAGTGTTGAAATCCGCTGACGAGCGGATGTACGTCGAGAAACGATCTCGTCCCAAACAACACAGACGCGCTGGGTGAACCCGAGGTCAGCGAGTCGATGCGGTCTGAGTCACCTGTTTGGGTCACTGGGAGCGGGTAGGCTCGCTCTCTCACGACCCGTACCGCATTGCACCGCACCTGACTGAGGAGACCAAGGGATGACGCCCGGCAACAACGGCGCGAGCACGCCCGAGGACGACGACCCGTTCGGCTATCTCTACGCCGACGGGCAGGCCAACGGAGCCCAGCCGCCGTCCGGGGGCTACGGCTACCCGAACTCGGTCAACCGGGTGCGTGCGGTCGGTACCCGCTCCTACGGCCAGCAGTCCCAGAACGCGCAGGTCCCCCAGCAGCAGGGCGGCTACGGCCGGCCGAACGCGCACTACGCGGCCCCCGAGACCCTGCCCGGCGGCGGCGGAGCCACCACCGCCCCCCAGCACCAGGTCCCCGGCGGAGGCGGCCGCGGCGGCCGCGGCCCCAACACCAAGGGCCTGCTGATCGGCGCGATCGCGGTGGTCGCTGCGGTCGTCATCGGCATCGGGGTGGCCATGATGGGCGGTGACAAGGACGACAAGAAGTCCGAGGACCAGGCCGGCTCCGGCCAGAGCCAGTCCCAGAGCGCCGAGCCGACCCCGTCTGCCAGCAAGAGCGCGGCGGGCCAGGTCGAGCTGCCGAAGGCCGACGCGAAGACCCTGCGCCTCAGCCCCGGCATGTCGACCGCGTCGGAGTTCAAGGGCGCGAAGGCCGACGGCGGGGTCTATGTGACGGGCTTCAACCAGGTCGGTGCCAAGGTCACCTGGACGGTGGACGGCATCGAGAAGGCCGGCACCTACACGCTCTTCCTGAACTACGGCGTCCCGGGCACGGACGCCGACGCGACCCTGGTGGTCAACGGCAAGGCCGACAGCAGGCCCATGAACATGAAGAACTTCGGGAACACACCCAAGGGCGACTGGGAACAGGGCTGGAAGAACACCTACGCCACTGTGAACCTGAACAAGGGCACGAACACCATCGAGCTCGCCTGCAACGAGGGCAACAAGTGCGACGCGGTCCTCGACCAGATGTACCTCAAGAAGGGTGCCCGGACGAGCTGATACGCCGACGGCGGCCGTCCCCCACACC
>NZ_JBHUTX010000067.1:0-33751 GCF_042671245.1 Streptomyces sp. NPDC057099
GGCGGCCCCGGGGGGGGCGGGGGGCGGCAACCCCGGGGGGGGCGCCCCCGGGGGGCGGGAGGGCGTGCGGGCGGCGGCGACGGCGACCCGGCTCCCGGAGCACCGGACCCCGGCGGCCGGGCAGGACGGCTGGACCGCGACCCTGCGGGCCGGGCTCGCCGAGGCCCGCGCCGACCGGTCCGTACGCGGCGCGATCCTGCTGGTCCCGGCCGTCACCGCCGTGTGGGGCGCCCTCGACGAGTACACGCCGCTGCTGGTCCGGGACACCGGTGTCCCCGACGCGCTGGTGCCCCACCTGCTCCTGCTGATCTGGGCGGGCGCCACCGCCGGAGGACTGCTGGCCGGGGCGGGCGAACGCCTCGGCACGAAGGGCCTCGCGGCGCTGCTCGCGGGCGCGGCACTCGCCCTGGCCGTGGGTGCCGGTGCCGGCACCGTGGCCGGAATCGCCCTCGTGGCGCTCGCCTTCGGCGGCTTCCAGGCGGCGAGCGTGCTGGCCGACGCCCGGCTCCAGCAGCGCATCGACGACTCCGGCCGGGCCACCCTCACCTCGGTCGCCGGTCTGGGCACCGACCTGGCCACCGTCGCCGTGTACGTCGGCTACGGGGCGCTCGGCACGGCCACCGGACACGGCACGGCCTTCGTGTGGTTCGCCGTGCCGTACCTGGTGACCGCGCTGCTGCTGGCTGCTAGAGGTCGGGCTGCCAGGGGGTGACCGAGAAGTCGCCGGTCCCCTTCTTGACCTTCTCGAAGGGCGCCGAGCCCACGCACTTGGGCAGGCCCTTCGTCTCGACCGGGGTGCCCGTCGAGGCCCAGCTGTAGCCCAGCCGGTCGCGGTGGCCGAGGTCGTGCACGGTGATCCCGACCCGCTTGCCCTTCGCGCCGGGCAGGTCGGAGGAGGTGATGACACCGGAGACGACGGCCACCTTGCCGCCGGTGAGCAGGCAGTCGACCTTCGCCTTAGCCCGGGCGCCCTCGCCGTTCAGGTAGTGGCTCCACTCGAAGGTGCCGGTGGCCTTCATCGGGTCGGCCTTGTCCTTCGCGGCCAGGTGCGCGTCGAAGGAGAAGGTGATGTCGTCCCCGGCCGAGCGGTACAGCTTGGCCTCGCCGGTGAGCGCGGCGGCCTCACGGGCCTGCGCCGGTAAGCCGGAGGACCCGGAGTCGGAGGACCCGGAGTCGGAGGATGCGGCGGCGGATGCCGCCGCGGCGGTGGCGGTGAGCAGCAGCGCGGCCCCGAACACGGCGGTCTTCGTACGGCGGTTCATGGCGGTCCTTTCCGAAGAGGTGCAGGTCGCTGGAACGCACACCACTGTCCCGGCACGGCGCCCACGCCACATCGCTCCGGGGACGTCACCCCGCCTCCGCCGCCCGGCGGGGAGTACCGCACGGGCCTGCGCCCGGGGGATGACGGGACGTGCGACCGCGGGGCTTGCAACGAATCGCCGTCGGCCCCCCGAGGGACGCAATGATCAGCTCATCGGCGCGCAACGGCTGCTCCTTGTCCGCCCGAGCCCGCCGACCGTACCGTCTACCAGGCCCCCGAAATCCCCCGCGTCCCGGTGAGGAACACGCATGCGCACCGCCCTGCTCCAGAGCTCCGGCCGCCCCGGCTCGACCGTCGAGAACCTCAAGGTCCTCGACGAGGCCGCCGGCCGGGCCGCCGCCGCGGGCGCCGGGCTGCTGGTCACGTCGGAGATGTTCCTGACCGGGTACGCGATCGGCGACGACATCGGCCGCCTCGCCGAGCCCGCCGACGGGGACTGCGCGGACGCCGTCGCCGAGATCGCGACCGCCCACGGCCTCGCGGTCGCCTACGGCTACCCCGAGCGCGCGGGCGACGCCGTGTTCAACTCCGCCCAGCTGATCTCCGCCGACGGCACCCGTCTCGCGAACCACCGCAAGACCCACCTCTTCGGCTGCTTCGAGCGCGACCACTTCACCCCGGGGGACCAGCCGGTCGTCCAGGCGGAGATCGACGGTCTGCGCGTCGGGATCCTGATCTGCTACGACGTGGAGTTCCCGGAGAACGTCCGCGCCCACGCGCTCGCCGGTACCGACCTGCTGCTCGTCCCCACGGCCCAGATGCACCCGTTCCAGTTCGTCGCCGAGTCGATGATCCCGGTGCGTGCCTTCGAGAACCAGATGTACGTCGCGTACGTCAACCGGGTCGGCCGGGAAGGCGAGTTCGAGTTCGTGGGACTGTCCACGCTCGCCGGGCCCGACGGGGTCGCCCGCACCCGGGCCGGACGGGGCGAGGAGCTGGTCCTCGCCGACGCCGACCCGGTCCTCCTCGCCGCGTCCCGCGAGGCCAACCCGTATCTGCTGGACCGGCGCCCGGGCCTGTACGGGTCGCTCGCCTGATCCCCCCACACCTGTCTGTTTCTTCTGCAAGGAGTCCGTACCCCATGACGTCCACCGTGCCCAACGCCGTCGAGCACGCAGACGCGCAGCAGCCGCCGATCACCATGTTCGGCCCGGACTTCCCGTACGCCTACGACGACTTCCTCGCCCACCCGGCGGGTCTCGGGCAGATACCCGCGACCGAGCACGGCACGGAGGTCGCGGTCATCGGTGGCGGTCTGTCCGGCATCGTCGCCGCGTACGAGCTGATGAAGATGGGCCTCAAGCCGGTCGTCTACGAGGCGGACCAGATCGGCGGCCGGCTGCGGACGGTGGGCTTCGACGGGTGCGACGAGTCCCTCACCGCCGAGATGGGCGCGATGCGCTTCCCGCCGTCGTCC
Source organism: Streptomyces sp. NPDC057099 (assembly GCF_042671245.1). Taxonomy (NCBI): domain Bacteria; kingdom Bacillati; phylum Actinomycetota; class Actinomycetes; order Kitasatosporales; family Streptomycetaceae; genus Streptomyces; species Streptomyces sp. NPDC057099. The sequence continues at coordinate 2,739 of NZ_JBHUTX010000067.1, forward strand.
ACGGCGCTCCAGCACTACATCGACCTGGTCGGTCTTCAGACGCAGTCCTTCCCCAACCCCCTCGCGGAGGCGACCCCGTCGACCGTCGTCGACCTCAAGGGCGAGTCGCACTACGCCGAGACGGTCGCCGACCTGCCCCAGGTCTACCGGGACGTCGCCGAGGCGTGGAACAGGTGCCTGGAGGAGGGCGCCGACTTCTCCGACATGAACCGGGCCCTGCGCGAGCGGGACGTCCCGCGCATCCGCGAGATCTGGTCGCGCCTCGTCGAGAAGCTCGACAACCAGACCTTCTACGGCTTCCTCTGCGACTCCGAGGCCTTCAAGTCCTTCCGGCACCGCGAGATCTTCGGCCAGGTCGGCTTCGGCACGGGCGGCTGGGACACCGACTTCCCCAACTCCATCCTGGAGATCCTGCGCGTCGTCTACACCGAGGCCGACGACCACCACCGCGGCATCGTCGGCGGCTCCCAGCAGCTGCCGCTGCGCCTCTGGGACCGCGAGCCCGCGAAGATCGTCCACTGGGCGCAGGGGACCTCGCTCGCGAGCCTGCACGAGGGCGGCGAGCCCCGCCCCGCGGTGACCCGGCTGCACCGCACGGCCGGCAACCGCATCACGGTGACCGACGCGCGCGGCGACATCCGCACCTACCGGACGGCGATCTTCACCGCCCAGTCCTGGATGCTGCTGTCGAAGATCGACTGCGACGACTCGCTCTTCCCGATCGACCACTGGACGGCCATCGAGCGGACCCACTACATGGAGAGCTCCAAGCTCTTCGTGCCCGTGGATCGGCCCTTCTGGCTGGACAAGGCCGTCGACGACAGGGGAAATCCGACCGGCCGGGACGTCATGTCGATGACGCTCACCGACCGGATGACGCGCGGGACCTACCTGCTCGACGACGGCCCGGACAAGCCCGCCGTCATCTGCCTCTCCTACACCTGGTGCGACGACAGCCTGAAGTGGCTGCCGCTGTCCGCGAACGAGCGGATGGAGGTCATGCTGAAGTCGCTCGGCGAGATCTATCCCAAGGTCGACATCCGCAAGCACATCATCGGCAACCCGGTGACCGTCTCCTGGGAGAACGAGCCCTACTTCATGGGCGCGTTCAAGGCCAACCTGCCCGGCCACTACCGCTACCAGCGGCGCCTGTTCACGCACTTCATGCAGGAGGAGCTGCCCGAGGACAAGCGCGGCATCTTCCTCGCAGGCGACGACATCTCCTGGACGGCCGGCTGGGCCGAGGGAGCCGTCCAGACCGCCCTCAACGCGGTCTGGGGCGTCATGCACCACTTCGGCGGCACGACCGACCCGACCAACCCGGGGCCCGGCGACGTCTACGACGAGATCGCGCCCGTCGAACTGCCGGAGGACTAGGAGGACCAGCAGGACCGGAGCGGCGGCTCGGGCAGGGGCGTGAGCAGCATGCGCCCCGCGAGGCCCGCAGCCGCGTCCAGGTGCTCGGTGAACTCCTGGGCCACGTCGGGGAGTCCGCGCAGTGCCCACAGGGCCCGGGCCGCCGTCCAGGTGGCGTCCCGGGCGCGGTCCAGGCTCCAGGAGCCGAGCAGATGGGTCAGCGGGTCGGCGATCTGGAGAAGATCGGGGCCCGGCATCAGATCTTCGCGGATGCGCTCCTCCAGCGAGACGAGGAGATCGCCCACCGTGTCGAACTCGTCCTCCAGCTCGGCGGGTGCGCAGTCGAGCGTACGGCAGGTGTCCACGACGGCCAGCGCGAGATCGTGCCCGATGTGCGCGTTGATGCCCGCGAGGGCGAACTGCAACGGCCGTACCCCGGGATGGCGGCGGAACTGGAACAGCGGCCGCCAGCAGGCGGGTGGGCGCCGCTCTCCGGCCGCCGCTGCGACGGCCTCCAGGTACCGCTCCGCGAACCGTACGTCCAGCGTGATCGCGGCATGCGGGTCCGCGAACCGCCCCGTGTCGATGCACCGGTCCACGGCCTCCGTCACGGCGAGGTAGACGCGGTTGAAGACGGCCACCCCGTCCCGGGGGTGCAGGGCCGCGTCGAGGGCGCGCATACGGGAGATGACTCCGTCGACCGGAGTGTCCACGGCTGTGGGGACTTGTTCGCATCGCGGCATGCGGGCAGAGTCCCAGCTCTAGGCTGGCGGGAGTACCGGCTGGCCCGGCGCTTCCCCGAAACGGGGGAACGCCGCCCGCCGCAGGGGGAGGGGGAGCAGCACCGTGTCAGGCTTACGTGCCCAGCGCCTGGCCGCCCGCAGGGCCGAGCGCAGGCGCGCCGCCCGGCGCGGCGCGATGGTCGTGGCGGCCTCCGTCGTGGTCGCGGTCGGCGTGGTCGCCGGGGCGCTCTCCGCGGTCGACGACCGGCGATCCTCGGACGAGGCCCGGACTCCCGAGGTGTCCGCCTCGCCCCGCTTCGCGCCCCTGCCCGCGGTGCCGTCGGTGTCCCCGTCGGTCTCCGGCTCCGCCTCGCCCACACCGTCCTCGACGAAGAGCGCCGTCCGCGCGCCCTCGTCCCCGAGGACGGAGACCAAGAAGCGGAAGGCGGCCGGTGTCGTGACCGGACGGCTCTACCGCCACCCCGACTCCCAGGTGCTCGACTGGATCCGGGCCCACGACGGCGATCCGCGCCACGCGGTCATAGCGTCCCGCATAGCCGAGCGGCCGGCCGCCGTCTGGTTCGCCGACTACTCCCCGGACACGCTCACCGCCCGGGTCGCCGCGGTGACGTCCGGCGGCGCGGCACAGGGCCGGGTGCCCGTCGTCGTGCCGTACGCGATACCCGGCCGGGACTGCGGCGGCCACTCCCAGGGCGGGGCGCCCGACCTGGACGCGTACGACGCCTGGATCGACCGGTTCGCGGCCGGGCTGGGCTCCGGCGAGGTCATCGTCGTCCTGGAGCCGGACTCGGTCGCCCAGACCGAGTGCCTCTCCGCCGGTGCACGCGCGGACCGCTTCGCCTCGCTGGCCCGGGCCGGCCGCGTCCTGAAGGACGCCAACCCCCGGGCACGCGTGTACTACGACGCGGGACACTCCGGCTGGAACGCGCCCGGCAAGCAGGCGGCATGGCTGCGGCAGGCCGGTGCCGCCTCGCCCGGGTCCTCCGACGGGATCTTCAGCAACGTCTCCAACTTCCACACCACGGCCGACGAGGTCGCCTACGACCGGCGGGTCCTGGACGCCCTCGGCGGCCCGGAAAGCCTGGGCGCCGTCATCGACACCAGCCGCAACGGCAACGGCGCCCCGGCCGAGGGGGAGTGGTGCGACCCGTCGGGCCGCAAGCTCGGCCGGACCCCGACCCTCGGCACCGGCGAGGCCCGGATCGACGCCTACCTGTGGGTGAAGCTGCCCGGGGAGTCGGACGGCTGCAAGGGCAGGCCGGGGACCTTCACGGCGTCGTACGCGTACGACCTGGCCTCGCCGTAGGACGCCTCGCCGTAGACGCTACGACTTGGAGTCGTCGTAGGAGGAGGCGCCCTCGTCCAGCAGCGGATGCTGCGTCTTCAGATGGGCCGGGGCGAAGGCCCGCAGGGCGTGGTAGCCGGTGATGACGACGATCGTGCCGAGCGCGATGCCGCTCAGCGAGAACGTGTCCGTGAACTCCATGGAGACGTTGCCGACGCCGATGATGATGCCCGCAGCCGCCGGGACCAGGTTCAGCGGATTGCGCAGATCCACCCGGGCGTTGAGCCAGATCTGGGCGCCGAGCAGGCCGATCATGCCGTACAGGATGACGGTGATGCCGCCGAGCACCCCGCCCGGGATCGCCGCGACGACCGCGCCGAACTTCGGGCAGACGCCGAACAGCAGGGCGAAGCCGGCGGCGGCCCAGTAGGCGGCCGTCGAGTAGACGCGGGTCGCGGCCATCACGCCGATGTTCTCGGAGTACGTGGTGTTGGGCGGGCCGCCGACCGCGGTGGACAGCATCGAGCCGACGCCGTCGGCCGAGATCGCCGTGCCGAGCCTGCTGTCCAGCGATTCGCCGGTCATCTCGCCGACCGCCTTCACATGCCCGGCGTTCTCCGCGACCAGCGCGATGACGACCGGCAGGGCGACCAGGATCGCCGACCACTCGAAGGACGGGCCGTGCAGCGTCGGCAGTCCGATCCAGTCGGCCTTGTCCACGCCGGAGAGATCGAGCCGCCAGTGGTCGGTGAGCTTGCCGCTCGCGTCCACCGAGTGGATCTTGCCGAAGACCAGGTCGAACACCCAGGAGATGCCGTATCCGAAGACCAGCCCCAGGAAGATCGCGATCCGGGACCAGAATCCGCGCAGGCAGACGACCGCCAGGCCGGTGAACAGCATCGTCAGCAGGGCCGTCCACTGGTCCTGGGGCCAGTACGTCGAGGCCGTCACCGGGGCCAGGTTGAAGCCGATCAGCATCACCACGGCGCCGGTCACGATCGGCGGCATCGTGGCGTGGATGATCCGCGCCCCGAACCGCCGCACGGCGAGCCCCACCAGGAACAGCGCGGCGCCGACGACGAAGACCGCGCCGGTGACGGTGGCGCTGCTGCCGCCCTGCGCGCGGATGACCGCCGCCACCCCCACGAAGGACAGCGAGCAGCCCAGGTAACTGGGGACGTGGCCGCGCGTGGCCAGCAGGAACACGACGGTCGCGACGCCCGACATCATGATCGCGAGATTGGGGTCCAGGCCCATCAGGACCGGAGCCACGAAGGACGCCCCGAACATGGCCACCACATGCTGGGCGCCGAGCCCGGCCGTGCGGGGCCACGAGAGCCGCTCGTCGGGGCGGACCACCGCGCCGGGCGCCGGGGTGCGTCCGTCGCCGTGCAGTTTCCAGCGGACGCCGAGATCCATGGTGCGGTTTCGCTTTCGTCGTGCGTGCGAGTATCCGGACCATTGTCCGGGTGCGTCGGCGATGCCGGTGACCGGGGCCGATCAGGGCCTCCGCGTGTCCACCCGGACCGGGTGCCGGCTCAGGGCCGCAGGTCGGGAACCGCCGCCGCGTCCGGCCGGCTGATCTTCGCCCGGTCGCCCGGGCGCAGCACCCGCGCGAACGCCACCAGGCCGCAGGACAGCAGCGTCACCAGGCAGAACGACACCATCAGACTGGTCGCCTGGGCCAGCATGCCGATCGCGCTCGGCGCGATCAGTCCCGAGGTGTACGTGATGGTCGCGACGCCCGCGATGGCCAGGCTCGGGTTGGAGCCGCTGCGGCCCGCCGCCGCGAAGCACAGCGGTACGACGACCGCGATGCCCAGGCCCATCAGAGCGAACCCGCTCATGGCCACCGCCGGACGGTCCGCGACGACGATCAGCAGACCGCCGAGCACGGCGAGCACACCGCTGACCCGTACGGTCCGTACGGCACCGAAGCGGTCCACGACCCGGTCGCCGGCGAACCGGGCGATGGCCATGGTGAGCGTGAAGCCCGTCGTGCACGCCGCCGCGAGACCCGCCGAGGTCTCCAGCTGTTCGCGCAGATAGACCGCCGACCAGTCCAGACTCGCGCCCTCGGCGAACACCGCGCAGAACCCGATCGCGCCGATGAGCAGCGCCGACCGGGGCGGCAGCGCGAACCTCGGGGGCGGCTCCTCGTCCTCGGCGGGCTGGAGATCCAGCACCCACCGGCAGGCCGCCACCCCGATGACGGTGAGGACCGCGGCGGCCAGTACGTGGTGCAGCCGGGCGTCCGAACCGAGGTGCGCGGCGAGGGTGCCGGCCGCCGAGCCGATCAGGGCACCCGCGCTCCACATACCGTGCAGCCCGGACATGATCGACCGGCCGAGGCGGTTCTCGACCTCGACGCCCAGCGCGTTCATCGCCACATCCGCCATGCCCGCCGTCGCGCCGTAGGTGAACAGGGCCAGGCAGAGCGTGAGCAGGTTCGGGGCGAGGGACGGCAGGACCAGCGCGAGGGTCCACAGGGCGATCAGTCCGCGCAGCGCGTTGCGGGCTCCGAACCGGTGGCTGACGCTGCCGGCGAGCGGCATCGCGACGGACGCGCCGAGCGCGGGGAAGGCGAGCGCGATCCCCAACTGCCCGGCGCTCACGCCCGCGTGGTCCTGGATCCAGGGCACGCGGGTGGCGAACGAGCCGGTCACGGCGCCGTGCACGGCGAAGACCGCGGCCACGGCGTACCGGGACCGTTTCACCTCGCGCAGTTCGTCGACCACGTTGCCCATTCTGCGGTCCCCCTCCAGGCCTCTGCCGTGTCTCTGCCGCGCTCGCGTCAGGCGGCCGTAAACTATCAGGAACCCTGCCTGATAATAAGAGGGTTTCCCGGCGGGCCACGGCCGACGGACCCGCCGATCTGGAAGGATCCCGGCATGCCCGCATCCCCGAGCACCGCCCGGGCCATCAACGACCGGCTCGCCCTGCGTCTGCTCCAGCAGGAGGGCCCGCTGACGGCAGGGCGGTTGAAGCAGCTCACCGGTCTGTCCCGGCCGACCGTCGCCGACCTCGTCGAACGCCTCACCGTCATGGGTCTGATCACGGTCGTCGGGGAGGCGGGGGAGCAGCGGCGCGGGCCCAACGCCAAGGTGTACGGCATCGTCGCCGACCGGGCGCACCTCGCCGCGCTGGACATACGCACCGAGGGTGTCTCCGTGGCCGTCGCCGACCTGGTGGGCCGGGTCCTGGCCGAGGAGTCGGTGCCCATCACGGGTGACATGGGAACGGGTCCCGCCGTGGAACAGGCGGTCGCGCTGGTCGAGCGGGTGGTGAAGGAGGCCGGTGCCGACCGGCTGCACACCGTCGGCATCGGGGCGCCCGGCCTGATCGACCCGGCCAGCGGCGAACTCCGTGACTCCTCCGGGCTGCCGGAGTGGCACCGGCGCCTGGTCGCCGCCCTCCAGGAGCGGCTGCCCGAGGCACGGGTGAGCGTCGAGAACGAGACCAACCTCGCGGCGCTGGCCGAGCAGCGCGACGGCGCCGCCCGGGACCGGGACACCTTCGTCCTGCTGTGGCTGGGCCACGGCACGGGCGCGGCCGTGGTCCTCGACGGCGCGCTGCGCCGCGGTGCCTCCGGCGGCACCGGCGAGATCGGCTTCCTCCCGGTCCCGGGCGCGACCACGCTCCCGTCCGCGACGGACTGCGAGGGCGGCTTCCACGGCCTGGCCGCGGCGACCGCGGTCGTGGACCTGGCGGCGGAATGCGGGGTGCCGGCCAAGCCGGGGCAGGAGCCGTCCGAGGTGGGGGTCGTACGGGCGGCCGTGGGTGTGGTGCGGGGTGCGGTGGGGCAGGCGCGGGCGACGGAGGGCGAGAGGTCCCGGCCCGAGAGCCCGGACGGGACGCCTGAGCCCTCGGACCGTTTCCTCGACGCCCTGGCCGATCGTCTCGCCGTCGGAGTCGCCTCCGTGGTGGCGATCCTGGACCCCGGGTGCGTGGTGCTCGGGGGTGAGGTCGGGCAGGCCGGTGGCGAGGAGCTCGCCGGCCGGGTGCAGGACCGTATCGCCCGGATGACGCCGCTGCCCACGGAGGTACGGACGACCACCCTGGGCGGCGGCGCTGTCCTGCGCGGCGCCCTCCTCACGGCCCGTGACCGCGCTCAGGAGGAACTCTTCACTCCCGGGCAGCGGCCGGACCAGCGCTGGTAGGAGGCCCCCGGGCCTCCCGGCCGAACCTCCGTGCCCGGGACGGCCGCTTCTCGTCAGCACCTCCGCCGAGCCCGGGACCGCCTGCCCTCCGTCTGCACCCCCTACGGCCGGAACCCTCCGGCCGTGCCCGGGCCTCCGGCTGCGCCCGGGTCCCCCGCTACGCCCGGGACCGCCCGCTCCCCGTCCGCACCTGCCCGCCCCCGAACCGCCGCGCCAGATACTCCTCGAACGTCCCCGTGCCGACCGCCCGCCGCGGCGTCAGATGACCCCCGCTCCGGAAGCCCCGGTACGCCGCTCCCCACAGCGGTACGTTCACCACCGCCCGCCGCCGGCCGGACGCCTTCAGATACGCGCGGGCCAGCGACTCGAACGTCCGCACCTCCGGCCCGCCCATGTCCTCGACCCGCCCCGCCGGTTCACCCGCCGCCAGCTCGACCAGCCGGTCCGCGACCTCGGCCACCTCGACCGGCTGGTCCCGGACACCGGCCGGCAGGAACAGGACCGGCAGCTTCGACAGCCCCTGCAGCGCCATGACCAGCAGGTCGTGGAACTGCGTCGCTCGCAGCACGGTCCAGCCGAGCCCCGACTGCTCGACCATCCGCTCCACGGCGAGCTTGCTCTTGTAGTAGCCGAAGGGCACCCGGTCGACGCCCACGATCGAGATGTAGACGAGGTGCCGCACCCCGGCCCCGCGCGCCGCCCCGATCAGGTTCGACGCCGCCTGCTCATCGCCCTTCTGCGCCGACGCGCAGTGCACGATCGTGTCCACACCGGCGACGGCCGCGTCCAGCGCGCCCCCGCCCTCCATCAGGTCGACCGCGTACGGCTGGGCGTGCCGGCTGAGCACCCGCACCTCGTGCCCGTCCGCGCGCAGCCGCTCGGCGACGAGCCGGCCGAGTGTTCCGGTGCCGCCGGTCACCAGGATCGTGGTCATGCTGGTCAGTCCCTTCGAAGGCCCGGGGGCTCCGGCCGGAGCGCCCCTCGTCAGCTGAGACCGAACACCCCCCGCCGAATGTGACAGACCCGCCCGGCGATCCCGCGACCGCGCCCGACGCGTCCTACGCCCGGGCGAGCTGACGCCGTGCGAACACCAGCTTCTCCGGGTTGACCACGGCTCGCACCCCGGTGACCAGCCCGTCGCGCACCTCGAAGGCCGCCAGCCCGGCGAGCGTGTCGCCCGCCCAGGTCGCCAGGCCTGTCGCGCCGTTGACCTCGACCGGCACGAACTCCAGGCCCACCGAGAACTTCGGGCCCCCGCCCGCCAGGAAGTGGGCGATCCGGGGACCGCCCTCGATGGGCCACCGGGCCGCCGTGACCTTGCCGCCACCGTCGCTCCACCACGTGGCATCGGCCGCGAGCAGCTTCTCCAGCCCGGCCAGGTCGCCCTCGCGGGCCGCCGTGATGAACGACGTGACCAGCTCCTCCTGCTGCTCGGACGCCGGCTCGAAACGGGCCTGCGGCTCGCCCACCCTCCGCACGGCCCGCCGGTACAGCTGACGGCAGTTCGCCTCGCTCAGATCCAGGACCCCGGCGATCTCCCGATGCCCGTACCCGAACGCCTCCCGCAGCACGTACACCGCCCGTTCGGTCGGCGTGAGCCGTTCCAGCAGCACCAGCATCGCCATCGACACGGCGTCCCGCTGCTCGGCCGACTCCAGCGGACCGAGGGCGCCGTCCCCGGTGACCACCGGCTCCGGCAGCCAGGTACCGACATATCGCTCGCGCCGGGCGCGCGCGGACGTCAGCCGGTTCAGGCAGAGGTTCGTGACGACCTTGGCGAGCCAGGCCGCCGGACGCTCGATCTCCGCGCGGTCGGCGCCGCTGTACCGCAGATACGCGTCCTGGACCGCGTCCTCGGCCTCCTCGGCGGAGCCCAGCAGCCGGTAGGCGAGCGAGAACAACCGGGGCCGGTGGACCTCGAACTCGTCGGCGATCGTGGTGGTCATGGGGCTCACCCTGCCAGAACGCCGTCCGTGCGGCGTGGGAAGGCCCGGCGACGGGCAAGGGCCGTCGTCACCGCCGCCGGGCCGGTCATGGGGGGCATGCCAACCCTGGAGCCCGACCCTAGAAAGGACTAGACCACACCGTCAATAGGTGCGTACCAATCCCGGTGAGCATGACGCCACAGTCTGTGAGGCAGCCCACACCGATCGCCTCTTTGAACGTCGATCAGGCGTGGCACACTTGCCGTGTACCAGTAGCAGCGCACTCCGGGGTCGGTGAAAGTCCGAACCGGCGGTTACAGTCCGCGACCCGGTCGCCTCCAGCGATCGGTTGACCAGGTGAAATTCCTGGACCGACGGTTAAAGTCCGGATGGGAGGCAGTGCGCGGCGGGCAGGCATACGTGCGTGCCGCCGAAGTGGTCCGTCCCCTCGGGGCGGGCTCCGTCCGGCGTCGCCCCCGGTGTCTCTGCTCGTACATCTGTCGTCATCGACAGCCCCGGAGTCCGTGCCCCGATGTGGCAGGAGGACCCGGGAAGTGTTCACCGGAATCGTCGAAGAGCTGGGCCAGATCACGGCCGTCGAGACCCTCGACGACGCCTGTCGCTTCCGCCTGCGCGGTCCCGTCGTCACCCAAGGCGCCAAGCACGGCGACTCCATCGCGGTCAACGGCGTCTGCCTCACGGTCGTCGACCACGAGGGCGACGAGTTCACCGCCGACGTCATGGCCGAGACCCTCAACCGCTCCAGCCTGGGCGCCCTCGCGGTCGGCACCCGCGTCAACCTCGAACGCCCCATGGCCGTCGGCGAACGCCTCGGCGGGCACATCGTGCAGGGCCATGTCGACGGCACCGGCGAGATCCTGGAACGCAAGCCGTCCGAGCACTGGGAGATCGTGAAGATCTCCCTCCCCGCGGACCTCACCCGCTACGTGGTCGAGAAGGGCTCCATCACCGTCGACGGCATCAGCCTCACGGTCGTGGACGCCGGCCCCGACTACTTCACCGTGAGCCTCATCCCCACCACCCTCGCCCTGACCACGCTCGGCCACAAGGGCCCCGGCGACCCGGTCAACCTCGAGGTGGACGTCATCGCCAAGTACGTCGAGCGGATGCTGGGCGACCGTGCGCAGGGCGACCGTGTGCAGGGGGTGGACCGGTGAACTGGCTCAACTCCGAGGCCTTCTCGCTCTTCGGCCAGCACATCAAGTGGTCGGACATGATCGGCAACGTGATCGGTCTGATCGGCCTGGCCTTCGGCTGGCGCCGCTCCCTGTGGACCTGGCCCGCCCAGTTCCTCTCCGGCCTCATCCTCTTCGCGGCCTTCGCCACCGCCCACCTCGCGGGCAGCGCCGGCAAGCAGATCGTCGTGATGCTCGTCGCCACGTACGGCTTCTGGCAGTGGAACCGCGGCCGGCAGCAGGCCCAGGACGGCTCCATCGCCGTACGGTTCGCCACCTGGCGCGAGCGCGGGGCTCTGGCCGGCGCGGCCGTCGTCGGCACCCTCGCGGTCGGCGGCCTGTTCACCGCCTTCCCGACCCTCTCCTGGGACCCCTGGCCGGACGCGTACATCTTCGTCGGCACCGTCGTCGCGATGTACGCCCAGGCCCGCGGCATGGTCGAGTTCTGGTTCGCCTGGCTCCTGGTCGACCTGGTCGGCGTCCCGCTGAACTTCGCCAACGGCTTCGCCTTCTCCGGCTTCGTCTACATCATCTACGGCGCGCTCGTCCTGTGGGGCCTGCGCGACTGGTGGCTGCGCTCGCGCGCGGCAGCACAGCCCACCCTGGAAGGAGCGCCGGCATGAGCGCCGCAACCGTCCTGTACACCGATGACCTCGACGACAACGAGGACTTCGCGCTCGACCCCGTCGAGCAGGCCATCGCCGACATCGCGGCCGGCCGCCCCGTCGTGGTCGTCGACGACGAGGACCGGGAGAACGAGGGCGACCTCGTCATCGCCGCCGAGAAGGCGACCCCCGAGATCGTCGCCTTCATGATGAGCGAGTGCCGCGGCCTGATCTGCGCCCCCATGGAGGGCGACGAACTCGACCGGCTGCGGCTGCCGCAGATGGTCGAGGACAACACCGAGTCGATGAAGACCGCGTTCACGGTCTCCGTCGACGCCTCCGCCGCGCACGGCGTGAGCACCGGCATCTCGGCCTCCGACCGCGCCACCACGCTCCGACTGCTCGCCGACGGCGTCACGGGTCCCGACGACTTCGTCCGCCCCGGCCACATCTTCCCGCTGCGCGCCCGGCCCGGCGGGGTCCTGACGCGCAACGGCCACACCGAGGCCGCCGTCGACCTCGCCCGCCTCGCGGGCCTGCGTCCGGCCGGAGCGATCGTCGAGATCGCCGGCGAGGACGGCACCATGCTGCGCCTGCCCGAGCTGATCCCCTTCGCCCGCAAGCACGGCCTGACGATCATCTCCATCGAGGATCTGATCGCCTACCGCCGCGGCAGCGAGCCGACCGTCCGCCGCGAGGCCAAGACCCGACTGCCCACCGCCCACGGCACGTTCACGGCGTACGGCTACCGCTCCACCGTCGACGGCGTCGAGCACGTCGCCCTCGTGCACGGGGAGATCGGCGACGGCCAGGACGTCCTCGTCCGCGTTCACTCCGAGTGCCTCACCGGCGACGTCTTCGGCTCCGCCCGCTGCGACTGCGGCCCCCAGCTGGACGCCTCCCTGGCCCGAATCCAGGCCGAGGGCAGGGGAGTGGTGGTCTACCTGCGCGGACACGAGGGCCGCGGCATCGGCCTGATGTCCAAGCTGCGCGCCTACGAACTCCAGGAGCGCGGCCGCGACACCCTCGACGCCAACCTCGAACTCGGCCTGCCCGCCGACGCCCGCGACTACGCGGCCGGCGCGCAGATCCTGGCCGACCTCGGTGTGCACGGTGTGCGGCTGCTGACCAACAACCCCGACAAGACCGACGCGCTCGTCCGCCACGGCATCGACGTCACCGCACGCGTGCCGATGCCCGTGAGCGCCGGCGAGCACAACCTCCGCTACCTGCGCACCAAGCGGGACCGGATGGGCCACGACCTGCCCTGGCTCGACACGACCACCGTGCCGGCCTGCAGCAACCAGTAAGAGAGCAAGAGGGAGAGACGTGAGCGGCAAGGGTGCACCGGAACTGTCCGTACGCAATGTGGGTGACCTCAGGGTCGCCGTCATCGCGGCACAGTGGCACGAGAAGGTGATGGACGGTCTGGTCGACGGCGCCCTGCGCGCCCTGCACGACCTGGGCATCGACGAGCCGACCCTCCTCAGGGTCCCCGGCAGCTGGGAGCTCCCGGTGGTCGCCAAGGTCCTCGCGGGCCGCGGCTACGACGCGATCGTGGCCCTGGGCGTCGTCATCCGCGGTGGCACGCCCCACTTCGAGTACGTGTGCCAGGGCGTGACCCAGGGCCTGACCCAGGTGTCGGTCGAGACCGGCGTCCCCATCGGCTTCGGCGTGCTGACCTGCGACACCGATGAGCAGGCCCTGGACCGCGCGGGCCTGCCCGGCTCCAACGAGGACAAGGGGCACGAGGCGGTGACGGCGGCGGTGGCGACCGCGGCCACCCTCCGCTCGGTATCCGAACCCTGGCGCTGAGGCGCCCCCTACACCGCGTAGGCTAGGCGTCACCATGTCCAAGAAGACGTTCGAGGAGCTCTTCACCGAGCTCCAGCACAAGGCCGCCCAGGGCGATCCCGCCACTTCCCGCACCGCAGAGCTGGTCGAGAAGGGCGTCCATGCCATCGGCAAGAAGGTCGTAGAAGAGGCCGCCGAGGTCTGGATGGCCGCCGAGTACGAGGGCAAGGAGGCAGCAGCCGAGGAGATCTCGCAGCTGCTCTACCACGTCCAGGTGATGATGGTCGCCCGCGGCATCTCCCTCGACGACGTCTACGCCCACCTGTAAGCCGCGGTCCGCCGCACCCGTTCCCGTAAGACACCACGCAAAGGAAGCCGACCTCATGCTGCGCATCGCCGTCCCCAACAAGGGTTCCCTGTCCGGCCCTGCGGCGGAGATGCTGCATGAGGCCGGCTACCAGCAGCGCCGGGAATCCAAGGAGCTGCGGATCGTCGACCCGGTGAACGAGGTCGAGTTCTTCTACCTCCGCCCCCGCGACATCGCCATCTACGTCGCCTCCGGCCAGCTGGACATCGGCCTCACCGGACGCGACCTGCTCATCGACTCGGGCGCCGAAGCCGAGGAGATCCTCCCCCTCGGCTTCGCCCGCTCCACCTTCCGCTACGCCTGCAAGCCCGGCACCGTCGAGGGCCTCGCGGACCTCGCCGGCAAGACCGTCGCCACCTCCTACGAGGGCATCGTCGCGGCGCACCTCGCCGACCACGGCATCGACGCCTCCGTCGTCCACCTGGACGGCGCCGTCGAGACCGCCATCCAGCTCGGCGTCGCCCAGGTCATCGCGGACGTCGTCGAGACCGGCACCTCGCTGCGCAACGCCGGCCTCGAGGTCGTCGCCGAGCCGATCATGAAGTCCGAGGCCGTCGTGATCCGCCGCACCGGCGCGGACGCCGACGACCCCAAGGTGCAGCAGTTCCTGCGCCGCCTCCAGGGCGTCCTGGTCGCCCGGACCTACGTGATGATGGACTACGACTGCCGCGTGGAGCAGCTGGAGAAGGCCGTCGCCCTCACCCCCGGTCTGGAGTCTCCGACCGTCTCCCCGCTGCACAACGAGGGCTGGGTCGCCGTCCGCGCGATGGTCCCGGCCAAGGAGGCGCAGCGGATCATGGACGACCTCTACGACATCGGCGCCCGGGCCATCCTGACCACGGCCATCCACGCCTGCCGTCTCTGAGGGGCGTACACCGATGTCCGATCTGCCCACCCTGCCCGTCACGTTCCGGCCGGGCAGCACCCGAGCGGTGCTGCTCACCGCCGCCGTCGCGATCCTGGTCGTCATCACGGCCGTCGCGATGCTGCTGAAGCAGCTCAGCCCCGCCGAGCGCCTCAGCTTCGTCCTCACGGCGCTTCTGCTGGACGCGGTGCTGCTCCTGCTGGCCCGGCCCAAGGTCGTCGCCGACGAATCGGGCGTCACCGTGGTGAACCTCACGAACAAGCGCCGGCTGGAGTGGGCGGAGATCCTTCAGGTGACCCTCCGGCCCGGCGACCCCTGGGTGTTCCTCAACCTCAGCGACGGCACCAGCCTGCCTGTCCTCGGTATTCAGCCGGGTATCGCCAGGCAGCGGGCGCTCGCCGACGCCCGGGCCCTGAGGGCGCTCGCCGAGGCCCGTTCCGTGGCGCACGAGCGGCCTCGGAGCTGACTCGGGCAATCCACAGGGCGGCCGCCACTGCCGCACCGGGCCGTGTCTTGATTAATCTGTTGGCGGAGGCGTGAACGGATGCGTCTCCGCCTCTGCTGCCCCGCCCGGTGCACCGAGGCTCCTGCTAACCGAGGAGTGACCCTCTCCGGCGATGGACGGATCGTCCTGTAGTACCTGCGCCGCCCCCTGCCGACATAGCGCGGACCTCGTTGTCGAGGTACGCGACTTTGCGGAGGCGGCGGCATCATGACCACCCCCCTGCTGCTCCTGGCAGCCGCGTTCCTGCTGATTCTCGCCAACGGATTCTTCGTGGCGGCCGAGTTCGGACTCGTGACGGTCGAGCGGCCCGAGGCCGAGAAGGCCGCCGCCGAGGGCGACCGGCGCGCCCACCGCGTCGTCGAGTCGCTCAAGGAACTGTCCTTCCAGCTCTCCGGCACCCAGCTCGGCATCACCATCACCTCGCTCGTCGTCGGCATGCTCGCCGAACCGGCGCTCGCTGAGCTGCTGCACGGCCCGTTCACCTCGATCGGCATCCCCGAGGGAGCCGTCTCCGGTGTCACGGTCGTCGTCGGCATGCTGCTGGCCTCCGCCGTGCAGATGGTGATCGGCGAACTCCTGCCCAAGAACTGGGCGGTGTCCAGACCGCTTCAGGTCGCGCGCTTCGTCGCCGGCCCGCAGCATGTCTTCGCCCGCCTCTTCCGCCCGGTCATCGCCGGCCTCAACGCCGTCGCGAACCGGCTGGTACGCGCCCTGGGCATCGAGCCCGCCGAGGAGCTGGCCTCCGCCCGCACCCCCGGCGAACTCGTCTCCCTGGCCCGTCACTCGGCCCGGGCCGGCGCCCTGGAACAGGACACGGCCGACCTCTTCGTCAGAACCCTGTCGCTGGGCGAGCTGACCGCGCAGCATGTGATGACGCCGCGCGTGAAGGTCAGCGCCCTGCAGTCCTCGGCCACCGCCGAGGACGTGGTCAACCTGACCCGCGCCACGGGCCTGTCCCGCTTCCCCGTCTACCGGGAGAAGATCGACGAGGTGGTCGGCATGGTCCACCTCAAGGACGCCCTGGCCGTGCCCGTGCGGGACCGGCTGCGCACCCCCGTGGGCCGCATCGCCCGCCCGGCGCTGCTCGTCCCCGAGACGCTGCCCGTACGGCCGCTGCTCGCCCGCCTGCGCAGCGAGCAGCCCATCGCGGTCGTCGTCGACGAGTACGGCGGCACCGCCGGCGTCGTCACACTGGAGGACATCGTCGAGGAGATCGTCGGCGAGGTCCGTGACGAGCACGACGGACACGACCTGCCCGAGCTGGCCTCCGCACCGCCGGAGGACGGCAGGCCCGCCTGGGACGTCGACGGCAGCTGCCGTGTCGACATCCTGCTGCGCATAGGCCTCGACGTGCCGGAAGGCCCGTACGAGACCGTCGCGGGCCTGATCGCCGATCTGCTGGGCCGTATTCCGGCCGTCGGCGACAAGGCGGAGCTGCCCGGCTGGCGGCTGTCGGTGCGCCAGGTCGGCCACTACCGCGCGGAGCGGGTCCGGCTCGTGCGAACGGCCCCGGTGGCCGCCATGGTGGAGGCCGTCCGATGAGCGTGCTCCAACTTCTCTTCGCCGCGCTGCTCGTGCTCGCCAACGGCTTCTTCGTCGGTGCCGAGTTCGCGCTGGTCTCCGTACGCCGCAGCCAGATCGAACCGCTCGGCACCGCCCGCGCCCGGCAGGTCCTCTACGGGCTCGAGCGGCTGCCGCAGATGATGGCGGCGGCCCAGTTCGGCATCACGATCTGCTCCCTCACCCTCGGCGCGGTCGCCGAACCGACCGTCGCGCATCTGCTGGAGCCGGTCTTCGAGTGGATCCACCTGCCGCACGGCATGATCCACCCGCTGACCTACGTCATCGCGCTCGCCGCGGTGGTCTTCTTCCACCTCGTCATCGGCGAGATGGTCCCGAAGAACCTGGCGATGGCGGCCCCCGAGAAGGTCGCGCTGTGGCTCAGCCCCGGCCTGGTCTGGTTCGCCCGCTTCTGCAAGCCGATCACCGCCGCGCTCGGCGCCGTCTCCCAGGGCATCCTGCGGCTCTTCCACGTCGAGCCCAAGGACGAGGTCGAGGCCGTCTTCACCAGCGAGCAGCTCAACCGGCTGGTGGAGGACGCCGGCCAGGCGGGCCTGCTCGACCCCGAGGAGGCCGAACGCCTGGAGGACGCTCTGGAGCTGGGCTCGCGCCCGGTGACGGACGTCCTGCTGAAGCGCGAGTCCCTGGTGACGGTCAGCCCGTCCGTCACCCCCGGGCGCATCGTCGAGCTCACCGCCCGGACCGGGTACTCCCGGTTCCCGGTCGCGGCGGAGACCGGCGCGTTCATGGGCTATCTGCATGTGAAGGACGTCCTGGACCTGGAGCACTCCGACCGGGCCGTGCCGCAGCAGTTGTGGCGGCCCATGACGACCCTGCGGTCCGAGCTGCCGCTGGACGACGCGCTGACGGTGATGCGTCGGGCCGCGACGCACCTGGCCCAGGTGGCCGACGGGTCGGGGAAGGTGCTCGGGCTGGTCGCGCTGGAGGACGTACTGGAGCTGCTGGTGGGGGAGGTGCGGGATCCCGCGCACCGGGAAGTCCCCGAGATCAGGCTGACGGAGCCGAGGTCCGGCGAGGAGGTTCTGGCGACGTAGGCCGGCCGTCCCACGCCGCTTCTCACAGTCCGGGCGGAGCCTGCGGTCCCCGCCCGGACAGCACCTCCCCGTACGCCTGCATCAGATCCGGCAGCCGCAACGTCGCCAGATCCTCCCTGCCCAGCACCCCGGGATACACGGACAGCCGCAGATCCCGGTACGCGCAGCTCTTCTCGTACAGGGTCCGCAGGAACCGCCCGTTGCCCAGTTCGTCGATCCATCCCTGGTCGACCACATGCCCGGCGATGGACCGCAGCTCGTCGAGGGACTCCTCGTCCCACAGGTCGCCGTTCTCCGCGGCGAGCACCTTGCCGATCTCGGTGAGTTCGAGCGGACGGTAGGAGGGGAAGTCGACGCGGGTGGTGAAGCGTGAGGACAGCCCGGGGTTCGCGGCGAGCAGGCGGTCCATGCCCTCCGGATAGCCGGCCAGGATCACCACGAGATGGTCGCGGTTGTCCTCCGCCCGCTTCAGCAGCACCTGGAGCGCCTCGTCGCCGTACGCGTCGCCCTTGCCGTAGCCCGAGTTGGACAGCGAGTACGCCTCGTCGACGAAGAGGACGCCGCCGAGGGCCGAGTCGATCAGCTCGTTGGCCTTCACGGCCGTCTGCCCGAGGTACTCGCCGACCAGGTCGGCCCGCTGGGCCTCCACGAGATGGTCGCCGCCGAGCAGCCCGAGGGCGTAGAAGACACGGCCGAGGATGCGGGCGACGGTGGTCTTGCCGGTGCCGGAGGGGCCGGAGAAGACGAAGTGCCGCTTGGGCGGCTGGACCGGCAGTCCTTGCCCGGCCCGCAGCCGGGCCATGTTCAGCTGCGCCGACAACGCCTTGACCTGGCGTTTCACCGGCTCCAGCCCCACCATGCGCTCCAGCTCGGCGAGTGCCTCCTCCAGTAAGGCGGGATCGGTGGGCCCGGCGGGCAGGGACGGTGCCGGGGAGAACTTCTCGCGCACGGCCGGGTCCGTCTCCGGCGGCAGGGGAGCGGAGCCCGGCGGCTCGAGGTCGGGCAGCCTCAGGTCGCGGCCCTCGGTGCCGAAGAGCGGGTCGAAGCCGTCCGGCCCGTCCACGGTGTCCTGGCCGAGGCCCGGGAGCGTGATCGCCGCGAGGTCGGTGGAGTCGTCGTACCCGTCGCCCTCGGCGATCGCGGCGAGCCGGGCCGAGGTGTCCATGAAGGCCGGGTCGACGCGGTGCACGGCCCGGTACAGGGGGAGCGCGGCGGCGCTGCGGCCGGTGCCCTCGTGCGCCCGGGCCAGCCAGTAGCGCAGCTCCTTGCGCTGGGGCTGCTCGCTGCGGCAGCGCATCAGCGCGGCGGACAGCAGCGGTTCGGCCTGGCCGTACATCTCCAGACGGACCCGGGCCATGCCGCCGAAGAGCCCCGCCTCGATGCCGAGCATCGGGTCGTCGACGAGCGGGTCGGTGTGACGGACCAGCTGCTCCCAGTCCTTGACCAGATAGGCGCGGCAGGCGTGCAGGAAGCGGACCTGGGCGTCGGTGTCCACCGGCGGCAGCCCGGCGAGGGCCCGGTCCAGCTCGGGGACATGGCGGCCGTCCAGCCAGTGGGAGGCGTGCGCGAGCAGCAGGTCGCGGGGGCTCTCCAGCACCGGCTGCACCCACCAGCCCAGCCAGTACCAGGAGTTGAGGGTGCGGCGATAGCGGGAGCGCTGCTCCCCGAAGCGGTCCCGGTGCCGGAACATCCTGAGCAGCGCGGTCGTCGTGTCGACGCGCAGCGCGTGCAGCCCGAGCCAGCCGTCGGCCATCCCGGGGTCCATCCGCACGGCGGCGCGGAACTCCTCCTCCGCCTGCGGATAGGCGCCCATGGTGTAGGCATCGACGCCTCGCAGCCAGGCGAGGTCGGCCGGGGCCTGCGGGCCCTGCGTGCCGAAGTCCATCACGTCCCCCACGAACCGTGCCCCCGTCGGTATGCCAACGAGCCGTCCCCCCGGCCGGCTGTCCTGCTCGAAACGCTGTGCCACGGACCGGAGTTGCGAGGTGCGCGGAGCAACCGTCCGTAGGTCGCGACGAGGGCATCGTACCTGCGGCGGCGGCGCCCCCGAAGGGTGCCGCACGGGCCGTTCGGCGAGGTGGGAGCGGATGCGGCGCACTCGCGCACGGTGACCGAGTGTGAGCGTTCAGCGTCTCGCGGGGCCCGGAAAAACGGAAGAAGACAGAACGAAGCCCCCGATCACGGGGGAACAACCGGGGGCTTCGCGTCTGTGGGCGGCTCCGAATGGCCGCACATTGAGAACGTAAGTCCTGTACGGCCCACCGGTCAAGCCGAGTTGAAGCACTCCGGCAAGTTCCACCGCAAGCGCCTTCACAAGTTCAGCACACTGCGGGCGGACCGTCACCGTGCGTGAGAAACTGGTCCGGTCCAACCGTCCCAGCAGGTCCCGGAAACACCTCGTACCCCTTGTCTCCCTGCCGTACCAGGAGATCGGCGAAGGGCCGCGAGGGATCGTCGGCGAAATGCCGGCGTTCCGCCGGGACCCATCCGTCCCAGAACTCCCGCTGTTCCTCCCCGTCCCGCGACCGTCCCCGCGCCCAGGCCTCCTCGCGCGGCAGCTCCATCCACAGCAGCAGGGCCAGACGGGGCCGCAGCGCCCGGCGTCCCGCGCCGACGCCCTCGACGAGGATCACCGGCGCGGGCGGCAGGGGGAGGGGAGGGCCGAAGCGGCGGGCCCGCCAGTCGTAGGGGGCGTAGCGCGCGGTCCGGCCGTCGGCCAGCGGCTCGATCACCTGGTCCAGCAGCCGTCCGGTCCAGCCGAACAGTTCCTCGTGGCTGGCGATGTCGTCGAGGCGCAGCACCGGTGCGCCGCCGAGCGCCCCGGCCAACTGCTCGGCGAACGTGCTCTTCCCGGATCCGGCGTGCCCGTCGACGCCGACGAGCCGGACCGGGCCGCAGGAGGGGGAGAGACGGCTGATCCGGGAGGCCAGGTCACGGACGGCGGGCCCCGGCGCGGGGCGGAAGGACGGATTCATCTCGCGCAGCACTCTAACCAGACGGTTCACGGCTCCCGCCACTGGTCGACGCCAATATTGGTGGGCGTGGCGCGGGCCGAAGTGCTGGCAGGACCCGGCGGGCTGTGCTCATATGTGGCGCACACGCATGTGCGACCGACCGTGCAACGGACCTGCCCCGCCCCTGCCCGACTCCGACATCCGGGGGTCCCCGCCATGAGCAGAGCCGAACAGCCGTCCCGCAGAACCGTCCTGGCCGCCGCGGTCGTCGCCGCCGTCACCGCGAGCGCGGGTCCGGCGGCCGCCGACACCGAGATCTCCATGACGCACGACACCGACACCGCGCACCCCGCCCGGGCGGTCCCGGCCCGCACCGTGGACAACCGGGCCTGGGTCTCGTACGGCGACTGGCGCGGCGGCACCGCCCGGGGCACCCGCGCCGTCGCGGGCGCCCGCCCGGGCCTGGCGATCGCGAAGCCCGCCGGCACCACCGACTACAAGGACCCGCACACCGGCACCACCGCCCCTTGGGAGTACGGCACCTGGACGTCCCCCGTCCACCGGCTCGCCGTCCCCGCGACGGAGGCGATCGTCTCCTGGAACGCGCGCACCCCGGCCGGCACCTGGATCCAGGCCGAACTCAAGGCCACCTACACCGACGGCACCAGCAGCCCCTGGTACGTGATGGGCCGCTGGGCGTCCGGCGACCAGGACATCAAGCGCACCTCGGTCGACGACCAGAGCGACGGCAAGAGCACCGTCTGGACGGACACGCTGGCCGTCGACGACCCGGCGACCGGCCTGCGCCTGACCTCCTGCCGCCTGCGCCTGACCCTGTACCGCATGCCCGGCGGCAAGGCCACGCCCACCGTGTGGCGGCTCGGCGTGATGGGGTCCGACGTCCCCGACCGGTTCACCGTCCCGGCGTCCGCGCCCGGCCTCGCGAAGGAACTGGCCGTCCCGCGGTACTCGCAGGAGATCCACAAGGGCCGCTACCCCGAGTACGACAACGGCGGCGAGGCCTGGTGCAGCCCGACCTCCTCCCAGATGATCATCGAGTACTGGGGCGGCCGGCTCACCCCGAAGCAGCTGGCCTGGGTGGACCCCTCGTTCACCGACCCGCAGGTGTGCCACGCGGCCCGCTTCACCTACGACCACCAGTACGGAGGCTGCGGCAACTGGCCCTTCAACGCCGCCTACGCGGCCACGTTCAAGGACCTCCAGGCCGTGGTCACCCGGCTCGGCTCGCTCACCGACCTGGAGAGGCTGATCGCGGCGGGCATTCCGGCCATAACGTCCCAGTCCTTCCTGAAGGAGGAGCTGACCGGCGCCGGGTACGGCACCGCCGGGCACCTGATGACCGTCATCGGGTTCACCGCCGCCGGCGACGTGATCGCCAACGACCCCGCCTCGGCGAGCAACCAGGCCGTGCGGCGCGTCTACCGGCGGCGTGAGTGGGAGAACATCTGGCTGCGGACCAAGCGGTACAACGCCTCCGGCAAGGTCGTCTCCGGCACCGGCGGCGTCTGCTACCTGTACTTCCCGGCGCGCCCGACCGCGGCCCAGCGCAAGGCGCTGACAGCCGTGGGCGTGCGCGTGTGACGAAGCTCTCGGCCGCAAAAGCCGCTTCGGGTGGCAAGGTGGGCGGAAATCCGGGGGAAGTCCGCCCGCCTCGAAGGATCAGCGAGAAGTCATGACCGCACACTCAGTCACCGCCGCCGGTGTCCGTACGGGCGGACCCAAGGACGACGGCCCGAAGATCGTCGAGCAGATCGTGGGCTGGACGCTCGTCGTGGTCGTCGCCATGCTCGTGACCCGGCTCGGGCTGCTCTGACCCCGGCCCGGAGCGCTGTGACCTGACCCACGACCCGGCCCTGCGACCTGCCATACTGCGGATGTCCCTCCTCGCCCGCCTGGAACCAGGGTCGAAATTGAATATCAGTCAACAGCCTGCCGCGCGCCCCAGAGCTCGCGGCACCGAGCGCTCGCTGGCGCGCCGTGCCGAACTCATCGCCATCGGCCGGAGGTTGTTCGCCGACACGTCCTACGACGCCCTTTCGATGGACGACATCGCCCGGCAGGCGCACGTCGCCAAGGGGCTCATCTACTACTACTTCCAGTCCAAGCGGGGCTACTACCTGGCCATCATCCAGGACTCGGTCACCGACCTGGTCACCCTGGCGGCGAGCGGACTCGAACTGCCCCCGGTCGACCGTGTCCAGCGCACGATCGACAGCTACCTGCGCTACGCCGAGAACCACCAGGCCGCGTACCGCACGATCATCAGCGGCGGGGTCGGCTTCGACACCGAGGTGCACGCCATCCGGGACGGTGTGCGCGAGGCCATCGTCGCCACCATCGCCGAGGGCGCGTACGGCCGCGTCGACATCACCCCGCTGGCGCGGATGGGCCTGCTGGCCTGGGTGTGCAGCGTCGAGGGCGCCACCCTCGAATGGATCGACCGCCCCGAACTGCCCCGCGACACCATGTGCGAGCTGCTGGTGAAGGGCCTCGGCGGCGCCCTGCGGGCGATCGAGGACCTGGACCCCGCCTACCCGGCCCCGCAGGCGGCCGCCCGCCAGGACGCGTGAGACGGGGGCGGAGGGCCCGTCACGGTCCCTCCGCCCCCGCATCGCCCCGCCTTACTTGATGGCCCTGATCAGCTCACCGTTCGCCGTGTCGCCGCTCAGCTCCCAGAAGAACGTGCCGCCCAGGCCCTGCTGGTTCTTGTACGTCATCTTGGTCCCGATGGTCGCCGGGGTGTCGTAACTCCACCAGTTGTTCCCGCACTTGGCGTACGCCGTGCCGGCCACCGTCCCCGTCGCCGGGCACTTGGCCTTGAGCACCTTGTAGTCGTCGATGCCCTGCTCGTACGTGCCCGCCGCCGGTCCGGTCGCGGTGCCGCCGGGGGCCGACTGGGTGACGCCCGTCCAGCCGCGGCCGTAGAAGCCGATGCCGAGCAGCAGCTTCGAGGCGGGGATGCCGAGGCCCTTGAGCTTCGCGATGGTCGCCGATGTGTGGAAGTTCGCCTTCGGAATGCCGGAGTACGAGGTCAGCGGAGAGTGTGGGGCCGTCGGGCCGGCGGTGTCCCAGGCGCCGAAGAAGTCGTATGTCATCGGGTTGTACCAGTCGACGTACGGGGCGGCGCCCGCGTAGTCCGCCGCGTCGATCTTGCCGCCCGGGGTGGCGTCGGCGGTGATCGCCGCGGTGACGAGGTTGCCGGAGCCGAACTTGGCGCGCAGGGCCTGCGTCAGGTTGCGGAAGGCCGCCCTGCCGCTGGTGTCGCAGGTGGCGCCGCAGGCGTTCGGGTACTCCCAGTCGATGTCGATGCCGTCGAAGACGTCTGCCCACTTGGAGTTCTCGACCAGGTCGTAGCAGGACTGGGCGAAGGCGGCCGGGTTCCTCGCGGCCTCACCGAAGCCGCCCGACCAGGTCCAGCCGCCGAAGGACCACAGGACCTTGAGGTTCGGGTGCTTCTGCTTCAGCTTGCGCAGCTGGTTGAAGTTGCCGCGCAGCGGCTGGTCCCAGGTGTCGGCCTTGCCGTCGACGGACTCGGCGGCGGTGTAGGCCCGGTCGGTGGCCGCGTAGCCGTCGCCCATCGCGCACTTTCCGCCGGTGACGTTGCCGAAGGCGTAGTTGATGTGGGTGAGCTTCGCGGCCGAGCCGGACGTCTCGATGTTCTTGACGTGGTACTTGCGGTCGTAGGTGCCCCATTCGGTGAAGTACCCGATGACCTTGGAGCCGGCGGCCTCCTGAGCCGAGGTCGCCGCGGTGGCGGTCGAGGTGCCCGCGCCGGCCAGGAGACCGGCGCCGAGGACGGCGCAACAGGCCGCGGACACGATGGTCCGGAAGCGGGAGCGGTGGGGGGTGTGCATCCGGTGTCTCCTCGTGGGGAGAGGGAACGCGTGCCGATTGGCATGAACGCGATGAATCGGTGAAGCGAAACGGTAGGAGGACTAGACCAGTTCGGTCAATGGTGCGGACCAATTTCGATCCGGCGGATGCGCTCGGCTATTACCTGAAGTAAGCGGTCGTTAACTGGTGACGGGATGCCTCCGATCGGGCATACTCACTGCGCACAGCCGCTGGTCAGCAGCTTCCGAGACCCGGGACTGCAAGCATCGGCCAGGCAGCAGAACGACCCGGCGGCGCCGCCCCCACCCATGGGCCCGTCCGCCAGTGCCCGACAGGGAGGAGAGCGTCGCCATGCCCGACCGCGCCCCGCAGCCGGTGGACCGACAACTGCCCACGGAGGAGGCCCGGGAACTGATCTCGCTCGTCCGTGACATCGCGCGGCAGGAGATCACCCCGAAGGCGGCCGAGGAGGAGGAAACCGGCCGCTTCCCGCGGGACCTGTTCACCCTGCTCTCGCACTCCGGGCTGCTCGGCCTGCCCTACGCGTCCGAGTACGGAGGCGGCGACCAGCCGTACGAGGTCTATCTCCAGGTCCTCGAAGAGCTCTCCGCGGCCCGCCTCACGGTCGGCCTCGGTGTCAGCGTGCATACCCTGTCCTCCTACGCGCTCGCCGCCTACGGCACCAAGGAGCAGCAGGTCGAGCACCTGCCCGGGATGCTCGGCGGCGGCATGCTCGGCGCCTACTGCCTCTCCGAGCCGCACTCCGGATCGGACGCGGCGGCCCTGCGCACCAAGGCCGTGCGGGACGGCGACGGCTGGGTGATCACCGGCACCAAGGCCTGGATCACCCACGGCGGGATCGCCGACTTCTACACGGTCATGGCGCGCACCGGCGAGGAGGGCCCGCGCGGGATCACCGCGTTCCTGGTGCCCGGCGACGCGCCGGGGGTGAGCGCGGCGGTGCCCGAGAAGAAGATGGGCATGAAGGGCTCGCCCACCGCCCAGGTCCACTTCGACGGCGTGCGGATCTCCGACGACCGGCGCATCGGCGAGGAGGGCCAGGGCTTCGCGATCGCCCTGTCCGCGCTCGACTCGGGGCGGCTCGGCATCGCGGCGTGCGCGATCGGCGTGGCGCAGGCGGCGCTCGACGAGGCGCTGGCGTACGCGGCCGAAAGGCGCCAGTTCGGCAAGGCGATCGCCGACTTCCAGGGGCTGCGCTTCATGCTCGCCGACATGGCGACGCAGATCGAGGCGGGCCGTGCGCTCTACCTCGCGGCGGCGCGGCTGCGGGACGCGGGCCGGCCGTTCGCCCGGCAGGCGGCCATGGCCAAGCTGCACTGCACCGACACCGCGATGCGGGTCACCACCGACGCCGTGCAGATCCTCGGCGGCTACGGCTACACCGCCGACTTCGCGGTCGAGCGCTACATGCGCGAGGCCAAGGTGCTGCAGATCGTCGAGGGCACCAACCAGATCCAGCGGATGGTCATCGCCCGCCATCTCGTGGGTCCAGAGGAACGCTGAACTGGTCGAGGCCCCGCCAGGGCGCCGCGAGCCGCATCCACTCCGGGTCGTGCCGGCCCGGGAGGGTGCGGCCGCCCTCGGCCCAGGTCCGCATCAGGTCGCGGTAGATCGGCGGGTCCTGGTAGCGCGGCGCGGGCGGCCGAACCGATTCTGCGGGTGCCGGGACGAAGAGGAGGCGCTGACGCCCGGTCACTGACGAGATGGGGGTCATACCAGGGCAACGCGGCGGAGGCCGGACAGGTCACCGGATGGTGGAATCGGGCGTGCGTTCAGGGCTGCCCCCTTGTCGCTCCGCTCCGGACACACCGAACCGCACCACGGCACACTGCGAGCCGTGGTGCGGTTCACTCACCGGGGTGGAGCGAGAGGGCCGGGAAGGCCCGCGCTCAGGCTGCTTCGGGGCGCATGACGGGGACCCTGATCGGGCGCGAGCCCGGGCCGCCGACGTGCGAGAAGGGCTGGGTCCGCCAGTCGAGCCCCTGAGGGAGCGTCAACAGCAGGGCGGTGTCCTGCTCCTGAGGATCCGCGGACTCGTCCGCGGGGCGGGCTTCCGTGGCCTTGCGGCCGGTGCCGGCACAGACCGTGAGTCCGAACGGGTTCCACGGCGAGGCGCACAGCGCGTGCTCCGGCAGAACCTCTTCGTCCGCCAGCAACGCGATTGGCTGAGCGCAGTCCGGGCAGACGACCCGGAACATCTCGAAGGTGTCGTAGAAGTCGAGCTCGTCGTCGAAGGCGTCGGGTTCGACGCCCTCCGGCTCGGGCTCGACTACGAGCTGCGGCCTCTTGGGCGCGGTGCGACCAGGGCGCTTAAGACTCTGCATTGGGTTCTCCCCCTCGGACTGGGCCGTTCAGGCACTGAGGCCTCGGCCACAGCAAGCACTTCCCGTCCCCTCTCGGCGGTAATCACGAGAGCATCACGGAGACCGTTCGAGCCCTGTGGCGTTCGTCACATGCCGCGCGCAGGTGCCCGCTGTGGTGGATTTGTCCCCCGGACGGCTGACCGTCGACTTCCGGCCACATCACAAACCGGGCATGACCTGGGCTGCTCAGGTATCCGAGGAGATCAACGGCACTGTAGGTTCTTGCGCCATGGAGGAGCTGGACCGACAGATCGTGCAGCTGCTCGTCAAGGACGGGCGGATGAGCTACACCGACCTGGGCAAGGCCACGGGTCTTTCCACGTCGGCCGTGCACCAGCGGGTGCGCCGGCTGGAGCAGCGCGGCGTCATCCGCGGCTATGCCGCGGTCGTCGACCCGGAGGCCGTCGGGCTGCCCATGACCGCGTTCATCTCGGTCAAACCGTTCGACCCCAGCGCGCCCGACGACATCGCGGAGCGGCTCGCGGGCGTGCCGGAGATCGAGGCCTGCCACAGTGTCGCGGGAGACGAGAACTACATCCTCAAGGTGCGCGTCGCGACGCCGCACGAGCTGGAGGAACTGCTGGCCCGGGTGCGGTCGTTGGCGGGGGTCTCGACACGGACGACGGTGGCGTTGTCCACGCCGTACGAGGCGCGGCCGCCGCGGATCTGATCGCCGTCGGGCGTAGAGGGCGACCCTTGTTCGGAGTGATCGGGGTCAGGCGCGAGACTGTTGTCCATGAGTGAGTCCAGCGCCCCGTCGAAGACCGTCCTGCTCCGTCGTGGAGAGGTGCACAGCCCCGCCGATCCGTTCGCCACCGCGATGGTCGTGGAACGCGGGCAGATCGCCTGGGTGGGGTCTGAGGGGGCCGCCGACGCCTTCGTGGACGGCGTCGACGAGGTGATCGACCTCGACGGCGCGCTGGTCACCCCGGCGTTCACCGATGCGCATGTGCACACCACTGCCACCGGCCTCGCGCTCACCGGCCTCGATCTGTCCGCCGCTCCCTCCCTCGAGGCCGCCCTGGCCCTCGTACGGGACTTCGCCGGCTCCCGCCCGGACGACCGCGTCCTGCTCGGACACGGCTGGGACGCCGCCCGCTGGCCCGGCGGCCGCCCCCCGACGCGTGCGGAGCTGGACGAGGCCACCGGACACCGGCCTCTCTACCTCAGCCGGATCGATGTCCACTCGGCCGTCGTCAGCACCGCCCTGCTCGACCTGGTTCCCGACGTCGCCCGCGCGGACGGCCCCCTCACCGCCGACGCCCACCACGCCGTACGGGCCGCCGCGTTCGCGGGCGTAACGCCTCAGCAGCGCCTCGACGCGCAGCGCGCCGCGCTCGCGCACGCCGTCTCGCTCGGCATCGGCACGGTCCACGAGTGCGCCGGCCCGGAGATCTCCTCCGAGGACGACTTCACCGGCCTGCTGCGCCTCGCCGCCGAGGAGCCCGGGCCGCGCGTCGTCGGCTACTGGGCCGAGCAGGACGTCGCCAAGGCGCGGGAGCTGGGCGCGATCGGCGCCGCGGGCGACCTGTTCGTCGACGGCGCCCTCGGCTCGCACACGGCCTGCCTGCACCAGCCGTACGCCGACGCCGGCCACCGGGGCAATGCCTACCTGGACGCCGCCGCCGTGGCCGCCCATGTCGTCGCCTGTACCGAGGCGGGCCTCCAGGCCGGCTTCCACGCCATCGGCGACGCGGCGGTGGACGCCGTCGTCGAGGGCGTGCGCGCCGCCGCCGAGAAGCTGGGCCTCGCCCGCGTCCGAGCCGCCCGTCATCGCGTCGAGCACGCCGAGATGCTCACCCGGGACGCGATCACGGCCTTCGCCGAACTCGGCCTCACCGCCTCCGTGCAGCCCGCCTTCGACGCCCTGTGGGGCGGCGAGGGCGGCATGTACGCGCAGCGGCTGGGCGCCGAGCGGGCGAGTGCGCTGAACCCGTTCGCCGCCCTGCTGCGCGCCGGTGTCCCGCTCGCCTTCGGCTCCGACAGCCCGGTCACCCCGCTCGACCCGTGGGGCACGGTCCGGGCCGCCGCCTTCCACCGCACGCCGGAGCACCGTGTCTCCGTGCGCGCCGCGTTCACGGCGCACACGCGCGGCGGCTGGCGGGCCGTGGGACGGGACGACGCGGGCGTCCTGGTCCCGGGCGCCCCCGCCGACTACGCGGTGTGGGGCACCGGCGAACTCGTGGTGCAGGCCCCGGACGACCGGGTCGCCCGCTGGTCGACGGACCCCCGCTCCGGCACCCCGGGTCTGCCCGACCTGACCCCGGGCCGCGACCTGCCCGTCTGTCTGCGCACCGTGGTGGGCGGACGCACGGTCTTCGTACGGCCGGGCGAGTGATCTACGGGGGTGGCGCGCATGCGATCGAGTGCCGCGCCCCCGGCGCGCGACCTGCGCATCCTCCGCACTGACCAGGCCTTTGCCGGACAATGCGCAGGTCAAACGGCTGTTGACAGGCGGCCGCAGGTGGCCGGTAGGTTCTGCGGAGTCCACCACCGGACGCCCGACCGGGAACGTCCGCGCACTCGCCGCAGCGCCGCCGGGTCAGGGACGGTGTGCCGCACCGGGCACCGCCACTGGGAGCCAGGCTCAGGCCGGTACAGCGCCGAGGGAACGTTCCGGCCGGTCGGGGAGGTGTGACCCGGGAGGGGCCCGGACGTTCAGTAGACAACGGCTTTCGGTCGATCCGCAGCCAGCGGGTCCCAGGTCGGCCCGAAGGGCGCCGGGCCCCCATCCGCCCGTACGCTCGCCCGCGAAAGCGCATTCTTACCCCCGCCTCGCGGATTCGACACCACCGTTCGAACGTCCTGTCGCGTCATCGCAGGCCGGGCCCACTATGGTGGATCCCTGCGTACGGACTTGAAGGGGCATCAGTGAACGACGGCGACGGAACCCTCGCGGCAGGAGCCCAGGGGAGGAAGTTCGGCCCGCTCGGCACGGCCTTGGTGATCATCCCGACCTACAACGAGGCGGAGAACATCAAGAGCATCGTCGGCCGGGTGCGCGAGTCCGTCCCCGAGGCGCACGTACTCGTGGCCGACGACAACAGCCCGGACGGCACGGGCAAGCTGGCCGACGAGCTGACGGTCGAGGACGACCACGTCCACGTGCTGCACCGCAAGGGCAAGGAGGGCCTGGGCGCCGCCTACCTGGCGGGCTTCCGCTGGGGCCTGGAGCGCGACTACGGCGTACTGATCGAGATGGACGCCGACGGCTCCCACCAGCCCGAGGAACTGCCCCGTCTGCTCACCGCCCTCAAGAGCGCCGACCTGGTGCTCGGCTCGCGCTGGGTGCCCGGCGGCCGGGTGGTGAACTGGCCGAAGTCCCGTGAGGTGATCTCCCGGGGCGGCAGCCTCTACTCCCGCCTCGCGCTCGACCTGCCACTGCGCGACATCACCGGCGGCTACCGGGCCTTCCGCCGCGAGACCCTGGAGGGCCTCGGCCTCGAGGAGGTCGCCTCGCAGGGCTACTGCTTCCAGGTCGACCTGGCGCGTCGCTCGGTCAAGGCCGGCTACCACGTGGTCGAGGTGCCGATCACCTTCGTCGAGCGGGAGCACGGCGACTCCAAGATGAGCCGCGACATCCTCGTCGAGGCGCTGTGGCGGGTCACGGCGTGGGGCGTGGGGGAGCGGGTCGGCAAGGTCACGGGGCGCGGCGGCAAGCCGGACCGGTCCTAGCGGATCTCCGGGGCGCTCTCGGGAGCGGCTGATCTGCCCTTATCCCGGACTGAGCCGGGTCCAGGCACACTGGAGGCATGACGACTGGCGCTCAGACCCCCAGTACCCCTGCCCGGCCCCGGCGCTCCCGGCTGCGTACGTTTCTGCCGTTGGGGCTCGCCGCGTGGCTCGTGCTGGAGATCTGGCTGCTCACGGTGGTCGCGGGGGTGTCCAGCGGGCTGGTGGTCTTCCTCGTCCTGCTCGCGGGCCTGGTCCTCGGCTCGGTCGTGATCAAGCGGGCCGGCCGGCGCGCCTTCCGGAACCTCTCCGAGGCGCTGCAACAGCAGCAGGGCGGTGCGATGCCGACGGCGGCCCGGCCGAACAGCGAGGGCAACGGCCTGATGATGCTGGGCGGACTGCTGCTGATCATCCCCGGCCTGGTGTCGGACGCGGTGGGCCTGCTCCTGCTGCTGCCGCCGGTCCAGAAGGCAGTGAGCCGCTCCGCCGAGCGCACCTTCGAGCGCAAGCTCCGCGAGGCCGACCCGGGCACCCTGGGCGGGGCGTTCCAGCAGGCCCGGATGCACCGCCCCGACGGCAAGGTCGTCCAGGGTGAGGTCATCAGGGACGAGCCGGGCGACGCCCCCAGGGAGCCGCGCCCGCCGCTGACGCACTGAGCGTCCCGGCAGCCGGGCCCACGAGGCCCGCATACGCGCACGACAAGAACCGCGGGCGCCGTACGCGAAGTACGGC
>NZ_JBHUTX010000068.1:0-33152 GCF_042671245.1 Streptomyces sp. NPDC057099
GGGGGGGCGGCGCCCCGGGCCCCCCCCGCCCCGCTTCGCGTTCCCCCCTCCCCCGAGCCGACCCGTGCAGTCCCCGTGCGGCACCTGGGTTCCTCCACGGATGGAGCACAGAGCACCCACAGAAAGGGATTGGATTCCGCAGGTCAGGGGTAAGACGGGCTACGACCGATTTGGGCAGGCCGGCCATGTGGGAGGGACCCCGACATGCTCCTGGAAGCGTTGAGCTCCGCGATCCTCGGCCTGGCTCTGGCCTGGGCGGCCACTCAACGCCTGTCGCACCGGCTCCCGGCCCGCCCCCTGGTCCTGTCGACCGGTGTCGCCGGAGCCCTCTTCGGAGCCTTCGTCATGCACAGCGCGCTGGAGGCCGGGCATCTGCTGCTGGTCCTGCTCGGCGCGGTGATCGTCTCCGTGGCCTCGCTGTCGCTGCTGCTGCGCCCGGCGGGCCGCCACCTGCGCCGACGATCAGCCACGGCGTAGCCGTCAGGGGCGGCGGACTACGCACCTGACAGGGGCGCGGGGAACCGCGCGGCCGGCCACCGGCGGCCCGCAGCCTCCCCACATCCCCGCGGAAGCGCCACCCCTGGCGGAGCGCTACGCGGCCAGTCCCAGCGCGGCCATCCGCTTGGTGTGGGCCTCGGTGATCCGGGAGAACATCTTGCCGACCTCGGCGAGGTCGAAGCCGTCCGCGACGCCGCCCACCAGCATGGTCGACAGCGCGTCCCGGTCGGCGACCACCCGCTGGGACTGCGACAGGGCCTCGCCCATCAGCCGCCGCGCCCACAGCGCGAGCCGCCCGCCCACCCGCGGATCGGCGTCGATGGCGGCACGCACCTTCTCCACGGCGAAGCCGCCGTGGCCGGTGTCGTCGAGCACGGCCAGCACCAGGTCGCGGGAGTCGGAGTCCAGGCGGGCGGCGACCTCCCGGTAGAAGTCGCTCGCGATGGAGTCGCCGACGTACGCCTTGACGAGCCCCTCCAGCCAGTCCGAGGGGGCCGTCTGCTTGTGGAATCCGTCGTAGGCGCCGACGAAGGGCTCCATCGCCCGGGTCGGCTCCTCCCCGATCTCGGCGAGCCGGTCGCGCAGCCTCTCGAAGTGGTGGAACTCGGCCGACGCCATCTTCGCCAGCTCCGCCTTGTCCGCCAGCGTCGGTGCCAGCTTGGCGTCCTCCGCGAGCCGCTCGAACGCCGCCAGCTCCCCGTACGCGAGCGCGCCGAGCAGGTCCACGACAGCGGCGCGGTACTGCGGGTCGGCGGAGGCCGTCGCCCAGTCCCGGGCGGCGACTCCGGTGGGTTCGGCCGGGGCGGCGGTGGTGTCCGAGGCGTTCTCAGGCTTGTCAGAGCTCGTCATGAAGCGCACAATAGCTCGCCCGCCGGAAGGCGTAAGGCCCTGGTCAATCACTGTGACAACGGCTACGTGACCAAATCGGCCATCGCATGTGCGGGAATCCGGGGTATGGTGGTAATGCGCCTGCTGGTACTTCGACGTACCTCGACAGGCCGCACGTATGAGGATGCCCGGTCGGTGGCCCGATCGGCTCCGACCCGACAGACCTCCGCGTCCGTATGGCACTGTGCGTACGGAGCCCGGAGGGACACCCTCAGCGGTACGAGCGCTAGAGCGTCGACAGTGGTCCCGTGCCCAACGGCACCGCCGCAAGGCCGCCGACGTCCCCGGCACGGTCCGTACACGACCCCCGCGCTCGCCTCGCACCGCCCCACACAGAAGAGGCAGCACCCTGACTACGACGTTCCGAGAGCTCGGAATCCTTCCCGAGACCGCCGAGGCCCTTGAGGCCGTCGGCATCACCACCCCCTTCCCCATCCAGGAGCTGACGCTGCCCGTGGCCCTTTCGGGCACGGACGTCATCGGCCAGGCCAAGACCGGCACCGGCAAGACGCTGGGCTTCGGCCTCCCGCTCCTCGAGCGCGTCACCGTTCCCGCCGATGTCGAGGCCGGACGCGCCAAGCCCGAGGACCTCACCGACACCCCGCAGGCCCTCGTCGTCGTCCCCACGCGCGAGCTGTGCCAGCAGGTGACCAACGACCTCCTGACGGCCGGCAAGGCCCGTAACGTGCGCGTGACGGCGATCTACGGCGGCCGGGCCTACGAGCCCCAGGTCGAGGCCCTGAAGAAGGGCGTCGATGTGGTCATCGGCACCCCGGGCCGGCTGCTCGACCTCGCCGGGCAGAAGAAGCTGAACCTGAAGCACGTCAAGTGCCTGGTCCTCGACGAGGCCGACGAGATGCTCGACCTGGGCTTCCTGCCCGACGTCGAGAAGATCATCAACATGCTTCCGGTCCGCCGTCAGACGATGCTGTTCTCGGCGACCATGCCGGGCGCGGTCATCGGCCTGGCCCGCCGCTACATGTCGCAGCCCACGCACATCCGCGCCACGGCGCCGGACGACGCGGGCGCGACGGTGGCGAACACCAAGCAGTTCATCTACCGCGCGCACAACATGGACAAGCCGGAGATGGTCTCGCGCATCCTGCAGGCCGACGGCCGCGGGCTGGTGATGGTCTTCTGCCGGACGAAGCGGACGGCGGCGGATCTCGCCGACCAGCTGAAGCAGCGCGGCTTCGCCTCCGGCGCGGTCCACGGCGACCTCGGCCAGGGCGCCCGCGAGCAGGCCCTGCGCGCCTTCCGCAACGGCAAGGTGGACGTGCTCGTCTGCACCGACGTCGCCGCCCGCGGCATCGACGTCGAGGGCGTGACCCACGTCATCAACTACCAGTCGCCGGAAGAGGAGAAGACGTACCTGCACCGCATCGGCCGTACGGGCCGCGCGGGCGCGAAGGGTACGGCGATCACGCTCGTCGACTGGGACGACATCCCGCGCTGGCAGCTGATCAACAAGGCGCTGGAGCTGGGCTTCAACGACCCGCCGGAGACGTACTCCACGTCCCCGCACCTCTTCTCCGACCTCGGCATCCCCGAGGGCACGAAGGGCGTCCTGCCGCGCTCGGAGCGCACGCGCGCCGGGCTGGACGCCGAGGAGCTGGAGGACCTGGGCGAGCCGGGCGGCCGGGCGCCGCGCGGGCGCGGTGGCCGGAACGGCCGCGGCGGCCGGGACGAGTCCAAGCCGGCCGAGCGCGAGCGGTCCGAGCGCACGCCGCGACGCCGCCGCCGTACGCGCGGCGGAGCGCCGCTGGGCTCGGCACCCGAGTCCGCCGGCCCCGGCGCACCGGAGACCACGGCCGCCGGCGGCACCGCCGAGGCGGACGCCGTCACGGCTCCGCGCACCCCGCGTCGCCGCCGCCGCACCCGCGGTGGTGCCCAGGCCGAGTCGGCGCCGGTGACGGCCGTCGAGTCCGCCCCGTCCGAGCGGGCGGCCGACGCCGTGGCGACGGCGGAGGGCACGAGCGCGGAGACGCCCGAGGCGGCGAAGCCGCGCCGGCGCCGCACGCGCCGGTCGGAGACGCCGGTGGAGACGCCGGTCGTGGAGACCGAGGCCGCGGTGACGCCGTCGGCCACGGAGTCCGCGGCCGTCGCAGACGATGCCCCGGTGTCCGCGCAGCCCGAGGCCTCCACCACCACGCCGCGTCGCCGCACCCGCAAGAGCACGGCGGCGTCCGCCGCCGAGCAGGCGGTCGACACGGCCGAGGGGACCACCGCGTCCGTCGCGGAGCCGGCGGAGACGAAGCCGCGGCGTACCCGCAAGACCGCGGCGAAGGCCGAGGCCCCCGCCGAGCAGGCCGGGACCACGGAAACCAAGCCGCGCCGCACCCGCAAGGCCGCGGCAGCTGCCGAAGCCGCCGTGGACACGGCCGAGGCCGCCGAGGCGAAGCCGAGGCGTACGCGCAAGGCGACGGCAGCGGCGGAAGGCGCCGTCGATGTGGCCGAGGCCACGGAGACCAAGCCCCGTCGCACGCGGAAGACCGCGGCAGCTGCCGAAGCCGCCGTGGACACGGCCGAGGCCACGGAAGCCAAGCCGCGTCGCACGCGCAAGGCCGCGGCCACGGCCGAAGCAGCCGTCGACACGGCCGAAGCCGCGGAGACCAAGCCGCGTCGCACGCGCAAGGCCGCGGCCACGGCCGAAGCAGCCGTCGACACGGCCGAGGGCACGGAGGCCAAGCCGCGCCGCCGCACCCGCAAGGCCGCCGAGGCAGTCGAGACCGTCGAGACCGTCGAGACCGTCACCGCCGGGATCCCGGCCCAGACGGCTCAGGAGCCCGAGGCCGTCGAGGCCAAGCCGCGCCGTGCCCGCAAGGCGGCGCCGAAGGCCGAGGCGGGCGTCGACACGGCCGAGGCGACCGAGGCGAAGCCGCGTCGCACGCGGAAGACCGCGGCGTCGGCTCCGGAGGGCGAAGCCGCCGAGGCCAAGCCGCGCCGGACGCGCAAGGCCGCGGCCACGGCCGAGACCGCCGTCGACGCGGCCGAGGGCACGGAGGCCAAGCCGCGCCGCCGCACCCGCAAGGCCGCCGAGGCAGTCGAGACCGTCACCGCCGAGATCCCGGCCCAGACGGCCCAGGAGCCCGAGGCAGCCAAGCCGCGCCGCACGCGGAAGACGGCCGCTGCCGCCACGGCCTCCGCCGAGGACGGGGCCGAGGCGAAGCCCAAGGCCCGCCGCACCCGCAAGGCCACGGCCACCGCGGAGCCCACGGAGGGCTGACACTCCGCCCGACGGCCCGGTCCCACCCAGGTGGGGCCGGGCCGTCGGCGTTCCCGTGTCCGCACTCCACCCGCCGGGGAGCGCACCCCACCGGCTACCCTCACCCCGTGAGCAGGCAAGCCACCTTCACCCCGCCCCCCGGCGCCCGTGCGTACTCCCTGGGCACGGCCCGCGGTGAGTTCGCCGTGGTCGACTCGTCGCCGAAGGAGAGCGCGGAGGCCAGGGGAATCGTCCTGATGCTGCCCGGATTCACCGGGAGCAAGGAGGACTTCAGCCTGCTCCACGAGCCGCTCGTACAGCGCGGGTACCGGCTCGTCGCCGTGGACGGACGGGGGCAGCACGAGTCGGACGGGCCGGTGGCCGACGAATCCGCCTACGCCCAGCGGGAACTGGCCCGGGACGTGCTCGCGCAGGCCGCGGCGGTCGGCGTCCCCCTGCACCTCGTCGGGCACTCGCTCGGCGGGCAGATCGCGCGAGCGGCCGTGCTGCTCGACCACGCTCCCTTCCTCTCCCTCACCCTGGTCTCGTCCGGACCGGCGGAGATCTCCGTCTCCCAGCAGCAGCGCGTGAAGCTGCTGCGGGACGCGCTCGGCGTCATGTCGATGGAGGAGGTGTGGGGGGCGATCCAGGCCATGGGGCCGCCGGAGGAGGTCGGCGGGCCCGCCCGCGGCATCGGCGACCAGGAGCAGTTGCGCCGGCGCTGGCTGGGCAACAAGCCCGCCCAGCTGCGCGCGACGGGCCACCAGTTGTGCACCGAGCCGGACCGCGTCGCCGAACTCGCCGCCGTACCGCTGCCGTTCCACGTCCTGTCGGGCGCGCGCGACGACACCTGGCCGGTGGCGATCCTCGACGACATGGCCCTGCGGCTGAATGCGCACCGCACGGTCATCACGGGCGCCGAGCACTCCCCCAACGCCGACCGGCCCCTGCCGATGGCCGCCGCCCTCGCCGACTTCTGGGACGGCGTACGGACGGTCTAGTACTGCGCCCGCAGATGCTCCCAGAAGCCGTCCCGCAGGGCGCGCCGCAGGTCGGCCTGCCCGCGCAGCGAGTACTGCAGCAGGCCCTCCGCCTCCACCAGCAGGTCCTGGTCGACCGAGCCGGGCAGGTAGGGGTGCCCGTGCAGCAGCTCCCCCAGCGTTTCCCGGCCGCGTGCAGCCAGCCACTTCGCCGCGATCTGGGCCCCCACGAACCGCACGTCCTCGCGGGTCGGCCGGCCCGTGGTCGCCTCGTAGGCGGCGGTCGTGCGGCGGGAGACGTACGGCTTGAAGAAGTCGAGGTCGAGCGTGCGCTGGCTGTCGACCTCCCACAGCAGGGGTTCCGCCTGGTTGCGGCCCTCCGGGGCCTCGATGCCCCACAGGTGGACCCGGGCGCCGTAGCCCTGGGCCGCCTCCACCGCCGACACCAGGTCCTCGTCGCCGCCGAGCAGAGCGGCGTCGCTGATGGCACGGTGCCGGGCGAGTGACTCCAGGTCGGAGCGGATGAGCGAGTCGACGCCCTTCTGCTGGTTGTTGGCGTTCAGGTTGCCCAGTCGCACCTTCACGTCGGGCAGCTCCGCGATGGTCTGCTGCTCCGCCGTGTGGATGCGGCGGCGGGCGCCGTCGTACCAGTAGACCCGCAGCAGCCTGCTGTCCGCGAAGATCGTGCGGGCCTTGTCGATGAGCGCGTCGATCAGGCCCTCGGCGTCCAGATCGAAGGCGCGGCGGTCCTCCGTACCGGCGACGAGCCGTCCCGCGGCCGCGTAGAGGTACCCGGCATCGACGAAGATCGCGTGGGTCGAGGGTGTCTTCGCCACCTCGGCGAGCATGCGCTGGAGCAGCTCGTTGGTGTGGTCGATGCGGGCGCTCAGGGCCGCGAGGTCATCGTTCATCGCCTCCATTGTCCCGGCGGTCACGCTGCGAACACAAATGGTCCCGGTCGGTCTCGTAACGACACTCTTACGGCTCGGTAATTAGCCGTTCGAAAAATTTCCTTAGCGTAGGGAATGTTTGAACCATGCAGTCCTGTTGACTCATATGGAACACCGGGCACCGGAGCCTCGTGGGCCGCCCACACCAAGTAGTTCTCCTCAGGAGGATGACCAGACGAAGGGAGAAGCCCTTGCGCTTCGAAATCATGCACCTCGACGATGTCGACGGCACACCCGTGGACACGACCGTCGTGGACGCCGCCTCCGTCAACCGGATCGTTCAGCAGGCCGCAGCCACCGGGCAGCGCCTCTGGATCCGCCCGGCCGGGACCACGGCCTCATAACGCGCGCAGCTCTCCCCCACTTCGGAGCCCCCGCCCGGCATCGGCCGTGCGGGGGCTCCGCTGTTGCGGACCGCGGCGGCCGGGGGCGTACTGGCTGAGGGGCCCAGCGAGAGCGAACAGGACGGTGTGACCCATGTCCGTGACGGGCCGGTCGAACGAGGAGCTGCACGGTCAGGCGGCCGAGGCCGCGCGGCGGTACGAGGACTCCACCGCGGAGCGGGAGCGGGTCGAGGGCAGGCTGGCGGCCGGTGTGCGGTTCCCGGACACCCCGGACGCGCTCGCCGTCCGCGCCGACCGGATCCTCGAGCGGGGCGGTCTGTCGCCCTCGGCGGTCGTGGCGGACATCCACGGCGAGGCCATGGACCTGCCCGACGCCAACGAACGCATCATCGACCTGTCCAACGAGCTGCAGGCCTGGAGCTTCCTGCCGCGCGGGGTCAGGGCCGGGGCCTCGGTCGCCCGGATCACCCTGCGCCGCGACGGCCGTGAGCTTCCGCACGGCACCGGTTTCCTGGTGTCGCCGCGGCTGATGCTGACCAACCACCACGTGCTGCCCGACGACGGCTTCGCCCGCCGGTGCTTCGCCGAGTTCAACGCCCAGGTCACCGTCGACAACGTCCCCGACACCACCGTCCGCCTGGAGCTCGACCCGGGGGCCTTCTTCGCCGCGGACAGACGGCTGGACTTCGCCCTGGTCGCGGTCACACCCGCCCCGGACGGCCGCCCGCCGGGCGAGATCTTCGGCTGGAACCGGCTCAGCGTGCAGCTCGGCAAGCTGGTGCTCGGCGAGAAGGTGAACATCATCGGTCACCCGGACGGGCGCCTCAAGGAGATCGTTCTGCGCGACAACGCGGTGCTGGTCCGGCTCGACGACTTCGTCCACTACCGGACCGACACCCGCCCCGGCAATTCCGGCTCCCCCGTCTTCAACGACCAGTGGGAGGTCGTGGCCCTGCACCACAGCGGTGTGCCGAAGAAGGACGACCAGGGCCGCGTCCTGCGGAAGGACGGACAGCCCTGGCACCAGGGCGACGGCGACGACGCGATCGAGTGGGTCGCCAACGAGGGCGTCCGCATCAGCTCCGTCCTGAAACACCTGGCCCATCTCGACCTCGACCCCGCGCGGCGCGCCCTGCTGACCGAGATGGGCCCGGACTCGGGCCTGGACCGGAGCGCGCCCGCGCTCACCTCGCCCGCGGTACCCGGCGTCACGCCCACGCCGCCCCCTGCCACCCCGGTCACGGAGAGCGGGACGGACGCCCGCAAGCCCGAGTCCGGACGCCCGGCCCGGAGCACCGCCTTCGGCGGCCGCCGGCACCTGGTCTTCCTGCACGGCAGGGACCAGCACGGGAAGGAGCCGGACGAACTCCGCCGGACCTGGGCCTCCGGCCTGAACCGCGGACTCACCCTCGCGTCCCTGCCCCCGATCGACCCGGAGGACGTGTGGTTCCCGTTCTACGGCACGAGACTGCACAACCTCGTGACCGGCAGGGAGAGCACGGCCGAGGCCATCGGCCTGGACGAGGTGAGCGCCGCCGCCGCAGCCGAGGTCTTCGCGACGGAGTCGCCCACGGGTTCCTACGAGCGACTGCTCTACGAGGCGGCCACCCGGGCCGGCATGCCCCAGAACGGTCCGGCGACCACGGAGGGCTTCGGGGCGGGTCTGGTCGGGCCGCTGCACCGGCCGCTCAGCTGGCTGGCCGCACGGTCCGACCTGGACGAGTGGACCATCGCCCGGTTCCTGCGGGACGTCGACCTGTACCTCGGCGACGGCGCCGTACGGCAGTCCGTGCTGGACAGCGTCATGGAGACCATGCCCACCACCGGCGAACTGGTGCTGGTCACGCACAGCCTGGGCACGGTCGTGGGCCTGGACCTGCTGACCCGGCTCCCGGACGGCCTCGACCCGGTCCTGCTCGTCACCGCGGGCAGTCCGCTCGGCCTGGACGGGGTCAACGAACGGCTCCTCGCCCACGGCCCGCACCGGCCGCCCCGGGTGCGTGACTGGGTCAACGTCTGGTGCCCCACCGACGGCGTGGCCATCGGCTGCCCCCTGGAGGACGAGCGCTGGGGCAAGCTCACCCAGCTCGCCGTCTCCAACGGCCGCGACCGTGCGCACAAGATCGACGAGTACCTC
Organism: Streptomyces sp. NPDC057099; assembly: GCF_042671245.1. NCBI lineage: Bacteria > Bacillati > Actinomycetota > Actinomycetes > Kitasatosporales > Streptomycetaceae > Streptomyces > Streptomyces sp. NPDC057099. The sequence continues at coordinate 9,003 of NZ_JBHUTX010000068.1, forward strand.
GCCCACGCGGGAGCGGCCGGTGCGATCGGCTCGGTGCTCGGCCGGAGCTGACGCGCCCCGTCAGCTCCCCTGGATCACCTGCGTGACGCCGTTGATGATCTGCTGCACGGCGATCGCGGACAGCATCATGCCCGCGAGCCGTGTCACCAGGACCACACCGCCGTCCTTGATGATCCGGATGATCACCAGCGAGTAGCGCATCACCAGCCACAGCACGACATGGATGGCGAGGATCGCCGCCCACACGGACACCTGCGCCGCGGCACTGTGCGCCTTCTGCACGGCGAGGATGACCGACACGATCGCCCCCGGCCCGGCCAGCAGCGGCATGCCCAGCGGCACGAGGGCGACGTTGACGTCCTTGGTCTGCTTCGGCTCGTCGGTCTTTCCGGTGAGCAGATCGAGCGCGATCAGCAGAAGCAGCAGTCCACCCGCGATCATCAACGCGGGCACCGAGACATGCAGATAGTCGAGGATCTGGTGCCCGAGCAGCCCGAACACGGTGATCACCCCACCGGCGACACAGACGGCCTGAAACGCCATCCGCTTCTGCACTTTGGCGGGCCGGCCGGCGGTGAGCGCGAGGAAGATCGGGGTGATCCCGGGGGGATCCATGATGACGAAGAGGGTCAGGAAGAGGGAGCCGAAGACGGCGACATCGAACATGGGTGTGATGGCCTTGCAGGGTTGATGAAACGCGCGGCGGGCAGCGCAGCGACATGACCGCTACCGCTCCCGCTGTGGGCAGGCGTTCCGCACGGCGGAACGGGTGGGCACAGCCGATAACGCCGGGTGCCTTGAAACGGACCTACAGAAAACGGACCTCAGACCCCGCCGGCCCCCGGCACGGGAAACGCCCCGAAAGCCCGCCGAGTGATCTCCCCGTACACCTCGGGATCCGTCGTGTACTCCCCGAGCACACACGTCTTCCGGCTGCCGTGATAGTCCGAGGACCCGGTCACCAGGAGCCCCAGCTCCTTCGCCAGCCCCCGCAGCCGCGCCCGCGTGTCCGCGTCGTGCTCCATGTGATCGACCTCGACGCCGTCCAGCCCGGCCGCGGCCATCTCGGCGATCGCGGCCTCCGGCACCGTACGCCCCCGCTTGCTCGCCGCGGGATGCGCGAACACCGCGACCCCGCCCGCGCCCTTGACCAGCCGGATCGCCTCGAAGGGGTCGGTCTCGTGCTTCTCGACGTAGGCCCGGCCGCCGTCGGCCAGCCAGTCCTGGCTGAAGGCGTCGTTCACGGTCGGCACCACACCCAGCTCGACGAGCGCGGTCGCCACATGCGGACGCCCGACGGACCCGTCACCGGCGATCCGCGCCACCTGCTCCCAGGTCACGGGCACGCCCAGTCCCTGAAGCTTGGCGATCATGCCCTGCGCCCGGGGCACCCGGTCGTCGCGGACCAGCTCGCGCTCGGCGAGCAGCGCAGGTTCCTCGGCATCGAAGAGGTAGGCCAGCATGTGCATGCTGACGCCGTCGAGCCGGCAGGAGAGCTCGGCCCCGGTGACCAGCGTCAGCCCCTCGGGCAGCGCGCCGATCGCCTCGGCGTGCCCGCGCGTGGTGTCGTGATCGGTGAGCGCGACGACGTCCAGCCCGGCGGCGGCAGCCTTCCGCACCAGCTCGGCCGGGGTGTCCGTGCCATCGGAAGCGGTGGAGTGGGTGTGCAGATCGATACGCACGACACGGACTCCAGACACCGACGGGACGAACAGGGCTGCTCAAGGATAACCGGATTTTCAACGTCCCCTGTCACACCCGAACCAGGGTAGCGCCCTTTACAAGCGTTCTGCACAAGCGCTCCGCACAAGCGCCCTGTACAAGCCCTGCGGCCCTGCGGCCCTACGGCCCTACGGCCCTACGGCCCTACGGCTCGAGCAACCGCGGCGACAGCGCCCCGCACGGCACCAGCTCCACCTCGGCCCCCGCGTCCCGCACATCCGCCAGCACCAGCTCGTCGTACATCAGCAGCCCCGACCGCCCCGGCCACACGACCGCCCACAGCCACATCCCGAGCGCCTCGCCGGCGAACACCGCACGATCGTCCGGCGCACCGGTCACATGCCACAGCGGCGTCGGCCGCCCCGCGGCGAGCACCTTCGCCTGGGCCGGTTTCTCGACATTCAGATGCGGCCCCGGGTCCGGACCGTCCAGGCCCGCGTACCGCGCGCCGAGACCGACGCCCAACTCCTCGGCCACCAGGATCAGCTCGCCCATCCCGCCGAGCGGCCCGGGCCCCGTACAGGCCACGGCCGTGGCGCGGCCGCCCGTGCGGTCGTCCCCCGCGCAGGCCACGCCCGTGAACAGCCAGCCGACCGGCAGCGGCCAGGGCATCCACACCGGCACCTGGGTCCGGTGCACCACGACGTTGAGGGCGTCGACGCTCGGCGGTATCACGGGCTGCACCGGATGGACGGTGCCGTGCACATCGCACTGCCAGGAGTCGGAGAAGAGGCCGGGAGCCCTGACCCGGCCACCGCACTTCGGGCAACTGGGTTCGCCCCTCATAGGGCCCCACGGTCCTACCCCCGCCCCGCCGCGTCAAGGACGATCACCCAACCGGACGGAACCCTTCACCCCCGCACTAGATGTAGCTTGCATTAGTTAGCGTGGCTAACTTAGTATGTGTATATACCAACTACCTCGTCTCGGGAAAGGGAGCAAGCAATGGACCCCTTCGACGCCGGAGCGGGCGGCCTCCTCAAGCAGCCCAAGTCCGTGTGGGCGACCGCCGGAGCGTCGGTCGTCGCCTTCATGGGCATCGGACTCGTCGACCCGATCCTGCCGTCCATCGCCTCGGGCCTGAACGCCTCCGCCAGCCAGGTCTCCCTGCTGTTCACCTCGTACTTCCTCATCACCGCGATCGCCATGCTGGTCACCGGCTTCGTCTCCAGCCGCATCGGCGGCAAGAAGACCCTGCTGCTCGGCCTCGCCCTGGTCGTGGTCTTCGCGGGACTGTCGGGCACGTCCGAATCCGTCGGCGAACTGGTCGGATTCCGGGCCGGCTGGGGCCTCGGCAACGCGCTGTTCGTCTCGACGGCCCTCGCGGTCATCGTCGGAGCGGCTGCGGGCGGCAGCGCGGCGGCGATCCTGCTGTACGAGTCGGCCCTCGGCCTCGGCATGGCCTGCGGTCCACTGCTGGGCGCCCTGCTGGGTGACGCCAGCTGGCGCTACCCGTTCTTCGGTACGGCCTTCCTGATGGCCGTCGGCTTCCTGTGCATCACGGCGTTCCTGAAGGAGCAGCCGAAGCCGGCCCGCAAGACCTCGCTCCTGGACCCGATCAAGGCCCTCGGTCACGGCGGTCTCGCCTCCGCGGCGATCTCGGCGTTCTTCTACAACTACACGTTCTTCACCGTGCTGGCCTTCACCCCGTTCGTGCTGAACATGAGCCCGTACCGGTCGGGTGCGGTGTTCTTCGCCTGGGGTGTGCTGCTCGCCGTGTTCTCGGTGATCGTGGCGCCCCGCCTGCAGAAGCGGTTCGGCTCGCTGAAGGTGCTCGGCGGTTCCCTGGTGCTGCTCGCGGCCGACGTGCTCGTGCTCGGCTACGGCGACCACACCACGGCCGTCGTCTGCACGGTCCTGTCCGGTGCCTTCATCGGCGTGAACAACACCGTCTACACCGAGCTGGCCCTCGGCGTCTCGGACGCGCCCCGGCCGGTGGCGAGCGCGGGCTACAACTTCGTGCGCTGGTTCGCGGCGGCGGCCGCCCCGTTCTTCGCACCGAAGATCGAGGAGTGGACCGACCTGCACATCCCGTTCGTGGTGGCGGCCGTCACGGCCGTGCTGGGCGCCGTGGTCGTGGTCGTACGCCGCAAGGCCCTCACCCACGAGGCCGAGGAGCTGGAGCCGAAGCACGCGACCGAGGACAGCGTCACCGTCTTCGCCGGCTGAGCCAACTGATGCTTTTCGGCCATGGGTTGGTGAGGTTCCTCACGCAGGCCTCACTCCAGCGGGACGGACTTCCGGGACGGATCCCGGAGGTCCGTTCCTTGGTTCAGCCACCGCTCCTGGAGCGCCTGCGCGCCGTGCACTCGCTTCCAGGCGGCCTCGTTCGGGGTCATCGGCAGCAGCGGCAGGAACCGTACGGGGTCGAGGGGTTCGTCGAGCTCCAGGTCCTCGACCAGGCCGCCCGGTTCGGCGACCAGGACCGAGGTGAAGGGGGCACCGGGCCACAGCGGTTCACCGACGTCGAGGGAGGCTCCGGGGGCCACGACCACGCCCTCGACCTGCGGAGACGCGGCGAGAACGGCGAGCGGGCGGAGCACCTTGTCCGTCTCGGCGAGCCCCGCGCGGACCGACAGGACCAGCTCGGCGCGCGGCCCCTTGACCGGGTCGGCGAGCGCCGCCGTGGGCTCCGCCATGGGCTGCGCGGACATGCCGAGCGTGGCGTAGCGGGCGATGTCGCCCTCCTGGAAGCGCAGCACCTCGATGCGGTCCGTACCGAGGAACGTCACTGCCGCGCGCGCGTCCGGTTCGCCCAGGGCGGTACGCAACCGGGCCTCGACCAGAGGAAGAACATCAGCCATGACGTGAGCATAGAACTCGTCAGTAGCGGGCAAAGGAGCACCTTGACAGTTTTGACGGCTGCTACTCTTGCCCGGTGGTTCGGGGCAGCACGCAGAAGCGTCGCGATCAAGCCCCGACGCCGATGGAACTCCCTTACGAGGGACCGGCCGGAGGAGGTGGGGCTGCAATGGATCGAAGTCGACCGTGCAGTAGCACCACGCTCTCCCGCCGCTGATGTAGCTGCTCTGTCTCTCTGGCCGGCCGCCACCTCTCGCACTCGCTTCACCGCGGAAGAGCGCTTCGTTTCGTTTTTCCTGATCTGCCTCAGTAGCTGAATCAGTAACGAAGCCCGCCACCGCGACGGTGCGGTGCTCCCCGCTTTGTGGACGTGCCAAACATCCGCAGTCTCTACGTCCTCATTCCGGGTAGTTCCACCCGTCGCCGCCGGCGCCTTTCGTTGCCCTCCCGCGAAGGAGCCCGCCATGTCGATGATTCGCGACCTGCGCGCCGTGGTCCGTCCGTCCCGCGTCTCACTGCGCAAGGACAGCGGCACCTACGACGCCACCCGCAGCCCGGCGACGGCGACCGCCGTCGTCGACTGCGCCATCTACCGGGACGGCCGCCGCGTCGAGACCGAGACCCCGCTGACCCCGCACGAGGCGGTGCGTCTGGTGCGCCGCGACGGGGGCTTCGTGTGGATCGGCCTGCACGAGCCGACCGAGGCCGAATTCTCCGGCATCGCCGGTGAGTTCGGGCTGCACCCGCTGGCCGTGGAGGACGCCGTCCAGGCCCACCAGCGGCCCAAGCTGGAGCGCTACGACGACTCGCTCTTCACGGTCTTCAAGACCATCCACTACGTCGAGCACGACCAGCTCGACGCCAACAGCGAGGTCGTCGAGTCCGGCGAGGTCATGTGCTTCACCGGACGGGACTTCTTCATCACCGTCCGGCACGGCGGGCAGGGGTCCCTGCGGGCCCTGAGGCACCGCCTCCAGGACGACCCCGAGCTGCTGGCCAAGGGCCCCTCGGCCGTGCTGCACGCCATCGCCGACCATGTCGTGGACGGCTACATCGCGGTCGCCGACGCGGTGCAGGACGACATCGACGAGGTGGAGACCGAGGTCTTCTCCCCGGGGCGCAAGGGCTCGCCGCGCGGTTCGGACGCCGGCCGGATCTACCAACTCAAGCGCGAGGTGCTGGAGTTCAAGCGGGCCGTGTCGCCGCTGCTGCGGCCCATGCAGCTGCTGAGCGAGCGGCCGATGCGGCTGATCGACCCGGACATCCAGAAGTACTTCCGGGACGTCGCCGACCACCTGGCCCGGGTGCAGGAGCAGGTCCTCGGCTTCGACGAGCTGCTCAACTCCATCCTCCAGGCCAACCTCGCGCAGGCGTCCGTGGCGCAGAACGAGGACATGCGGAAGATCACCTCGTGGGCCGCGATCGTCGCCGTACCGACGATGGTGTGCGGGGTCTACGGCATGAACTTCGACTACATGCCGGAGACGCACTGGAAGTACGGCTACCCGGTGATCATGAGCATCACCGTGACCATCTGCCTGGGCATCCACCGCACGCTGAAGCGGAACGGGTGGCTGTGAGCAGCCTGGATAGGCTGGGACCCATGACAAGCGAGCTGCTCGGCCAGGCCCTCGTCGAGGAGGCCACGAAGAAGTCCGGCCTCGTCTGGGTCCAGGGCCCCGACGCCCCGGCGCGTGCGCTCTGGCACGTGTGGCACGAGGGCGCCGCGTGCCTGATCGGCGACGGGCCGGGCGAGCAGCCGCTGCCGGGGCTCGCCGACGGGGCCGAGGCCCGGGTGACGGTCCGCAGCAAGGACAAGGGAGGCCGGCTGGTCTCCTGGACCGCTCGGGTCACCGAACTCGCGCCGGGCTCCGAGGCATGGGACGCGACGGTCGCCGAGCTCAAGGGCAAACGGCTGAACGCGCCCGACGGCGAGGCCATGACCGGCCGCTGGGCCCGCGAATGCCGGGTGCTGCGCCTGGAACCGACCGGGGCGAGGGCACCCCTGCCCGAGGACTCCCTGTCCGAGCCGCCGCTGCCGTCCCCGGCGATCACCCGCCGGCCGATCCCGGCGGGCCTGCCCCGCCTGCTGCTGAAGAAGCGCAAACGCAAGTAGCCGCCGGACGCGCGGAGCCGTCGCTACGACGTCGGCAGCTGCCTGCCGTAGTCCACCGTCTCGTTCTTCTCCGGCTCCCTGAGGGAGAAGTCCTCTCCCCACGCGGAGAACGTGAGGGTGCCCGCGCCGCCGGCCCGCTCCAGGCGCAGCGGATACGGCGTGCCCTCGAGGGAGACCTCCAGGGCGCCGCCGGAGCCCTTGTCGCCGGTGATGCGGATGGTGCGGACGCCCGCCTGCTCCTCGTGGCCGTCCGTCGCGAGTGTGCCGTGCAGGGTCAGCAGACCGTCGAGGAGGACACCCTTGTCCGTGAACCCACTGAACTTCTTGTACGCGGGGTCGCCCTGCGGCACCTTCACGAACTTGCCGTCGAGCTTGGACGCCGCGTCCCCGTCGCCTTTCCCGCCCTGGCCGTCGCCGTGACTCCAGAACCCGGCGTCGGCCTTGACGAAGAGCTGCTCGCCGATGCGCAGCACCTGGAAGGTCGTCCCCTCGGTGGTGACCGACCCCTCGCCGCCGTCGTCCTTCAGCCGCATGTCGAGCGCGTACGTCTTCTCGCCGCTGACGACGCTTCCGTGCACCCGGACCGCCCCGGCGGACTCGGCGGCCGTACGGGTCTTGCTCTGGATCTTCCCGGCGGGCAGTCGGCCGACCCCGTTGGTGCCCTCGTTCGGATCCTCCGCGCAGCCGGTGAGTACCGTCCCCGTCACGAGCAGCGCGCACATCGCGCTCGCCAGTACGGCACTACGGCTTCGGCCGTGGCGAATCGGAGTCACTGGTGGAGCTGCCTCTCTGCGGGGAGACCTGAACGGCGTACCGCAGGGTACCGGGCACGTGCGGGCAGGTCGGAGCCAGTCCGTCCGGACCGCCCGCCGACGCACCGCCGATCGGGACGGGCTAGCCTGAAGCCCACCCGAGCGGGCAATTCGGAACAGACGGATACACAGACAGGCACAGAGACAGGCACCAGGAAACACCCCGCACGAAAAGGAGCCGCGGCCATGGCAGCGGGCGTCCCCCGGATCTTCGTATCGCACCTCTCCGGTGTCGCCGTCTTCGACCCCGCAGGTGACCAGGTGGGGCGGGTGCGCGATCTGGTCGTCATGCTGCGGGTGGGGCAGCGGCCGCCGAGGCTGCTGGGCCTCGTCGTCGAACTCGCCACCCGCCGCCGCATCTTCCTGCCCATGACCCGGGTCACCGCCATTCAGTCGGGCCAGGTCATCACCACCGGCGTGCTCAACGTCCGGCGCTTCGAGCAGCGGCCCACCGAGCGACTGGTCTTCGGGGAGCTGCTGGACCGGCGCGTGACGCTCACCGAGACGGGCGAGGACGTCACCGTCCTCGATCTGTCGGTGCATCAGCTGCCCGCGCGCCGGGAGTGGGAGATCGACCGGGTCTTCGTCCGCAAGGGCAGAAGGAGCAGCGCCTTCCGGCGGGCCAAGGGTGAGGCGCTGACCGTCGAGTGGACCGCCGTCACCGGCTTCTCCCTGGAGGAGCAGGGGCAGGGCGCCGAGAACCTGCTCGCCACGTTCGAGCAGCTGCGCGCCGCCGACCTGGCCAACGTCCTGCACCACCTCTCCCCCAAGCGCCGGGCCGAGGTCGCCGCCGCCCTCGACGACGACCGGCTGGCCGACGTGCTGGAGGAGCTGCCGGAGGACGACCAGATCGAGATCCTCGGCAAGCTGAAGGAGGAGCGCGCCGCCGACGTCCTGGAGGCCATGGACCCGGACGACGCGGCCGACCTGCTGGGCGAGCTGCCGACGGACGAGCAGGAGCGGCTGCTGAGCCTGATGCAGCCCGGCGACGCGGCCGACATGCGGCGCCTGATGTCGTACGAGGAGCGCACGGCGGGCGGTCTGATGACCACCGAGCCGATCGTGCTGCGCCCGGACGCCTCCGTCGCCGACGCCCTCGCCCGCATCCGCGAACCCGACCTCTCCCCCGCCCTGGCCGCCCAGGTCTACGTCTGCCGGCCACCGGACGAGACGCCGACCGGCAAGTATCTGGGCACGGTCCACTTCCAGCGCCTGCTGCGCGAGCCACCGCCCTCGCTGGTCAGCTCGATCCTGGACAGCGACCTGCAACCGCTCGACCCCGAGGCGGACCTGCCGGCCATCGCCGGGTTCTTCGCCACGTACGACATGGTCGCGGCGCCCGTGGTCGACGAGGCGGGGGCGCTGCTGGGCGCGGTGACCGTGGACGACGTCCTCGACCACATGCTGCCCGAGGACTGGCGGGAGACGGAGTTCCATCTGGACGAGGAGGTGCCGACCGATGGTTCCTGAGCGCGAGACCCTGCGCGAGCGCACGCCGGCCGGCGCCACGGCCGCGAGCCGGCCGCGCGCGACCCGGCTCGACCAGCCCGGTGTGCCCAAGCACCGGTTCCTGCCCGAGTACGACCCCGAGGCCTTCGGGCGGATGTCGGAACGCATCGCGCGTTTCCTCGGCACGGGGCGGTTCCTCGTCTGGATGACGGCCGCCATCGTCCTGTGGGTGGCCTGGAACAGCCTCGCCCCGCGCGACCTGCGCTTCGACGAGTACCCGTTCATCTTCCTGACCCTGATGCTGTCGCTCCAGGCCTCCTACGCCGCTCCGCTGATCCTGCTCGCGCAGAACCGGCAGGACGACCGCGACCGGGTCAACCTGGAGCAGGACCGCAAGCAGAACGAGCGGTCGATCGCGGACACCGAGTACCTGACCCGCGAGATCGCCGCCCTGCGGATCGGCCTGGGCGAGGTCGCCACCCGCGACTGGATCCGCTCGGAGCTCCAGGACATGGTCAAGGAGGTGGAGGAACGGCAGAACGGCCACCGTCACGACCCCGTCGTATTCCCGGCGGAACGGCCACGGGGACGTGACGCAGACGACCGCTGACAGGCTTTCCTACGCACCGGTACAGCGCCGTACCATCGTCCTATGGCTATGGAAGACGCGGTGCGCGAGGCACTGGCGACGGTGAACGACCCCGAGATCCACAAGCCCATCACCGAACTCGGGATGGTCAAGTCGGTCGAGATCGGCGCGGACGGGGCGGTCGCGGTCACCGTGTACCTCACGGTCTCGGGCTGTCCGATGCGGGAGACGATCACGCAGCGCGTGACCGACGCGGTCTCCGGCGTCGAGGGCGTCACCCGCGTCGACGTCACGCTCGACGTGATGAGCGACGAGCAGCGCAAGGAGCTGGCGAACGCCCTGCGCGGCGGCCAGACCGAGCGCGAGGTGCCCTTCGCCAAGCCCGGCAGCCTCACCCGCGTCTACGCGGTCGCCTCCGGCAAGGGCGGCGTGGGCAAGTCCTCGGTGACGGTGAACCTGGCGGCGGCCATGGCGGCCGACGGCCTCAAGGTCGGTGTCGTGGACGCCGACATCTACGGCCACTCCGTGCCGCGCATGCTCGGTGCCGACGGCCGTCCCACCCAGGTCGAGAACATGATCATGCCGCCGTCGGCGAACGGCGTGAAGGTCATCTCCATCGGCATGTTCACCCCGGGCAACGCCCCGGTCGTCTGGCGCGGCCCGATGCTCCACCGCGCCCTGCAGCAGTTCCTCGCGGACGTCTACTGGGGCGACCTGGACGTCCTCCTGCTGGACCTGCCGCCCGGCACCGGCGACATCGCCATCTCCGTCGCCCAGCTGGTCCCGAACGCCGAGATCCTGGTCGTCACGACCCCGCAGCAGGCGGCGGCCGAGGTCGCCGAGCGCGCGGGCTCCATCGCCGTGCAGACCCACCAGAAGATCGTCGGCGTGGTCGAGAACATGTCCGGCCTGCCCTGCCCGCACTGCGACGAGATGGTCGACGTCTTCGGCACGGGCGGCGGCCAGGTGGTGGCCGACGGCCTGACCCGCACGACCGGCGCCACCGTCCCGGTCCTCGGCAACATCCCCATCGACGTCCGCCTCCGCGAGGGCGGCGACGACGGCAGGCCGGTCGTCCTGACGGACCCGGACTCCCCGGCGGGCTCCGCACTGCGGGCCATCGCGGGCAAGCTGGGAGGCCGCCAGAGGGGCCTGTCGGGCCTCGCCCTCGGGATCACCCCGAAGAACAAGTTCTAGGACGCCCTGCTTTTCACAGCCCGCAGCCGCCACAAGACCTGCGGCCCTACGGCGAGGGGGCGCCGAAACACCCGGCGCCCCTTTGATCACGCGTAATCGGCGATGTCCTTCACCACGGCGAACCCCAAGCCGTACGCACTCATACCCCTGCCGTACGCCCCGACATGGACACCCGCCGAGGTCGACCCGGCCAGCACCCACCCGAACTCCGACTCCCGGTAGTGGAACGTCGTCGGCACACCGTCAACCGGCAACGACAACGTCGACCAGTCGGCCCCGTCGAGGTCGTCCGCCAGCACCCACGCCGTCTCCGTCTGCTGCTCCAGCCAGTCGTCCCGCAGGGAGTGGTCCATCTGCCCGGGCCATGTGGAGGACAGCAGCCCCACACCCGCGAGCCACGCCGCGGAGGACACCGACGTGGCCTCCAGCAGCCCCGTACCGTCCGCGCTGCGCCGTGAGGGATGCGCCGCGACGGTGACCACGACCGCGAACTTCTCCTTGGCCTCCTGATCACCCCCGGCGACGAACTCGTTGCGGACCCTGGGTTCGTCTCCGTGCCCGATCGACCCGTGTTCGACGGCCCCGTCGGCCGTCGTACCGACCTGCATCAGCCAGCGCGGTCCCGTGAAGGCCTCGTCGAGGCCGTACCACGGGAAGGGCGCGCGCAGGTAACCGTCGACGTTTCGCCGGGCGGAGGGGACCTGTTGTCCGTCCTCCGCGGCCGGCGCCTGCGCGACTCCTGGACTCGTCGTCTCCATGTGCCCGGACGCCTCCTCGCTCTAGTCGGACCGGAACGGCCCGCCCCCCTTCGGGCGTACTCTTCCGGTCCGCACAACAACTCGGCAGCATAGCCACACCGCTGCGAGCAGCAGGGAAAGCGCCCGGCGCGTGGGCCGCACGGGGGCCCGGTTCAGGCCGTACACAGCCCGACCGGAGTATGAAACGCGTCACGCGCGTCGCTCAGGTGGCGTCCGCGTCGAAGGGCGGGCGGTCGTCCCGGTCGGGCGTCTCGGGCTTCTTCGTCATGTCGATACGGCCCCCCGACGAACCTGCGGCACCTGCGGCACCGGCGGCGCCGGAGGACGACGAGTCGGAGTCACGGCTGTGGACGGCGTCGGTGACCTCGGCCATCTCCTTCTTCAGGTCGAAGCCGTTGCGGATCTCCTTGAGCCCGAGGTCCTCGTTGTCCAGCTGCTTGCGGATGAACGCCTTGGGGTTGAGGTCCTCGAACTCGAAGTCCTTGAACTCCGGGCCGAGTTCCTCACGGATGTCGTGCTTGGCGCTCTCCGAGAACTCGCGGATCTTCCGGATCGTGCGGGTCACGTCCTGGATGACCTTGGGGAGCTTGTCCGGACCGAAGACGAGCACGGCGAGGACGATGAGCGTCACCAGCTCGAGTGGTCCTATGTCATTGAACACCTGAAGCTCCTTGCGATGTCCTCGGCCCTCGGTGGTCGGCCCTCGGTGGTCGGTGCGGGTCTTGCCGTGGTCCGGGCCGGATCCACGGTACCCGGCGATCCTGTCCGACCGGTACTGTCCCGAGACCTCCGAGTGCGGGGAGTGGGAGCGCTTTCCGAATTGTTTGCCTTGTTGGGTCCTGTACGTCCCGGACATCACGTCTCAGCTGCCGCCGGAGGAGCCGAGGACGAGTGCGACCGTCCGTTCCTTGCCGCCGCGCTCCAGCGTCAGCTCCAGCCGGTCGCCGGGGCGGTGGGCCCGGGTCTTGACGATCAGTTCCTCGCCGGAGTGGACCCGCTGTCCGTCGACCGTGGTGATGACGTCGCCCGCCTTGATCCCGGCCTTGGCACCCGGGCCGCCCGCGGTGACCGGGTCTCCGCCCTCGCTGCCCTCGGCGGCGACACGGGCGCCGTCGCCCGTGTAGTCCATGTCCAGGGTGATGCCGATCACCGGGTGGGTCGCCTTCCCGGTGTTGATCAGCTCCTCGGCCACGCGTTTGCCCTGGTTGATCGGTATCGCGAAGCCGAGGCCTATGGAGCCGGACTGGCCGCCCTCCAGTTCGGAGCCGCTGTCCGCCGAGCGGATGGCCGAGTTGATCCCGATGACCCGGCCCCGGGAGTCGAGCAGGGGCCCTCCGGAGTTGCCGGGGTTGATGGGCGCGTCGGTCTGGAGCGCGTCGACGTACGACACGTCGCTGCCGTCGCCCTTCTCGCCGCCCGCCGTGATGGGCCGCTGCTTGGCGCTGATGATGCCGGAGGTGACGGTGCCGGCCAGGTCGAAGGGCGCGCCGATGGCCACGACCGGATCGCCGACCTGCATGTTGTCCGAGTTGCCGAGGGGCAGCGGGGTGAGACCGCGTACGCCCTTCACCTTCACGACGGCGAGGTCGTAGCCGCTGTCCCGGCCGACCAGCTCGGCCTGGGCGGTCTCCCCGCTGTTGAAGGTCACGGTGATCTCGCCGGCGGACCCGGCGGGCCGCACGACGTGGTTGTTGGTGAGGATGTGGCCGCGGTCGTCGAGCACGAAGCCGGTGCCGGTGCCCTGTTCTCCGCCGCCGCTCACATGCAGGGTGACCACGCTGGGCAGGGTCCGTTGGGCGATCCCGGCCACGCTGTCGGCGTCCCGGCCCGCGGACTCCTTCCCGGCCTGCGGCAGCTCGACGGACCCGACGCCCCCGTTCCGCTCCAGATGCGTCCCTACGGCGCCGCCGATCCCTCCGGACACGACGGCCAGCAGCACGGCACCGCTCACCAGCGCCTTCCTGCCCCGCTTGCGCCGCTGCTCCGTGCTGGGCACACCGGCCCCGTTCTGCTGGAGAGGCCCGGGGGCCGCGGGAGCCGCCCAGGGGTCGTAACGCTGCCAGGGGTCGGGAGCGGGGGCAGGGGCCTCAGGTGCAGGAGCCGGTGCCACAGGTGCGGGGGCGGCAGGTGACGGTGCCGGGGTGCCGGGAGTGGTGGCCGACGCCGCCGGTGCGACGGCCGCCGGCGGGACGGGTGCGCCCGGTATGGACGACTGGCTCGGTATCGCCGTGCCGTGCGTCGGCGTAGCCGCCGGATGCTGGACGGGCGGCGCGGGCGCCCAGGGGCCCGGTTCGCCGTAGGGCGGGGTGCTGTACGGGTCGGGATCGTGCAGCGGCCTGGGCGTACCACTGACCGCTACGGCGGGCTCCACGGCGGCTTCAGCGGGCTCCTCGGGGCGCCTCAACTCGTAGTCGCCCGCGGCCCCCGGTGGATCGTCCCGCCGCACGGCGGGCCGCGCCAGCTCGAAGTCGCCGTCGGTGTCGGCGGAGTCCACCGGGGCCGCCCCCTGCCCCTCCGGCTCCCCCGGAGCGTCCTGCGGCCGTGGACGGCTCCACCACTTCGCCTTCGTGGGCTTCCCCTCGTTCATGCTCTCCCCACAGCCGCGGCACGGCTCGACGCGGTGGCCGCGGTTCGTCGAATCGGCGCCCGGCCACAGCTCGGCGGCGGGCGACAACCCCCGGATTCAATCAGGTTCGCCGCCCGGTGCGCAGAGGCCGGTCAGCGGGCCGTCCGTGAGGAGGCGGGAGGAGAGGGGGACGAGGCCGGGTCCGGAAGGGGCACGGCGAGCAGGGGCGCCGCGCTCTCGGGGATCGCGGACCACGAAGTCAGGGCGGCCGGCGCGGCCACCCCGAACGGATGTATCCACGGGGACATGGCCACGGCACCGGCCACCACCGGGGCGGTCAGCGCGTGCACGGCGTGGTGCCGCGCGGCGGGCGGCAGCCCGGGCAGCAGCGGTGCGGACACCTCGGTCGGGGCGGCAGGGGTCCGGCCGACCATGCTCTGGCCGTGCGCCTGTCCGAGCAGCGGCGCCGCACCCCGGCGCCGCTGGGATTCCGGCGACGTCGTCGCGCCCGACCCCTGCGTACGCATCGGCGTCACATTGCTTCCCGAGCCGGAGCCGCCGCGGGCTTCCGTGTCGCCAGGGGTGCCGGTGGTGACGCCGCCCAGGGCGATCGCGGCCAGGGACACGGCCCCGGCGGCCGCGAACGCGAACCGCAGCCGCGAGGAGGACCTGTCGGTCTCGTGCCGGCCGACGTCGTGGATACGGAAACCCCGGCTGCCCGAAGGAATGCCTCGGTCGTCGGACGGCAGCACGGGGATGTGCGGCCGGGACGGGGCGTACCCGAACTCGAACCGCTCGCCGCGCTTCGCGCCGAAGGCCCCGGACGAGCCGAACCGTCCGGACAGTCCGCCGGGCAGCCCTCCGCCACCCGGGGGCATACCGTCACCGTCCGGGTCGCCCCCCGCGGGTAGTCCCTGCAGGCGGGCCAGGAAACTCTCCGAGGGAGGCGGTGGGGCCGCTTCCGCGAACACGTTCTTCAGCCGGCGCTGCGCGTCCACCTCCGCCTTGCACTTCGGGCAGGTGGCCACATGCGCCAGTACGCGCTCACGCGCGTCATGACCGAGTTCTCCGTCCACCAGGGCGGAGAGTCGGTCTCCCAGGTGCTGCTCTGCGAGGTGTCCCTCGGAGGACTCAGGACGTGATCCGCTCACGCGCTCGCGCCCCCTCCTCCCAGTGCGGGAACACGGGGCACGAAGGAGCGGCGCTCGGCACGCGCCTCCGGGGAGCGGTGCGCGAGGGCCTTGCGCAGCTGGGAGCGACCACGGTGGATCCGCGAGCGGACCGTGCCGAGCTTGACGCCGAGGGTCGCGGCGATCTCCTCGTACGACAGTCCTTCGATGTCGCACAGGACGACGGCGGCGCGGAACTCGGGGGCCAGGGTGTCGAGGGCCTGCTGGACGTCCGCGTCGAAGTGCGCGTCGTTGAAGACCTGCTGCGGCGTGGGCTCCTTGCTGGGCAGCCGCTCGGCCGCGTCCTCGCCGAGCGCGTCGAAGCGGATGCGCTGCTTGCGGCGGACCATGTCCAGGAACAGGTTCGTGGTGATGCGGTGCAGCCAGCCCTCGAAGGTGCCCGGCGTGTAGGTCGACAGGGAGCGGAAGACACGGACGAAGACCTCCTGCGTGAGGTCCTCGGCGTCGTGCTGGTTGCCGGTGAGGCGGTAGGCGAGCCGGTAGACCCGGCCGCTGTGCGTGCTGACGATCTCCTCCCAGGTGGGCGGAGTCCACGCCTGCCCGTCCGCGTCGGTGGAGAAGGTCGCGGTCTGGGCGAAGTCAGCGGCGTGGCTGTGGTCAGCAGTGTCGTTCACGGATGTCGGCCTGCCCGCTGATCCGAGGAAGCGCCGGAACACTCCTCCGCGATCCGCAGGCGCAGCCGCACCTCCCCTGTCAGCTCTGGTGGTGTCCAGTGGAGCCCCTACCATAGCCACCTCGCCCGTTAGGACCGGATAAGCGGTTTTACGAGAATTTGATCTGGGCTGATACGCCTCGTACTGCTGCGACGACACTTGCTCGGCGTCCTCGTCCACTGCCTGCTCCCCGTCCCGGCCCGCGCCGCTCGCTCATCCCTTTAAACGACCGGTCCCATCTGCGGGTTCCCGCACCCAACGGATACAGTCACGCCCAGGCATTCACGGGGACAGGAGAGGGTCATTACCGGCAACCGGCAGACGAGCTGGGCGTTCGCCGACGCCTATGTCGCCGAGGACGACGCGCTGCGCTGGGCCCGTGACCGGGCCCGTGACGCGGGGCTGCGCTCGGTGACGCCCGGCACGGGCTCCGCGCTGGGACTGCTGGCCGCCTCCGTCGACGCGAAGGCCGTCGCGGAGATCGGCACCGGCTGCGGTGTCTCCGGGATCCATCTCCTGCACGGTATGCGGCCCGACGGGGTGCTCACGACCGTGGATCCCGAGCCGGAGCACCAGCAGTTCGCCCGCCAGGCCTTCCGCGCCTCCGGCTTCGCCAGCAACCGGGCCCGCTTCATCCCGGGCCGCGCCCTGGACGTGCTGCCCCGCCTCGCGGACTCCGGCTACGACCTCGTGTTCTGCGACGGTGACCGGCTCGAGGTCATGGACTACCTCGCTGAATCGTTGCGGCTGCTGCGCCCCGGTGGGCTCGTCGTCTTCGAGGGCGCCTTCGCGAACGGCCGGACGGTGGACTCCGGGCCGCAGCCCACTGAGGTGCTGCGCCTGCGGGAGCTGCTGCGCACCGTGCGCGAGAGCCCGGAGCTGGTGCCGTCCCTGCTGCCGGTGGGCGACGGACTGCTGTGCGCGGTGAAACGCTAGCCGGATCGCACGTTAGCGAAGCGGCAGCCGGGGCAGGCGGAAGTTGATGAGAAAACAACCGCCCCGGCACCACACGTGATGCCGGGGCAGCTGAAAGGGTATGGTCGCTTGCGCCTCAGCCGACGACCTTCTTGAGGGCATCGCCCAGCGCGTCGGCCTCGTCCGGGGTCAGCTCGACGACGAGCCGACCGCCGCCTTCGAGCGGAACGCGCATGACGATGCCCCGCCCCTCCTTGGTCACCTCGAGCGGGCCATCGCCCGTCCGCGGCTTCATGGCCGCCATGCTCGTTCCCCTTCCTGAAACCCAGCTCATCGTCAAAGCCGTCGGCCCCGAGAAGGGCACACGTGCGGCCCTGAGCAGGACACGCGACACCGGCATCGAACACATTGCTTCCAAGCCATTATCCCGCATCTCAGGACCCGATGACCAACATCAGTTGGCATCGCTTGGGCAACGCACGCGAGCAAAACCACTCAATTCGGCGAAGTGGCTGCGATACTCCGCCACCGCACACACATCCGCCGAACGAAAACGGGTGAGAATTCTTTGACGCAGGTCACACGTCCGGTGCGGTCAACGGTCGGCGATCTCCGTCATGCTGTCCTGCAGACGCGGGACCTACCGGCCGGTAGGTCCCCAAGCGGCGACACGGAGGGGATACGCCATGGCCGACACCGTGCTCTACGAGGTGAGCGACGGGCTCGCGACGATCACGCTGAACCGCCCCGAGGCGATGAACGCGCTGAACGTGGAGGCCAAGGTCGCCCTGCGGGAGGCGGTCCGGTCCGCGGCGGACGACGCCGCCGTGCGGGCGGTGCTGCTGACCGCCGCCGGTGACCGGGCGTTCTGCGTCGGGCAGGACCTCAAGGAGCACATCGGGCTGCTGGTCCAGGACCGGGAGACCGGTTCGCGGCAGACCATGAACACGGTGCGGGAGCACTACAACCCGATCGTGCGCGCCTTGGCCGAGGCGGCGAAGCCGGTCGTCGCCGCCGTGAACGGCGTGGCGGCCGGGGCGGGCTTCGGCTTCGCCCTGGCGGCGGACTACCGGATCGTCGCGGACACGGCCGCGTTCAACACCTCGTTCGCCGGGGTGGCGCTGACCGCCGACTCGGGGATCTCGTGGACGCTGCCACGGGTGATCGGCCCCGGCCGGGCGGCCGACCTGCTGTTCTTCCCGAGGAGCATCAGCGCGCAGGAGGCGTACGAGCTCGGCATCGCCAACCGCCTGGTGCCCGCCGGCGAGCTGCGCGCGGAGGCCGAGAAGGTGGCACGGGCGCTGGCCGAGGGTCCGACGGTGGCGTTCGCGGCCCTCAAGGAGGCGGTGGCCTACGGGCTGACGCACTCCCTGGAGGAGACCCTGGAGAAGGAGGACGAGCTGCAGACGCGGGCGGGGTCCTCCGAGGACCACGCGATCGCGGTGCAGGCCTTCGTCAACAAGGAGAAGCCGAAGTACCTGGGCCGCTGACCTGCGGATACGGCGTCTCAGGCACGACGCGCGACGCAGGCCCGCAGGTGGTCGTCGACCAGTCCGCAGGCCTGCATCAGCGCATACGCCGTCGTCGGGCCGATGAAACGCAGCCCCCGCTTCTTCAGCGCCTTGGCCAGGGCCGTCGACTCGGGGGTGACCGCCGGGACGTCGGAGAGCGCCTTCGGGACCGGGCGGGTGCGCGGCTCGGGGGCGTGGGACCAGATCAGCTCGTCCAGGTCGCCCGGAGCCCACTCGGTCAGCACGCGCGCGTTGGCGAGCGTCGCGTCGATCTTGGCGCGGTTGCGGATGATGCCGGCGTCGGCCAGCAGCCGCTCACGGTCCTCGTCGGTGAAGGCGGCCACCGAGGCGATCTTGAAGTCGGCGAAGGCGGCACGGAAGCCGGGGCGGCGGCGCAGGATCGTGATCCAGGACAGGCCGGACTGGAAGGCCTCCAGGCTGAGGCGTTCGTAGAGGGCGTCGTCGCCGTGGACCGGGCGGCCCCACTCCTCGTCGTGGTACGTCACGTACTCCGGGGCGGACAGGGCCCAAGGGCAGCGCAGCGCGCCGTCCGGGCCGGGGAGGGCGGCGCCGTCGCTCACGGCCGGTCCTCCTGTCGCGGACCGGGCTTGTCCATGGACACGTGGTTCTCCGCGGACGCGTGGTGCTGCGGGGACACCGGGCCGTGAGGGGCCGCGGCCCGGGCGCCCGCCAGGGCCGATTCCAGGTCCGCGATGCGGGAGTCGCGCTCGGCGAGCTCGGCGCCGAGGCGGCTGAGGGCGTCGTCCACGTCTCCCATGCGGTAGCCGCGGACGGCGAGCGGGAAGCGGAGGCCCTCCACGTCCGCGCGGTCGACCGGGCGGTCCGGGGGCAGCGGGTCCCGCAGCTGCTCGGGGGCGGCCTCGGGCAGCGGGCCGTTCTCGCCGCCGCCCAGCACGGCCAGGGTCACCGCGCCGACCACGACGACCAGCGCGACGACCAGGAACAAGAACATAACCATCGCGGGGCCCCCACGGTCAGGTGTCTCGGAGTCTTCAAGAGACGGATGCTGTCAGGCTCCGATCGTGCCATGCGAGTCTGACAGTTAGGGTCGCAGGCGGCGGAAGACGGGGACGTACCAGGAAAGGTCACAGGAGATGCTCAGGCTGGGCAGTCGGGAATTCGAGCCGCGTGAGCCGGTGATCATGGCGATCGTGAACCGGACTCCGGACTCCTTCTACGACCGGGGCGCGACCTTCCTCGACGAGCCTGCGCTCGCGCGCGTGGAGCAGGCGGTGGCCGAGGGAGCCGCGATCATCGACATCGGCGGGGTCAAGGCCGGGCCGGGCGAGGAGGTCACGGCCGAGGAGGAGGCCCGGCGGACGGTCGGCTTCGTGGCCGAGGTGCGGCGGCGGTTCCCGGACGTGATCATCAGCGTGGACACCTGGCGGGCCGAGGTCGGCCAGGCCGTGTGCGAGGCCGGGGCCGATCTGCTGAACGACGCGTGGGGCGGTGTCGATCCGGGGCTCGCCGAGGTCGCCGCGCGGTACGGGGTGGGGCTGGTGTGCACGCACGCGGGCCGTGCGGAGCCGCGGACGCGGCCGCATCGGATCCAGTACGACGATGTCGTGGCCGACATTCTGGACGTGACCGTCGGGCTGGCGGAGCGGGCGGTGGCGCTGGGGGTGCCGAGGGAGTCGGTGCTGATCGATCCCGGGCACGACTTCGGGAAGAACACGCGGCACAGTCTGGAGGCGACCCGGCGGCTGGGCGAGATGGTCGCCACGGGGTGGCCGGTGCTGGTGTCGCTGTCCAACAAGGACTTCGTGGGAGAGACGCTGGACCGGCCCGTCAAGGAGCGGGTCGTGGGGACGCTGGCGACGACTGCCGTGTCCGCGTGGCTGGGGGCGCAGGTGTACCGGGTGCACGAGGTCGCCGAGACGCGGCAGGTGCTGGACATGGTGGCGTCCATCGCCGGGCATCGGGAGCCTGCCGTTGCCCGGCGTGGGCTGGCCTGAGCCGTCCGGCTAGCGGCCCGCTTCCTTCGACACCAGGGCCACCGCCTCGTCCACATCGTCCGTGACGTGGAACAGGAGGAGGTCCTTGTCCGCTGCCTTGCCCTGGGCGATGACCGTGCCGCGGAGCCAGTCGACCAGGCCGCCCCAGTACTCGCTGCCGAAGAGGACGATCGGGAAGCGGGTGACCTTCTGGGTCTGGACGAGGGTGAGGGCCTCGAAGAGTTCGTCGAGGGTGCCCAGGCCGCCGGGCAGGACCACGAAGCCCTGGGCGTACTTGACGAACATCATCTTCCGGACGAAGAAGTAGCGGAAGTTGAGGCCGATGTCGACGTACGGGTTCAGCCCCTGCTCGAAGGGCAGTTCGATGCCCAGGCCGACCGAGATGCCCTTGGCCTCCAGGGCGCCCTTGTTGGCCGCCTCCATCGCGCCCGGGCCGCCGCCCGTGATGACCGCGAAGCCCGCCTCCACCAGGCCCCGGCCCAGCCGGACGCCCGCGTCGTACTCGGGTGACTCCGCCGACGTCCGGGCCGAGCCGAACACGCTGATCGCGGGCGGGAGTTCGGCGAGCGTGCCGAAGCCCTCGATGAACTCCGACTGGATGCGCAGCACGCGCCAGGGGTCGGTGTGCACCCAGTCGGAGGGGGCCCGCTCGTCCAGCAGTCGCTGGTCGGTGGTGCTGGCCTGCACCTGGTCCCGCCGCTGGAGGACCGGGCCCAGGCGCTTCTCCTCCGGCGGCTGCTTCTTCCCCTCGGGGTTGCCGGTCGCCATGTGCGCTCCCTCCGTCGTGCCTGTCGTTCCACCTCAGCGTAGATCTACGCGGGTTACGAACGAGGGACGTGAGCATGTCCGCGATGAAGCGCCGTAAACACGAGGGCGCCCCGGACGGGATCAGGCCGTCAGCCAGCTCCGCAGGCGCTCCTCGCCCGCGAGGATCTTGACGGTCTCCACGCGCTCGTCCCGCTTGTGGGCCAAGTGGGGGTTGCCCGGGCCGTAGTTGACCGCCGGGACGCCGAGCGCCGAGAAGCGGGAGACGTCCGTCCAGCCGTACTTCGGCATCGGGGTGCCGCCCACCGCCTCGATGAACGCCTTCGCCGCCGGGTGGGACAGGCCCGGCATCGCCGCGCCGCTGTGGTCGACGACCTCGAACTCCGCCACGCCGCAGTCCGCGAAGACCTCCCGGACGTGGGCGATGGCCTCCTCGGGCGTACGGTCGGGCGCGTACCGGAAATTGACGGTGACGACGCACTCGTCGGGGATCACGTTGCCGGCCACTCCCCCGCCGATGCCCACCGCGTTCAGGCCCTCGCGGTACTCCAGGCCGTCGATGACCGGCCAACGGGGCTCGTAGGAGGCCAGGCGGGCGAGGATCGGGGCGGCCGCGTGGATCGCGTTGGAGCCCATCCAGCCGCGCGCCGAGTGGGCCCGCTCGCCCGTGGTCTTCAGCAGCACCCGCAGGGTGCCCTGGCAGCCGCCCTCGACCTGGCCGTCCGAGGGCTCCAGGAGGACCGCGAAGTCGCCCTCCAGCCACTCGGGGTGCGTCTCGGCGACATGCTTGAGGCCGTTCAGCTCCGCGGCGACCTCCTCGTTGTCGTAGAAGACGAAGGTCAGGTCGCGGTTGGGAGTCGGGACCGTCGCCGCGATGCGCAGCTGTACCGCGACGCCCGCCTTCATGTCGCAGGTGCCGCAGCCCCACAGCACGCCGTCCTCGTCGAGCCGGGAGGGGACGTTGTCCGCGATCGGGACGGTGTCGATGTGGCCGGCCAGGATCACCCGCTCCGGGCGGCCCAGGTTCGTACGGGCCACGACGTTGTTGCCGTACCGGTCGACCGTCAGATGGGGCAGCGCGCGCAGCGCGGTCTCGATCGCGTCCGCGAGGGGCTTCTCGGTGCCGCTCTCGGAGCGGAAGTCGACGAGCCGGGCGGTGAGCTCCGCGGCGTCCAGCGTGAGGTCAAGCGAGGTGTCGGCCATGCCGTCGACCCTAACGCGCCAGACCCTGTGCCCTCTCTCCCCACCGGGCACATGGGAATCCATACTCTCCAGTACCTTGTACCGCGTGCCAGAGCCGTCCTCCCCCAAGCGTCGTGGCCGCCTCTTCCGATGCGGATCCGCCTTCGTGACCCTCCTCGCGGTCGCCGGTTACCTCGTCGTGCAGTACATCACCGGAGGCACGGGCGAACCGGGCTGCAAGGTCGTCTCGGGCAAGGGCGACGGGGCGTCGTACGCGTTCTCGCCCGAGCAGGCCGTGAACGCGGCGACGATCACCGCCGTCGGCACCGGGCGCGGACTGCCGGAGCGGGCCGTGACCATCGCGCTGGCGACCGCGCTGCAGGAGTCGAGCCTGCGCAACATCAGCCACGGCGACCGGGACTCGCTCGGCCTGTTCCAGCAGCGGCCCTCGCAGGGCTGGGGCACCCGGGAGGAGATCCTGGACCCGACGTACTCGGCCGGTGAGTTCTACGACCACCTGGTCAAGGTGCCCGGCTACACACGGCTGCCGCTCACCGTCGCCGCGCAGCGCGTGCAGCGCAGCGGCTTCCCGCAGGCCTACGCCAAGCACGAGCCGGACGCCGCGCTGCTCGCCGCCGCCCTCACCGGCCAGTCCGCGGCCACGCTGACCTGCGAGGGCCGCCCGGGCGCGACCCGGGCGACGGGCCCGGACGGGGTGCGTACGGCGCTCGTGCGGGACTTCGGGCGCGATGCGCTGCAGCCGGTCGGTGCCGAGGTGGGCGGGTCCTCGGCGGCCACGCCGACGCCGTCCCCGAGGGGCGGTACGGGCGAGTCCGGCGGGCGGACGGTGACGCTGCCGGTGACCGCCGACACGAGTTCCGCGACGCGGCGGAGCCTGGACCAGCGCGGCTGGCAGCTGGCGCACTGGGCCGTGGCCAACGCCTCCGAGCTGCACATCGCGCGCGTGACGTACGCCGGGCGCGAGTGGGTCGCCGGGAACACCGCCAGCGAGTGGCGCGCCCCGACGGCGAAGGGCACCGCGGGTGCGGAGCGGGACGCGGACGCCGTCCGTATTGTCACGATGCGCTAGATCGCGCCCGGATCGCGCAGGAGTACGGGAACTCACCCCTGGGGGTTACCCGCGCGGCTCAGCCGCGACGGTGTGGGCAGGATTTCGCGCCCTTGCCCGGTAATCCGTGAAAACCCTTGGGCGTACAGGGCCGGAAGGATTCGGCGGACTTTCCGGCGGGGACCTTTTTGCCCGTTTGCCCGCAGCTGATAATGCGACGCATTACCAACTCTTTACGTTGCGACGCCGCAACCTTCCCGGGCTTCGAGCGGTAGTCACTGCGTCCGAGCCGGGGCGGTCCACAGCCAGTCGATCAACTCCCGGAGCCGGTCGGACACTTCACGAACCTCACTGTTCTCTCCGTCGAAGGAGCACCATGTCCCTCCCCCTGACCCGTCGGATCGCCCGTGCCGCGCTCATTGTCGCTGCGGGAGCGGCTGCCGGGGTCGGTGCGGCCGGCTCCGCCAGTGCGGCCCCCGAGCTGCCGGCCAACCCGAACCTCGGCGGCCTGACCGCCCTGGACGGGGCGAACGTCGGCAACACCGTCGACGGCGCGGCGACGGACGTCAGCAAGACCGCCGGTGACACCGGCAGCAAGACCGTCAAGAAGGCGGTGCCGGCCGCGGGCAAGCTCGGCGGCAAGACGGTCAAGAAGGCCACGCCCGTCGCGCAGAAGGCGGCCGGTGAGGCGGCGGGCTCCGCCGGGCAGCTCGTCGGTGAGGCCGCCGGTTCGGCGCAGGGGGGCCTGCCGACGGACTCTCTGACGAAGGGTGGCGTGCCGTCCGCGAAGACGCTGCCGGCGAAGGGCCTGCCGATCGGCTGACGCCGGTCCCGGAACACGGCGAAGGGGTCCAGGGAATTCCCTGGACCCCTTCGCC
>NZ_JBHUTX010000069.1:0-32190 GCF_042671245.1 Streptomyces sp. NPDC057099
TCCGGCAAGATCGCCCCTGACATGCCAGCAGCCAAGTACACTCCCGACGATGCCTCTGACCAGGCCAGATAGCGAAACGCTGCTGGAGTACTAGGACTTGTCCGGGCGATCATGTCGGGGCTGTCTGCGCCCCCACCCTGCCTTGCCGACCGATGGGGTTATTCGAATCTGGCTCCGACCGCAGTTGCGTGAAAGCCCAACCCGGGCGCCACTTCCGGTGGTCGGTCGCGGGGCGTGGTTCTAACCTGACGAGGTGGTGATGCCGGAGGGAAAGCTGGTGCCGCGCCCGAGCGCGCGCGTGGTGTTGCTGGACGACGCCGATCGGCTGCTGCTGTTCTCCGCCAGGAACAAAGAGGACGGTTCCGTCCGCTGGTTCACCCCTGGAGGCGGACTTGCACCAGGCGAGAGCCATGAGCAGGCAGCCGTGCGGGAGTTGCGGGAGGAAACCGGGCTGACGAACGTCTCGCTGGGTCCGGAGATATGGCGAGGGCGTCCGTGGACAGCGATCCGGGGCGGCGTCGGCTACGAGGTTCGCCAGCGTTACTACATGGCCCGGGTACCTGCGTTCGAGGTCGATACCTCGGCTTTCGAGGAGATCGAGAAGGCCGCGATCACAGGGCACCGCTGGTGGACCGCGGCGGAACTGGTCACGACCTCGGATGTGGTGCGGCCGGCTGAGCTGCCCGAGTTGCTGGCGTCCTTGCTGAAGGACGGCCCGCCGGACTCGCCGATCATGGTGAACGGCTGAGCGTCGCCGACGGCGTGGGTGTTGAGTGCGCCCAGAGCGATTCCACGGACTGGTATGTGGCTGTGACCGGAGTGGAAGGTCATGAGTGGGTGAGGATCCGGGTCCGGAGAAGTTCGAATGAGGCTCGGCCGTACATGGCTCTCTTGATCGCTTTCACACGGTTCACGTGTCCCGGCGGTGACGGCGTCGAGGTCCTGGCGGAGGGAGCCCGCGAAGCTCGACATCGGTTTCGGAGCGTCTTGCTCGGCTTGCCGAATCCACTCCAGCAGCAGCAAGCCACGCCGGTGGCGGACCAGGTCGGTGAAGCATCGGGCGAGGTCGCAGGCGCGCGTGATGTCGGGGCAGGCGAGCCGGACGTGAAGCAGTCGCTCCTCCTGACTCGGGGTGAGAGTGTCACGCGGCCTCGTGATCCAGGAGGTGATCTTGCGGGGGCTGGGAATATCGGCGCGGACCGGTTCTGCGGTGCGGGCGCGCAGGGCGGCTGTGAGAACTTCCTGGCCAACCAGAGTCCAGTGCGTAGATTCCTGAGCGTCTCTGCTAGGTCAGGCTTCGATTGTCCTAGCTGTTCGAGGTCAAGGAACAAGGCCCTGCACGTACTCCTCAAAGGGCACCGAGTCCGAGATAGCGATGCTCTGGTACTTACGAAACGGCTCAGCGTCGCCTTCGTGCACTTCCCGGCCGATCTGAGTGCCGTCCTGCTGGTAGTTCATGAGCACGACTCGGGAGCGGTCGAACATCCAGAAGTCCTGAACACCCTCAAGAGGGTTGGTTCGGTCGGTCACGTCGAGGATGCGGACAGCCTCCCCGGCCTCGACGTTGTGGCGGTAGTGCTCGAACTCGAAGCGGAGGTAGTCCGAGAGGGGCTGAGTGACGACGTGCACCCGCCCAACGCCGCGGCCACTCGCCACGTACGCCTGGACCCGACCGAACCATGGCTGCGTCGCTTCGCGTGCGACCGGCTCACCTGCCAGGAACCGGCGGATCGCCTCGTCCTCTTGTGGGACCCGGTAGACGGGCAGGGTTTCCAGGCGCCACGCCTCCTGCTCCATGGCGTCGAAGGTCCTCCGCCAATCCTCACCAGCCAAGAGCACGGACAGCCTCCCTGAGCACAGCCTCGGGGATCTCCACCAGCGCCTCTCCTGCCGGAGGGGCGAAGGCATCAGGCACGTTGCCCCGGACCAACTCGTGGATCAACAGTCCGACCTGTGGAGACCGAGAGCGTCATGCGCGTGACCGTAGCAGTGGGCGCACAGGGGCAACCAGGTCAGAGAGGGCTTCCGCGGGTAGGTCAGCTTGTCGCCCCACCATGCTGCACAGTCTGGACGAAGGAGCGCCAAGCATCTCTTCCCACAGCGACCACATGCGACTTCGCAACCTTTGAGTCGCGGACAAAGGCGCTTTCGTCGGTGAGCGCGCACTCGACGCACTCGCCTCCGGCACCGTTGCTGTAGGACGACGTGAACCACATCGGACGGTTGCTTCCGCTGGATCCTTCTATGTTCACCTTGCGTATTCCTTCAAGATCGACTCGATCAACAGGTTCGAGCGCTGAGGACTCGAGGCAGCGGCCCGTAGACCGTCGAACGCCTTCGTGTACTCACGGACATGATGCTCGCCCTCCAAGTACATGGCATCCGTGATGCCGTCTCGATACACGAGGTCCGGATCCTCTGGGGCCGGGAAGCCCAGCATGGTGAACGAACCGGTGGCCGGGTAAGTCCCTGAGTCGAACGGAAGGACCTGCAAGGTCACGGTCGGCAGATCGGCCACCTCCCGGACGCGTTCCAACTGCTCTCGCATCAGTGCGCGGTCCCCGATGACGTGGCGCAACGCACCCTCGTTCACGACGAACCAGGCGTCAGGGGCATCCGGGCGTCGCAGCATGGTTTGGCGTTCCATGCGCACCCGTACCGCCTTGGTGATGTCCTCGGCGGACATGTGCGCGCCGGTCTTGTGGAGTTCGGACGCGTACACATCGGTCTGCATGAGGCCGGGTACGAGTTCGCACTGGTACTGGCGGAAGGTGGAAGCGTCCTGCTCGAGGCCGATGTAGATGTTGAACCACTCGGGGACGCCGGCACCGTGGGTCTGCCACCAGCCGCGCACCTTTGCCTGCCGGGCCAGCGATTTGAGGAACTCGCGCAGTTCGTCGCTCGTGCCGTAGAAGCGACACAGGGCGTCGATGTCCGACGGCTGGATGCGCCCACTGCCCGTTTCCATCCGGTTGACCTTGGAGCCGCTCCAATCCAGAGCCGCACCGACCTGGGCGCAGGTGAGTGTGCTCGTCTCGCGGAGCTTCTTCAGCTCGATCGAGAGACGGCGACGACGTGCCGTCGGCGAACCGGCCATCCCAACCTTCTTCCAAATAGCGGGCGTTCAGTCTTGCGCCAAGGGGTGTGCTTGCCAATCACACGGAAGTGGGAATCCCGCCGTGCACATTGCACGACGGGATGCGTTCCCAGCACTCTTGTCACCAACACAACTCAACGTGAGCATCCGTGACGCTGTGCCGCTGACACGGCGTTCACTGCGACGAGAGGGGTCCACGTGAGCCAGGGAGCGTGTATGTCGCGCAAGCCGTGGGAGCTCGCCTTCACAGCCGAACCCGTGGAGGTGGCCGCCCTGCGCCGGATCTTGCGGCTGCAACTGGGCATGTGGGGGCTGCACGACGTTGTCGACGAAGCCCAACTGTGCGTGAGTGAGCTGGTGGCCAACGTGATCACCCACGTCGGCACCGGCACCCCCGCGACCTTGGCTGTCTCCATGAAAGGCACGCACTTGCGCATCGAGGTGCATGATCCAGATACCCGCGCGCTGCCTGTCCTCCGCGATGCGAGCACGGACGCCGAGGAGGGACGGGGCATGGCACTGGTGGATGCCGTTGCCGATCGCTGGGGTGTGGTGCTGGGCCCGGATCGGAAGGTCACGTGGTGTGAGCTGGCCACCAAGCTGACCGGGCCCGGCGGCCACGTGAGAACTCCCGGTGTGGCGCGGGCCGAGGCCCTCCTCGATTCCTACGCCGCCGCGCAGACGCCACTCGGGCTAGGGACGCGCAGGCTGTCCTCGGCCGTGGCGGAGGACACGGCGATCGCGGCGATCACCGACTTCCTTCACTGGTTCCGAGCCCACGGCCGGGACGTGGACGACATGCTCGACCGAGCACAGATGCGCTTCGAGGCCGAGCATGGTGTTCTGCGTCAATCGACCTGATGCATCACGCGGGGACCGGGATGGTCGCCTTGATGCCCTGTCTTCGCGGGGAGGCCCGCTACTGCGTTAGTCGTGCGGTCTACGACACTCAGCGTGCCGAGGCGTTGAACGCGCGCACCCGGTCACTCAGTTCCAGCAGCCCTTCGACCCGGAAGGTCGGCAGCTCCCTGGCCTCGATGCTGTCCCACTGAATGGTGGCCCACGGCCCGCGACGCACAAGCGCTGTGTGCATGCCCGCCTGTATCGCCGGCCTGATGTCGTTGTCGCACCGATCACCGACGTACAGAATCCCGTCGACTTCGAAGGGCACGGCTTCGGCGACCCGCTTGAAGAACTCGGGGTCGGGCTTGCTGGCCCCCCAGTCGTCGGACGTACCGATCAGGTCGACGTCGTCGGAGAACAGCTCCCGCAGGATCCCCCCGGCCCGTACGGTCTGATTCCCGGCGATGCCGAGCCACAGCCCGTCGGCCCGGAGCTGCCCCAGAGCAGGCCGGACGTCCTCGTACAGATCGTCTTCCCCAAAGCTCTCCGGCTGCCCGGCAGCCGCCCGCTTCTCCCGCTCCTCGTAGAGATCGAACCCGGGCCGGAACGCTTGGAACGTCTCCCGGTAGTCCCGGCCCTGGGCGATCACGCCCCCGAACATCGCATGGAACGTGTGCCGCGGTACGCCCAGCCAGTCGGCCCAAGTGCCGTACTCCCGGGTCTCGTCCACGAGGCACTCACCTACGTCGAAGACCAGTGCGCGAATCATGTGGAAAGACTATCCAAGGTTTGCCCTAGTCGATTGAGTCAGGCTCACTGGGAAGTGGATATGTCAGAGCTCGAAGGTATGGCGAAGTAGGGTTCGGGCCATTCGACGGAACCGTCTGCGTCGGCTTGGGCTACGTGCTGCAGGAGTAGTGACGTGGGGTTCCGAATATCGAGGCCGTCGTCCCCGACTAGGAGGGGTGCCGTCGTGGGTATCGATGGGTACTCGATGCCCAGCAGCTTGCATATGTGCTCGAAATCCTCGTTCTTGTTTCCGTGGCCGAGGTTTCCGTTGAGGTAGTCGCGGAGGCGCGAGCAGATATCGAGCATCGCATTTCCGCTATCCGTCACGCTGTACTGGCCCCCTTGCGGGCTGTCGCTTGATAGGAACCCTATGATGAAGAGCCGGTCCGTTTCGAACTGGACCGCGTTCAGGCTGACGTCCAGAGCTTTGGCTGTATGTCGTTGGTTGCGATAGCCCTGCTTCTTGACGTGCGACAGGATCCTGAGGGGGAGACCGGGGCGTCTTGAGGACGCGAAGCGGGTCACATCCGCGGGGGTAACGCCTCCTAGGGCTACTTGAAGGAGGAGGTCCTTGGTGATCTCCTCCTTCAAGAGGTTGTGGACGGTCGTGCGGGACTTTTCGTCGTCCGCGTCGAAGTCCGCCGGCACCCAGAAGACACGCAAACGAGACAGGCTCTCGGGCATAGTGCGGAGGTAGTCCTGTGTTACCTCGGCGAGGCGCGCGCGGCTACGGCTCTGGTGCCGAGCGATGTACACCGCCGCGGCGATGTCCTGCTCGTGGAGAAGCGTTCTGAGGTCCTTGTCGATTCCGTCCCCGTCGTGCTTCCAGAGAGTTTGGCCTGCAACTACCTTTGACCAGTCCTTCTTCAAGTCGCAGGAGAAGTCAAAGCGCTTGCGCTGGCCTTCTGTATAGCCAAACAGTGTTGAGTTCGAGGCGCTGTCCATGATCCGGAGAGCTGTGTCTGAGAGGAAAACATGCTCTGGTGACTCTGCCATGATTGCTCCAAAGAGTTTTGCAGGGGCTGCTACTTGGCTGCGCATCTCGTGTAGCCATCGGCATCGTCGTAGACGAGAT
Organism: Streptomyces sp. NPDC057099; assembly: GCF_042671245.1. Taxonomy (NCBI): domain Bacteria; kingdom Bacillati; phylum Actinomycetota; class Actinomycetes; order Kitasatosporales; family Streptomycetaceae; genus Streptomyces; species Streptomyces sp. NPDC057099. The sequence continues at coordinate 5,805 of NZ_JBHUTX010000069.1, forward strand.
CGATTCCCTCTGCGTGAAGCAGATTCAGTAAGTCATCCTGCGGCTTCTCCGGAAGCAGCACGGTCAGTTTGGGGTTGCGCGGCTTGATGTGCCGTACCAAGTCCTTCAGTTGACCTATGGCCATGCGTACCTCGCCCCGACTGCTGGCGCCCCTAATTGCATACAGCTCATGCATAGTGGCGTCGTATAGGTCGGTCTTGAGGGTTTTGGTCGTACCCGAGATCTTTATTTGATACGCGAACACTTCATGCTCGCGCTTTGTGAGATCCTCGAGGTACTGCTCTCGCAATTCCGATTGGCGGAGATCGGCTATGAGGCTCGGTTGTGCTGCCCGCCTGCTCTCTGACGCCCGCCTCTTCTTCGGCTCCACCATCTTGCTGGCGACTACAGTGGCGGAAACCCTGTAGGTGTCGGTCTCCTTCGCGCGACTGATGACATCCTGAGTGAGGCGCTCAGAGTCTCCCTTAGGGCGTAGGCGGAAGACGATGATGCGGCGGCGCTCGCCGTCCTCGTCATGTGCTTCACGCACGGTGTAGGGCAGCTCTGCATCCAGCTCGAATTCGCCTACGTACCGTTGTTGCTTAGCCGATGATGCTGGATCGGGGACTTTCCCTGCTGCCATGAAGACGCGCAGCGACTTTCCGCTGTCTGCGTGGCACAAGACAGCTGCGTTGCGAGAGCCGTTCAGTCCCAGAAACGTTTGCTCTCCGCGGGTGCCCTGGCCGGTGTACTCGAACACCGGCCCTCGTTCGTCCTCTTCCTCTAGCCAGCCGTCCTCGTAGCCGTACTTCTTGCCGCTGTCGTGGTCTACGTAGATGAGGATGTTTGGGGTCGTATCAGAGGGGATGATCCCTCCCTGCGTCCCTCCGCCGAACAGCTCCTTCATCGCTGCGCGTGTGGTCATCAGCCCGGGCTTGATCGAAGCTAAGTCCATGCTCTGACGTTAGCTGATCACTCTGACATCGAACATGATCAACTAGCTTGCGTTGATGGCTGCGTACGACCAGACGTCGGCTGGCAGGTCATGCTTCATGCGCCACGTGATCGCCATCGGCTTGCTGCCGGTATGGCCGTCGTAGGTGGCAGGCCCGAGAAGCATCCACGGCTGAGACTTACCGATGTCCGTGTTCTTGTAGCGACGCATGAAGAGCAAGACGTGGCTGCCACGCTCGGCGTGATGCTGGTAGCGCCGTCCCGTTGGGGAGCTTCCGGCTGTGGAGTTCTGGGACTCCCAGTGGAAGAGCGTCGGGCTCAGCGCGTAGTCCCTGTACCGGACAGTGGGGGAGAAGTCCTTCTCGTTCTTTTCCAGGGTGATCAGAAGGGCGTCTGTCTGGAGATCCTCGACCCACTGGACGCCCTGAGCGAAGGACCTGGGCATCTGGCCGCCGAAGCGGGCTACGCCGAGGGCGGCGAGGATCTCAGAGCGGTTATAGGAGGAGTGGACCTTGAGTGGGACATGGCTGTGGCTGCCCGACAAGGGGATCGGGAAGTGGTCCGCCTGCTCGATCACGTATGACAGGACCTGGCGGAGCTCGTCGCGAAGGGCTGGTTGGTCGCGGAGTGCATCGAGGCCTTGCTGGAAGCTGGTGAAACCACCAGCGTTGTCCCACAAGTTGAAGAAGAGCATGCGGGCATAGGCCTGGTCCGTGGGGTCCAGCTCGTCGTATGGCGGCACTTCGTCGGCGAGGAGACGGGCGTACGCATTGGCTCGGTCAGGGTCATCGACGTGCAGGAAAGCGTGAACGCGCTTGAGGAGCGCCGATTCACCAGTAGGAGCAGCAGCTTTGAGCAGGCCGGCTCGGCGCAGGATAGTCGTCCAGGAGTTGTCGCTCTTGTACAACTCCTTGATCTCCCTGCGACTCTCCCGCAGGTAGTCCGCTAGCTGTGGTGTCTCATAGGCCTTGACCTCGTTCACCAAGGTCTTGACGGTAGCGCTCAGCTGCGTGCGGATGTTGTCCAGCACCAGGTTCTTGGCCTTGCCTTCCAGGATGATCTGGCATCCCGAAGGAAGGAGCGGGAAGTCGTGCTCGATGTGATCGAGGAGCCGGTTCCTGGAGAGGTTCGTCAGAGCTCGAAACTGCTCCTCGAAGCGGAACTCTGCCCGGTGCTGCCCGATGAAATCGAGGACAGTGAGCACGGGCTTCATCTCGGTGCGCCGTAGCCCACGGCCGAGCTGCTGGAGGAAGACCGTGGCGCTGTTGGTGGGGCGCAGGAGCAGAAGGGTGTCGACATCTGGGATGTCGAGGCCCTCGTTGAAGAGATCGACGGAGAAGATGACTTGCAGCTTCCCCTCTCGTAGATCAGCGAGAGCTTGAGCACGTGCTGCAGCGGGTGAGTCGCTGGTGAGCGCGGTTGCTTGAAAGCCTGCCCTTCGGAAGAAGTCCGCCATGAAGTGGGCGTGCTTCTTGTCCACGCAGAAGCCCAGCGCACGCATGGCTCCGGGCTGGGAGACCTTGTCTCGGATCTGCTTGACGACGATCCGGGCACGTGCCTCATTGCCCGTGAAGAGGTTGCCGAGGTCCTGGTCCGCGTACGCGCCCCGCTGCCAAGTGAGGTTCGTCAGGTCTGTGCCATCAGGGATTCCGAAGTAGTGGAAGGGACACAGCAGGTCGTTCTCCAGGGCCTCCCAGAGCCGCATCTCGGCTGCGATGCGGCCCTCAAAGAACTCGTCCTGCACATTGAGCCCGTCCATCCGCTCAGGGGTAGCGGTCAGGCCGAGAAGCTCCTTGGGCTTGAAGTGATCGATAACTCGACGGTAGGTGGAGGCCGTGGCGTGGTGGAACTCGTCGATCACGATGATGTCGAAGTGGTCGGAAGCCAGTTCTTCTAGCCGTTGGACGTTCAGTGACTGGACGCTGGCAAACACGTGGTCCCATGCTTGCGGGTCCTCGCCGCCATAGAGCAGCTCGCCGAATGAGGCATCGTCCAACACCTCTCGGTACGTCCGCAGAGACTGTTTGAGGATCTCCTTGCGATGTGCGACGAAGAGTAGCTTTGGTCGACGGTTCTCGAAGCTCTTGGCCAGGCTCCGGTAGTCCACGGCCGCCATGACGGTCTTGCCGGTGCCGGTTGCTGCGACCAACAGGTTGCGATTGCGCCCTCGGAGTTCGCGCTCTACTTGTAGGCGCTCCAGCATGTCCTGTTGATAGGGGAAGGGACGTACCTCCAGCCCCGACAGGTTGATCTTCAGGTCAGTGGTGGAAGTGCTACCGCTGGCCTGAGCCAGAGCATGGTCGAGGCGCTCGGTGTGGTGATCGGGGTCGTATGTCTCGAACGCGGAGTCGTTCCAATACGCGTCGAAGGTCGCCTCGAACTTGTTCAGCACCGCCGGGGTAGCGATCGAGGACAGGCGGACGTTCCACTCCAAGCCATCGAGGAGTGCGGCCTTCGAGAGGTTGGAGCTGCCGACGTACGCCGTGTCGAAGCCCGTGTGGCGCCTGAAGAGCCAGGCCTTGGCGTGTAGGCGCGTGGATCGGATCTCGTAGTTGACCTTGACCGTAGCGCCGAAGTCGCGAACGAGGCGGTCGAGTGCGTGGCGGTCGGTGGCGCCGATGTAGGTGGTCGTAATGACACGGATCGGCACGCCCCGCTCCTTCGCGGCGTGCAGTGAATCCTCTAGGACGCGAATGCCGTACCACTTCACGAACGCGCAGAGCAGGTCAATGCGGTCTGCCGTAGCGAGCTCTGCCCTGAGCTCGGAGCCGAGACTGAGGTCTTCCGGAGAGTTGGTGATGAGCGACGTCTCGGACAACGGGGTGAGGGGGCGGAGGGCGTAGACGCCTGGAGCCTCCTGCTCAGCGAGAGCAAGGAGCTGTCGAGGGCCTTCGGCGATGGTGCCCGTGCTTCTGGCTTTGGATTCGTCGGGGTCGGAGGCACTCGTGGCCAGGGAATCGAGGATGCGGTTCGCGACAGCCACACGGTCCTCGGGCGGAAGCTCGCTCAGCCTCTGACTGACAGCTTCACCGATGTGGCGAGCCAGCACGTGGGGCGCGGACTCTGGCGTGACCTCGGCATCAATTGCCTTCCACCCTGCGGCCGTGAATTGCTCCAGCTCGTCATGCAAACCATGGGTGATCAGCTTCTCGTAGACACCCGCGATCGGCTTGGACAGGCCCCCATGTTCTGCCACGACTTGCTCCCCTGATCCCTCGTGGTTCTCGTACACGATCACGCGTGACGATGTGGATCTGTTCTAACAGCAATCACTGACATTCGCGGGGCTGTACCGAAAGGTGGGCTGCCGCTGCTGTTGGGCCGCCCGCTTCCTGGCCAGTGTCGTGCTTCCACGGCCCGCCTCAAGGGCGCTCCACTCCGCTGCGCTGCGTTCCGCGTCGGCTGGCGCCGATGGCCCTGCGGGCCACCCCTGACCCGGGCCGTTCCAGCACGGGAGAGAAGCGAGCGGGCGGCCCAGGAGGGCCGGGGGCCATCGGTTCGTCGTCCAGCGGCGGGTGTCCAGGCTCTCGGGGTGCAGGCGCATCAACGGTTCGGGGCACGCCGGGTTGGCTTAGCGGCGATCGGCCGGCAGTCGAGATACCAGCGCGCCGGTCGGCCGCGTTGGGAGGCCGACCGTGCGCGTCATGAGGGCTGGGCCGTGGCGAGGATGTCCGCGACGCGGGCCCTGGTGTCTTCGTGTGGTTCTGCGCGACCTGTGATCCAGGCCGAGACGGTGGCGCGGGTCGTGCCGACCTGGTCAGCCAGGTCGGCCTGCGACATGCCCGCTCGGCGCAGTTGGCGTCCCAGCCATGGGCCGAAGGCTTCGCTGTACGCGGTGGGAGGAAGTGGGTTGTGCATCTGCTGCAGGACTCGGTTATACGTCCGAGCCGTGGCACTCCCCGTAGGACCGGTCCGAGCCGCACCAGCAAGGCGCCCCCTGCTGCGGCGGCCAAGCCACAGCCCGTCCCCGGGCCGCCAGGGTCGTGGCGTACTGGGGGAGGAGGGTCGCGTCGTCCGGGGAGGAGAGTTCCGATGCTGCGAAGGCCTCGTAGGAGGGGACCGTGCCGGTGACGATGCCGAGGTTGGGGGTGCCGGAGGAGGCCAGTTCTCGGAGGGCGGACTCTATGGTCGCGAGGTGGGACTCGTGGGTCGGGTACTCGGAGGAGAGGGAGGGGTACGCCTCGAGGAGTTCGGTGAGTTCCGTGGCCGGCCAGTGGAGGATCGCCACCGGGAAGGGGCGGGAGAGGGCCTCTCTGTAGGCGCCGAGTTCCGCTCGGAGGCGGAGGATCTCGGCTTCCAGTTCCGCCGGGTTCTCCGAGCCCAGGGACCAGACGCGCTTGGGGTCGTGGAGTTCGTCCAGGGTGATGGGGAGGGAGTGGACCGTGTCCGCCAGGGCGTCCCATTCGTCGTGGGACTCGCCCAGCATGCGCCGTACGCGATGGCGGCCGAAGAGGAGGGGGTGGGTGGCGTACGGGGGTTCCGCCACGTCCGTCAGGAGGCGGTGCACGGCCTCCGTGAACGTCTCGTGGGCCGCTTCCAGTTCGTCGTGGGATTCGAGGGCTTCGGCCACGATGACCCAGGGGGCCGGGTCCTGGGGGGAGGCTGCCCGGACGCCCTCGATGATCGCCCTGGCCTCGGCCTCGTGGCCGTACTCCCAGAGGTTCGAGGCCTTGAGCGCCCGTACCAGATGGGGGTTGTCCAGGTCGGCCGTGGAGGACAGCAGACGGTCGTAGAGCGCGGACGCGGTGGGGCGGTCGCCGGAGAGTTCCAGGTGGGCCGCGGCCCGTAGCAGCAGGGCCTCGGCGTCCTCGGGGTACAGGCCGGCGGTCCGCTCCAGGCGTGCCGCTTCGGCGGTGTGGTCGACGTTTTCGGCAGGCGTGTCGGGGCGCATGGGGGACACCGTACTGCCGGGAGGTGACGAGCGTGAGAGATGTGCAGGCCAGACCGCTGGCCTGCGCGGATTCCCCATGCTTGCCATCCGGGCTCTACAGATCGCCCCGAACCGCCGCCGGCCTACAGCGTGACGCCGTCCACGTGGAGTGTCTGGACCGACTGTGCCGCGAAGGGGACGCTGACCGATTTTCCGTTCAGGCGGATGTCCGAGCGGGGGGTGTAGAGGTCGCCGCCGCCCGTCGTCACCGTGTTCCAGCGGGGGACGGCGCCGTTCGAGCCGCCCGTCACCGTGGTGAAGCGGGAGAGGTCGAAGGTGAGGGTCTGGGCGGAGGTGGAGGTGTTGACCGCTACCAGGACCAGGCGGCGGGAGGCGGCGTCGTATGCCGCCACCGCGTAGCTGACGCCCGTGTCCAGGATCGTCATGCCGGGGCGGATGTGGCGGCTGAACTGGGCCAGTACGTAGTGCTTGGTCTGGACCGTGGTCGGCTGGAGGGTGTTCGCGTCGTAGGCGATCATCGCCCAGCCCGTCGACGGGTCCATCACCTGCCAGTAACACCACGCCGTGGGGTGCAGCCAGCGGAAGTCGTAGCAGAGGTTCGAGGCCAGGGTGAGGCCCGTGCCGTCGCTGTCGCCCGTCTCGGAGTTCCACAGCTTCTTGCGGGACGTCGTCACCACGTCCGTGTAGAGGAGGTCGCGGCGGCCGCCCGAGCCCTGGTAGCCGTGCACGTTGACCTGGGAGACCAGGGCTTTGGTGGCGGAGTTGAAGGATGCCCAGGTCGAGCGGGCCGTGTCGTAGTTCGTCTCGTCCGAGGCGGCGATGCGGGTGGCTGTGAGGCCGCGTTTGTCCAGCTCGCTGCGCATGTACGGGAGTACGGCCGCCTGGACCGCGGGGTCCATGTGGCAGCCCTCCTGGGTGCCGGTCGCGGTCCACCAGGTGGAGGCCGGCTCGTTGAAGGGGTCGACCGTCGCGAAGTTCACGCCCCAGTTGTTCTTCGCGTACAGGGCCGTCGCCGCCAAGTGGCTCGCGTGCTGGCGGTAGTTCCAGGTCTGGAGGTTGTTGCCGCCGGCCGCCGCGCCCGAGGGGTTGTGGTTGGCGCACATCCACCACATCGGGGAGTTGGCGAAGAGTTCGGTGATCGCGCCGCGCTGTGTCGCCTTCACCAGCATCGCGCGCTGGTTGGCGTCCGCCGACCACTTCCAGGCCGAGGAGGCGGGGTCCTCGTTGTTCCAGTCCTGCCAGAAGCCCTCGATCTGCTTGAAGCCCGGGATGTTCGGCGACTTCACCATCGTCTCGCCGCCGACGCTGTTCGAGCTGCACGCGCCGAGGTTGTAGCGGGCGATGTTCATGCCCAGGCCGGGCAGGGAGCGGCCGTTGTACGTCACCGACTTGGTGGTGAAGAAGAGGTCCGCGAAGTCGTCCCGGGCGCCGAAGACGTTGGCCCACCAGGCGAGGGAGGTGCCCCAGCCCTCCCAGGTGCCGTACGTGGTCGAGGGGGTGACGGCGATGGTGGCGTCCGCGTGCGCGGTGCCGGTCGCCAGGGCGCTGCCGAGGAACGTACCGCCTGCTGCGGACAGCAGGGTTCTGCGTCGTATCACGGCTCCTCCGTAGGGGAATTCGGGGCAGGCGCCGGTCCCCCCGGCCCGGCGTCGCGGGTTGGCCCGTCGATGGCCCGTGGACGGCCCGTCGATGGCATCGAGAAGCATCGGGTGTGGCGGGTGGGTTGTCGAGAGTTGCGACGAACCTTTCTCAAACCCGTGTACGAAGTCTCGGACGCGGTCGGCGGGGGTGATCGTGTATAACGAACGGAGTGCGCTGAACGGGTAGTCGAGCGCACGCGCGTACGAGAGGAGGGGCCGTCGATGATCCGCGGTTGGGCGAATTCGCGTCCCGCTCTCGTGCTGCTCTGCCTGGTCCTGGGCGTGGCGCTGCTGGACACCGGCAGCCTCACCGCCACCGTCGCCCTCGCGGCGACCGCCGCGGCCTCGGCCGCGCTCGCGGTCTGCGCCCTCGTCGCCTCGCGCTGCGCGCCCGCCGTGCCCCGCACCCGTGTGCGTACGGCCATCCGCGACCGTGACCTCCGTACGGCCTTCCTGCCACAACGCGACCCGGACGCCAAGGGGCGCCCCCGGCCCCGGGCACCCGGACACGCCCTCCGGGCGACCTTCGCGTAGGGGCACATCACCTCGCTGACCCCGCGTGGGTCGTCATGCCGCCCTGACCAACTCCCGGCACGACGAGACCCCCGGAGGGCTCACGCATGTCCGTCTTCGCCAACCTGGTCGAGCACCTCGCCGACCTGCTCCAGCCGCTGTTCGGCGCCTCCGCGGCCGCCGCCGCGATCGTCCTGTTCACCGCGCTGGTACGACTCCTCGTCCACCCCCTGTCCCGGGCCGCCGCGCGCGGCCAGAAGGCCCGGACCGCGCTCCAGCCGAAGATCGCCGAGCTGCGGAAGAAGCACGGGAAGGACCCCGAGAAGCTCCAGCGGGCCGTACTGGACCTGCACGCCGAGGAGAAGGTGTCACCGCTGGCCGGCTGCCTGCCCGGGCTGCTCCAGGTGCCCGCGTTCTTCCTGCTCTACCACCTGTTCTCCAGCGACACGATCGGCGGGCGGGCCAATGAGCTGCTCGGCCATGAGCTGTTCGCCGCGCCGCTGGGGGAGCGGTGGATCGACGCGCTCGGCGGGGGCGGTGCGCTGAGTGGCGCCGGGCTCGTCTACGTCGGGCTGTTCGTGCTCGTCGCCGGGGTCGCCGCGTTCAGCTACCACCTGAGCAAGCGGATGATGGCCGCGAACCCGGTCGTCCCGGCCGGGGGCGGTGACGGGCAGCAGCTGCCCGGGCTGGCGGCGGTGACCAAGGCCATGCCGTTCATGTCCTTCTTCACGCTGGTCACCGTGGCCGTGGTGCCGCTGGCCGCCGCGTTGTACGTGGTGACCAGTACGACGTGGAGTGTCGTCGAGCGGGCCGTGCTGTACCGGTGACCGGGCGACCGGGGTCCAGTACGTGAACTGGGTATTGCGGAGTGGACTCCCAGCTTGGAGGATCGACCAGTCCTCCGATGGCTGCCCCCGCCGCATCCGGGTCGTACGCATCGGTCGGGCGCCCGCGATCGAGGGAGACGTGATCATGAAGCTGCTGCGAGTCGGTACGGCGGGGGCGGAGCGGCCCGCGCTGCTCGACGCCGAGGGGGTCCTGCGGGACCTGTCGGGCGTCGTCGCGGACATCGACGGCGCGCTGCTCGCCGACGAGGCCGCGCTCGGCCGGGTCCGGGCCGCCGCGGACGCCGGTGAGCTGCCCGCGCTGGACGCCACCGGGCTGCGGATCGGACCGCCGCTGGGCCGGATCGGCAAGATCGTCTGCATCGGGCTGAACTACCACGACCACGCGCGCGAGACGGGTGCCGAGCCGCCCGCCGAGCCGGTCGTCTTCATGAAGGCGCCGGACACGGTCGTCGGGCCGCACGACACGGTGCTCGTGCCGCGCGGGTCCGTGAAGACCGACTGGGAGGTCGAACTGGCCGTCGTGATCGGGCGTACGGCCAGGTATCTGGGGTCCGCGGAGGAAGGGCTCGCGCATGTCGCCGGGTACGCGGTGGCACATGACGTGTCCGAGCGGGAGTTCCAGCTCGAGCGGGGCGGGACCTGGGACAAGGGGAAGAACTGCGAGACGTTCAATCCGCTCGGGCCGTGGCTGGTGACGGCGGACGAGGTGCCGGATCCGCAGAATCTGTCCCTCGAGCTGTGGGTCAACGGGGAGTTGAAGCAGGACGGGACGACGGCTGAGCAGATCTTCTCCGTGGGGGAGGTTGTGCGGTATCTCAGTCAGGTCATGACGTTGTACCCGGGTGACGTGATCAATACGGGGACGCCGGCGGGGGTCGCGTTGGGGGAGCCTGAGCCGAAGCCGTATCTCAGGGCCGGGGATGTCGTGGAGCTGGAGATCGAGGGGCTTGGGCGGCAGCGGCAGGACTTCAAGGACGCGTAGACGCTCCGCTGGGTGAGCCGGGGAACTGCGGCGATCTTTCGGCTGCGGGTCGTCCGTGGTTGGTCGCGCAGTTCCCCGCGCCCCTTGGGGCACCTCCCTCAGGCCAGTACCGAAGCCAAGTCGCGCCAGGCCTTCCTCGGGAGGGCGTCCCTCGGGGAGTCGTCCACTACCTGGAGGGCCACGTGGTCCGCGCCCGCCTCGAAGAACGTGTCGATCTTGGCGCGGATCGCCGTGTCGTCGCCCCAGGCGAACAGGGCGTCGATGAGGCGGTCGCTGCCGCCGTCCGTCAGGTCGTCCTCGGTGAAGCCGTGCCGGAGGAAGTTGTTCGTGTAGTTCGGCAGCGGGAGGTAGAGGGCGAGGAACTCGCGGGCCAGGGCGCGGGCGCGGGTCGGGTCCGTCTCCGGGATCACGCCCAGTTCGGGGGCGAGCAGGGGGCCCTCACCCAGGAGTTCGCGGGCGTGGGCGGTGTGCTCGGCGGTGACCAGGTAGGGGATCGCACCGGCGGAACGGTCGCGGGTCAGCTCCAGGCTCTTCGGGCCGAGGGCGGCCAGCACCCGGCGGTCGGCGGGCATCCCGGCGGCGTCCAGGCCGTCGAGGTAGGCGACGAGGGCCGAGTACGGGCGGCGGTACTGCTCCGCCCGCTTGGCGTGGCTGACGCCGAGGCCGAGCAGGAAACGGCCCGGGTGGGCGGCCTCGAGCTGTGCGAAGCTCGCGGCGGTGGCGTCCGCCTCGTGCTGCCAGATGCTCTGGATGCTGGTGCCGACGGTGAGCCGGGAGGTCGCCTCGATCAGCGGGGCGGCGTTCGCGGCGGAGGTGTTGCCGCCCAGCCAGACGGCGCCGTAGCCGAGTTCCTCCAGTTCGGCGGCGGCCTCGGCGAGTTCACCGCGCCGGTCGGGGTCCTCCGAGCGCAGGCCTACGCTCCAGATGCCGTACCGGCCGACGGTGTCCTTCAGGGCGGTGGTCATCGGTTGTTGTCCCTCCGGGTGGGCGCCGTGCGTGATCATGCGTACGGCGGTGCCAACCAGAGGGACCTCCCGCTCATTCCGGCCGGCTCATCCGGCTCGCTCGCTACCGGTCCTTGCTCAGGAACTCCTCCAGCGCCTCCACCACGAAACGGTGGTCCTGGAGCTGCGGCAGCCCGGACACCGTCACCGCGCCGATCACGCCCACGCCCTCGACGGTGATCGGGAACGAGCCGCCGTGTGCCGCGTAGGTGTCGGGGTCGAGGCGCGAGGACTCCTCGAACGTCGTGCCCTTGGCGCGGAAACGGGCGCCCACCAGGTAGGAGGCGGAGCCGTAGCGCTCGACGACCCGGCGCTTGCGGGCGATCCAGGCGTCGTTGTCCGGGCTGGAGCCGGGCAGCGCCGCGTGGAAGAGCTGCTGGCCGGCCCGGTGGATGTCGATGGCGAGCGGGGCCTGCCGCTCCCGGGCGAGTTCGACGAGGAGCGAGCCGAGGGCCCAGGCGTCGTCGTGGCTGAACTGCCGGAAGACCAGGCGGCGTTCCTGCGTCTCCAGTTCCTCCAGGCTCGGGGTGAGCTCCGGCTGGAACTTGGGGCCGAGTTCCTGGTGGTGCGAAGGGTTGTGCGAGCTCTTGTGCGTCACAGGGTCACCGTCACCTTCTCGCGGGCCGAACGACGAGCGGCCTCCAGTACGTCCAGGGCGGCGGCCGCCTCCAGGGCGGTCACCGGGTTGGGGCCGCCCTCCAGCAGGGCCTTCGCCACGGCCGCATAGTAAGCGGGGTAGTCGCCGGGGAGGGTCGGTTCGGGGCGGCCGCCTCCCGTCACGGGGGACTCGCCGGAGCCCACGCGGCCCCACTGCGACTCGGGCTCGACGCCCCAGCCGGGGCCGGGGCGCAGGCCGTCCCTCAGGGCCGCCTCCTGGGGGTCGAGGCCGTACTTGACGTAGCCGGCGGTGGAGCCCAGGACGCGGAAGCGGGGGCCGAGTTGAGGGGTCGTCGCGGAGACGTAGAGGTGGGAGCGGACGCCGTTCGTGTGCGTGATCGCGATGAACGTGTCGTCGTCCGTCTCGGCGCCCGGGCGGCGGATGTCCGACTCCGCGTAGACGGCGGCCGCCGGGCCGAAGAGGGCCAGGGCCTGGTCGACGACGTGGCTGCCGAGGTCGTAGAGCAGACCTCCGATCTCTGCGGGGTCGCCGGACTCGCGCCAGCCGCCCTTCAGTTGCGGGCGCCAGCGCTCGAAGCGGGACTCGAAGCGCCGGACGTCGCCCAGCTCGCCCTCGCCGAGCAGCTTGCGCAGGGTGAGGAAGTCGTTGTCCCAGCGGCGGTTCTGGAAGACGGAGAGGAGCAGGCCGCGCTCCTCGGCGAGGGCGGCCAGCTCGCGGGCCTCGGCCGCGGTGCCCGCGACGGGCTTGTCGACCACGACCGGCAGGCCGGCCTTGAGGGCGGTGGCGGCGAGCGGCACATGCGTCTTGTTCGGGGACGCGATGACGATCAGGTCCAGGTCGGCGGCCCGGTCGAACAGCTCGTCCGGGGTGGCGGCGAAGCGGACGTCCGGGAACTCGGCACGGGCCTGCTGCTGCCGTTCGGGGTTCGAGGTGACCACCGTGTCGAGGGTGAGGCCCTCGGTGGCGGCGATCAGCGGGGCGTGGAAGACGGAGCCGGCGAGGCCGTAGCCGACGAGGCCGACGCGGAGGGGTGTGCCAGTCATGGGCCCCACTTTCGCAACGGTGTTGCCAAAGTGCAAGCGCCGGGGACAATGGGGGGTGTGAACAGGGCGGACGACCGTACGGGCGGGGTGGGTGGCATGCACGGCACCGGAGGTGGGGTGAACCTTCTCGCGTTGCGCAGCCACAACGCGGCGCTGGTCCTCGACCTGCTGCGGACGGCCGGAGCGGACGGCATCAGCCGGCTCGAACTCGCCGAGCGGACCGGGCTCACCCCGCAGGCGGTCAGCAAGATCACGGCCCGGCTGCGGGAGGACGGCCTCGCGGCGGAAGCCGGACGACGGGCCTCTACGGGGGGCAAGCCGCGGACGGTGCTGCGGCTGGTGCCCGAGGCCGGGCATGCGGTCGGGGTCCATCTGGACCGGGACGAGGTACGGGTCGTGCTGGTGGATCTGCGGGGCACCGTGGTGGGGGAGCGGCGGGCCCCGCTGGACCTCGGGGCAGGGGCGGGGGCCGTGCTGACGGCGGTGACGGAAGCGGTTCGGGAGACGGTGGCAGAGGTGTTGCCCGGCGGGGCGCTTGCGCGGGCGGAGTCCCTGCCCGGGGTGGGGGGCGTGCGGGAGACGGCGGCTCAGGAGCGGGCCTCCGGGCCGCTCGACCGGCCCGGGTTGCTACTCGGGTCGGGGGGCGTGGGGGAGGCGGATGGCGAGAGTCGGTCGGCTGGGGCGGTGTCTGCCCGGGAGGGGGCGGCCCAGGCGTCCGTCTCCATGCCGCTCGATCGGCCCGGGTCCCTGCCGGGATCGGGGGTTGTGCGGGAGGCGGTTGGCGAGGCCCGGTCGGCTGAGGCGGGGTCTGCCCGAGAGACAGAGGCTCAGGCTTCCGCCTCCGTGCCGCTCGATCGGCCCGGGTTCGTGCCCGGGTCGGGGGTTGTGCGGGAGTCGGATGGCGAGGTCCGGCCGGCCGGGGCGGGATCCGCCCGGGACACGGCGGCTCAGGCGTCCGCCTCCAAGCCGCCCGCCCCGCCCGGGTCCCTGCTCGGGGTCGGTGTCGCGCTGCCCGGGCCGCTTGATCACGGCCGTGGGGTGTTGCACCGGGTGACCGGATTCCCCGAGTGGGACGGCTTTCCGTTGCGGGAGGCGTTGGCGGAGCGGCTCGGGGTGCCGGTGGTGGTCGACAAGGACACCAACGCGGCGGCGCTGGGCCTGGCCGCCGGGGGTGAGGGCGGCTCCTTCGCCTATCTGCACCTCGGTACGGGGCTGGGCGCCGGTCTGGTGATCGGCGGGACCGTGCACCGGGGGGCCAGGACCGGGGCCGGGGAGTTCGGCCACCAGGTGATCCAGCTGGACGGCCCGCCCTGCACCTGCGGCGACCGCGGCTGTGTCGAGGCGCTGTGCCTCGGTGCGGTCGCGCGCGGCGACACGGCGGAGGCGGCCCGGGTCCTGGGTGCCGGTGCGGCGAACCTGGTGGGCCTGCTCGACATCGACGTCGTCCTGCTGGGCGGCCGCACGGTGGCCATGGATCCGGAGGCGTTCGTACGGGGAGTAGGGGTGGTGCTGGAGGCCTGGGCCCGGCGGACGGGCCAGGAGGCCGTGCCGGTGCGGGTCGCCCCCGGGGGTGAGCGAGTCGTGTCGGTGGGGGCGGCTCAGATGGTGTTGGGGCCGGTGTTCGGGCGTGGGGCTGGGTGAGGAGGAGGCGGTGTCGGGCGGGGGGTGACAAGGCCGGCCCGGGAGCGGCGCTGCCCGGGCGGGGCCGTCACCGGCGTCCTCCTGACCTGCCGGGCCCCCTCGTACGCGAAGCCCCTCAAGTGTCGCGTGCCGCAGAGGCCCCCCGGTCCCCGGATTCCCCCGGTCCCCGGATTCCCCCCGGCCCCCGAAGCCTGCCCCCAAGTCTGCGCGTACGGGCATGTCCTTCCCGCGGCGCCTTCGGTAGACGTAGGTCGGTCGATCGGCTGTCCGGTTCCGGGGAGAGGAAGAAGACATGCGGGCCTTCCACCAAGGGCATGGCGGTGCGGTCGACCGGGCAGCGGGCGGATCCTCCGCCAGGCCACCGGCGTCACCGCTCAGCGCGGCCTGGATCCGGCATGTGCAGCGCGTGGCAGCGGCCGGCCACGACACCCGTGACATGGCACCCGAGGCCGAGCACGCCCAGGTGCAGCGGGCCGCCCTCGACCGGGCCCTCGGTTCCCCGGCCAAGCCCATGGAGCCGGGCCTGCGATCCGAGATGGAGCAGCGGTTCGGCGGGACGGACTTCAGCGGTGTCCTCGTGCACGACGGGCCCGCGGCACGCGAGTCGGCGGCGGTCCTGGAGGCCAAGGCGTTCACCAGTGGTCGCCATGTCGTCAACGGCGGCGCGATGACCAAGAAGGACTGGGCGCACGAGCTGGCCCACTTCGAGGACCAGCGGACGGGACCCGTACCGGGTACGGACAACGGCGCGGGCGTCAGCATGTCCGCCCCGGGCGACGCGGGCGAACGCCACGCGGAGACGAAGGCGGACCGGGTCATGAGCGGGCCGGCGCCCGTGCAGCGCACCGCCGCCCCCGAGAAGTCCGCAGCGGCCGGCTGCGCGGACGGGGACGGCTGCGGCGGCGACGGGACGGCGGTCCAGCGCCTCCACGTCATCAAGGCCGGCTCCACGGAGTACCCCAAGAAGCAGCCCGACTCCGACGACTTCTTCGTGGGCCAGGACACCAACGACGAGGGCAGCTGGTACGACGAGCGCTCCCGTTACGCGCCGCCCAAACCGCACCTGGTCTACGCGGGCGAGGTGGACCTCGCCGTGTCGGACGCCTTCGACCTGGCCGTGGAGCACGCCGGCGCCGGGAAGGAACCGAAGAACTTCTTCGCCACCGACAAACAGATCGGCGCGTCCGTCAAGAACCTCCCCGGCGCGGGCAAGAAGCGCGGGCTCTCGCTGTCGAAGACCGGCAGGACCCTGACCATCGAGGGCTCGGGCCGCAAGGTCGTCCTCTACGAGGTCGAGCCCAAGTACCGCAAGGAGAAGGGCGGCGAGAAGACCAAGGGCCTCGACGTCCTCACCCCGCAGCGCTGCAACGACATGATCGGGTTCGTCACCGGGAAACCGTCCATGTACCGCGAGGCCGACAACCGCTACTGGGACACCATCGAGAAGTTCCTCGTGCGCATGGAGCCCGAGGGCGGCTGGCAGGGCAAGTTCCAGGAGGCCATCGACGGGGGCGACCCGGCCGGATACGACCGGATCACCTTCGGCATGAGCGGTCGCTTCCAGCAGCTGGTCCGGCAGTCCCCCGAGAACGCCGAACGGGTGCTGCAGGACCTGGAGGCCAACCAGCACGCCGCCATCCCCCGGGTCGGCGACGGCATGGTGACCATGGCCCGGCCCGACGCCCAGCAGCACGAAACGCGCGCGCAGGCCCGGCGCGAGGGCGCCGACAACCACATGGACTACCACTACGGCGGAGTGGTCGCCGTGAGCGGCAGCGACTACATCACCATGGAGAACTACGCGCGCGAACAGCACGCCGACAGCATGAGCACCCTCGACCGCAACGATCCCCTCTGGTACTTCCGGATGTACGGCAAGGAGACCGGCCGGACGTGGCACGAGGGCTGGACCGGCTCCGCCGACAACGGCTTCCTGGGCGCGACGCTCACACTCACCCTGCGCCGCTGAGCGGGAACGCGGGTGCCGCCGGCGCAGAAACCACCCGACCCCAAGGTCGTCGAGCATCTCCGGCACGCCCAGCGGTGCGCCGGCAACGCGGCCGTCGTACGCATGCTCCGGGCCGGGGGCAGGAGCGGAACGGCCTGAGGGGCCCTGTGGGCTGCTGTCCGCCGACCGGGCGGATTCGCGCCGCCGTCCGGGGGTCTTTCCGGGCCGCGTCGCTCGCGATCGCCCGTATCAGGCAATGTCACATCTCCATGCGACTCTGTACGGCCGCCCACCTCTGCCTGGCGGCAGCCGCCGCCGTCCTGCTCCCTGGTGCTCACCCGGCGTACGCGGACGATCCGGCGCCCGCCTGTGCCGCGCCCGACGACCACACCTTCCCGCTCACCACCCGCATCCACGGCGGGCCGGACTCCTACACGGCCGGGGGCGGGTACGGGACCTGGTACCTCGACCTGACCAACACGACCGACCGGACCTGCACCGGGATCCATCCCGTCGTCGTGCTCGTGGACGACAAGCGGGCCCTGGAGGCGTCCCAGCCCCGGCTGGAGTTCTTCGAGGGGGCGCGGTCCCACACCGTGCGGTTCGAGAAGAGCGGTGAGGACGAGCTCGTCGGGGCGCTGGCCGACGACGAGGACCGGTTCCCCGGGTTCACCGTCGGGCCGGGGAAGACCGTCACCGTGAAGGTGCGGCTCGCGGTCACCTCGGACGCCGTGCCCAACGACATCACCGCCAACGCCGCCGTCGTCCAGCGGCACGACGACGACGGCGACTGGGTCGGGCAGTCCAACGACTACCGGTTCGGCATCGACAGCGACGCGCCGGTCGACGGTGGTGACGGTGAGACCGACGGCGGCACCGACACCCAGCCGGATCCCGATCCGGAGCCGACGGCCTCCGTCCCGCCCCGCGAGGACCGCTTCCCGTTCGCCGAGGAACTCGCCCGCACCGGCATCGGCGTCCGGGTCGCTGCGGCCGCGGCGGCACTGCTGCTGACCGGGGGCGGCGTGCTGCTCCTCGCACGCCGGCGCCGCTGAGGCGGCCGTACCGCGGCGCGCGGGGCTCCGCACCGTCCCGCCCCTCGGGATGCCGTGACCGGCCCATTCCGCATGATCCCGCCACTGTTTAGGCTAGGGGCTGCCTGGGGGATTCCCGCCTGCCGCGCACCGCCTGGCACGCACGCTCGCCGCGTTGCCGAACCGCCCACGTGGCTCCGCCACGCGGGCGCTCCGGCGCCTTGCGATCGCCCGCATCCAGACGCCGCGCGGCCCGCCCTCCGGGCGGACGACGGGAATCCCCCAGGCAGCCCCAAGGCGCACGCTGGACCGCGTACGGCAGGAGATCCCGCACATGGCAGACCGCAAGCCCATCGAGTCGTGGCTCACCGACATGGACGGTGTGCTCATCCACGAGGGCGTGCCGATCCCCGGCGCCGACGCCTTCCTGAAGAAGCTGCGTGAGTCGGGGAAGCCCTTCCTGGTCCTCACCAACAACTCGATGTACACCCCGCGCGACCTGCACGCCCGGCTGCGCCGCATGGGCCTGGACGTGCCGATCGAGAGCATCTGGACCTCGGCCCTGGCCACCGCCCAGTTCCTGGACGACCAGCGGCCGGGCGGGTCGGCGTACGTCATCGGCGAGGCGGGCCTGACCACCGCGCTGCACGACATCGGCTACATCCTGACCGACCACGAGCCGGACTACGTCGTCCTCGGCGAGACCCGTACGTACTCCTTCGAGGCGATGACGAAGGCGGTACGGCTCATCCTCGGCGGCGCCCGCTTCATCTGCACCAACCCCGACGAGACCGGCCCCTCCACCGAGGGCCCGCTGCCCGCGACCGGCGCGGTGGCGGCGCTGATCACCCAGGCGACCGGCAAGAAGCCGTACTTCGCGGGCAAGCCGAACCCCCTGATGATGCGGACCGGGCTGAACGCCATCGGGGCGCACTCCGAGTCCAGCGCGATGATCGGCGACCGGATGGACACCGACGTGCTGGCCGGCATGGAGGCCGGGATGCAGACGTTCCTGGTGCTCACCGGCCTGACCCGGCCCGACCAGGTCGAGGACTTCCCGTACCGGCCCTCGCAGGTCCTGGACTCGATCGCGGACCTCGTCGACCGGGTCTAGGCGACCGGGCCCGCGGGGGCAGCGCGCCCAAACCCGTCGCCACCCGTTCGGAGCAGTCGCCGCGCCCCTGAGGATGCGGTGACCCACCGTGCGGGGGAGGCTCCAGGCATCTGGAGGTTCACGATGGGTTCCCTGAGAGTCACTCTCTGCACGAGCGTCCTGGTCGCGGCGGCCCTCACCCCGGCGGCGTTCGCGGCGGACGCGGGGGGTTTCTCGGTGACCCCGGCGACCCCCGCACCCGGCAGTGACGTCGTGCTCCGCGTGACGGGCTGCGCGGCGAGGACGGCCGTCGCCGCCTCGGGGGCGTTCGTCGCGGACGTCCCGCTCACCGTCACCGACGGCGAACTCATCGGCGAGAGCCGCGTCCCCTCCACGCTCAAGGCGGGCACGTACCCCGTGAGGATCACCTGCGGGGGCGCCGAACGGACCCGCACGTTCACCGTCCGGGAGAGGGAAAGTGTGGGCCCGCCCGCGTCCAGGGGCGAGACCGGGGGCGCGACCGGAGCCGCCGGGCAGCCACCCGCGCCGGGGACGGGCGGACGGCAGCCCCTGCCCGAGGGCGGCGGTCCATCGCCACAGACCGAGCCACAGACCCAGCCGGAGACGGAGCCCGAGTCGGAGTCCGGGTCCAAGCTCGTCCCCGCAGACGAAGGGCAGTCGTCCGCCTCCCTGCGGCCGGGCGCGCACGCCTCGCCCATCGCCCCCGTCGAAGCGGGCGGTGGCGGCGCCGCCCACCTCGTCGCCGCCGAGGACCGCGGTGCCGGGCCCGGCACCGTGCAGACCGTGACCGGCCTGGTCCTCGCGGGGGTGGCCGCGGTGGCCGTCGCGCTGGGCAGTGTCCGCCGGAAGCGCGGAACGGACTGACCGGCCGTGTCCGAACTCGACCTGGACCGGGTGCGCCCACGCCCCTCGGGCACCGGCCGCCTGCTCGCCGGCGTGGCCTGGGTGGTGCTGCTCCTCGGGCTGTGGCTCTGGGGCCGCGAGGTGACCGACGTACGGCACGGCATCTCCGCGCCCACCACGGGCGACATGGCCGCGGCCGGACGCCCCCCGGACGTGAAACTGCCCCCCGCGCACCGGCCGCTGGGCGACGCGCTGCCGCAGCGCGTCGACATCCCCGGCATCGGCGTCCAGGCCCCGGTGGTGGCGCGCGGCCTGGACCGGCGCGGGGCGCTCGATCCGCCGCCGTACGACCAGCCGGGCGTGGTCGGCTGGTACGCGGGCGGGGTCGCGCCCGGGGCGCCGGGGACCGCGCTGCTGGTCGGTCATGTCGACAGCGAGACCCGTCCGGCCGTCTTCTTCAAGGTCAGTGCCCTGCGGCCGGGTCAGGCGATCCGGGTGATCCGGGCCGACGCCAAGGTCGCGGAGTTCACCGTCGAGTCCGTCCAGGTCCTCACCCGCGACCGCTTCGACGCCCACCAGGCCTACGGTCCCCGCCGGTCGGGCCGGGCCGAACTGCGGCTGGTCACCTGCGGCGGCAGCTTCGACCGTACGACCGGCGGCTATACGGCGAACGTGGTGGTGTCGGCGTACCTCACCGGTACGGGACTGTAGTGAAACGCCACCTGACCCGGCCGACGACCCGCTCCCCCTGGAGTCGACGACCGGGCCGGTCCTCGACCACGCGCGCACGGGCTGCGGGAGTAACCCGGCGAACTGCGCGGGAGGCCACGGGAGCCACGGTGGGTGAAACTCTGGCCGGAGGCCGGGTTGTGCTGTGAAGACTGTAGAACCAAAGGGCCGCCCCGGCCTAGAGGTTGAATACGTCAAGTCCCGATACGGTGGCTCTGCGTCATCCACCCAGGTGGGGTTCGGCCTCGTGGGGGTCGCGGGACGTATGTCAGGATTGAGACTTGGAACGGTGCACCCAAGGGGGAGTTGGATGTACGGCAGCAGGGGGGCCGGGACGACCGCCGGGAGGCGGATGTCCGCAGTGGTGCTGGGGGCGGCACTGCTGATCACGGGGTGCTCCTCCTCCGACGGAGGAGACGAATCGGACGGCGGCGCGGACGCCGGCGCCGGGATCACCCAACAGCCCAAGGAAAAGGCCCCCTTCTGGGTCAACCCGGACGGCACCGCGGCACAGCAGGTCGCCGCCCTGGTGAAGTCCGGCAAGAAGCAGGAGGCCGAGCAGATCCGCAAGATCGCCGAGCAGCCGGTCGCCGAGTGGGTCGGCCCGGACAACCCGAAGGAGCAGACCCAGGGCTTCACCGAGGCCGCCGACAAGGCCGGCCGTACGGCCCTGCTCGTGCTCTACAACATCCCGCACCGCGACTGCGGCCAGTACTCACAGGGCGGCGCCGCCGACGGCAACGCCTACCGCGACTGGCTCGACGGCGTGGCGGCGGGCATCGGCGACCGGTCGGCCACGGTCATACTCGAACCGGACGCCCTGCTGCACCTCGTCGACGGCTGCACACCGGAGCAGTTCCACGAGGAGCGCTACGACCTCCTCAAGGGGGCCGTCGCCAAGCTGAAGTCGCTGAAGAACACGAAGGTGTACCTGGACGCGGGCAACGCCGGCTGGGGGCACCCCGACCAGATCTTCGAGCCCCTGAACCGGGCCGGCATCGAACAGGCCGACGGCTTCTCCGTCAACGTCTCCAACTTCTACGCCACCGACAAGTCCATCGCCTACGGCAAGCAGCTCTCCGCCAAGGTCGGTGGCAAGCACTTCGTCATCGACACCAGCCGCAACGGCAAGGGCCCCTACACCCAGGGCAACCCGGACGAGCGCTGGTGCAACCCGCCGGGCCGCGCGCTGGGCGAGACGCCCACGACCAAGACGGCCGACCCGCTGGTCGACGCCTACCTGTGGGTCAAGCGCCCCGGCGAGTCGGACGGCGAGTGCAAGGGCGGCCCGAAGGCGGGCCAGTGGTGGTCGGACTACGCGCTGAAGCTGACCAAGGCCAGCTCCTAGCCGGCCCGGACAGACAAAAGGGGCGCTCTCCGCACGGGAGAGCGCCCCTTTCGGCCATGAGGAGCATGGAGAACTACGGCACCTTGACCCACTGGGCCTTGCTCGGCGTCCCCTTGTCGTCCGTCACGAACAGCATGTACCAGCCCGCCTGGACCAGGTTCCGGTTCTCCGGCACGGTCACGGTCAGCTTGTCGCCGGCCGCCTTGAAGTCCAGGGCGATCGACCGCTGGTCGACGTCCGTGACATGGGTGGCAGCGCTCGGCCGGATCAGCCGGACCTTCTTGACCGAGGACGCGCTCGACGAGGTGAACGTCCCCGTCCCGCCGCGCTCGATGGTCTGCGGCCCGCCGGACAGCGAGGGCCGCTCCCCGTCGCCGTAGAGGTACGGCGGCGTGTAGATCTCGATGCGCTGCTCGAACTTGCCCGGCTTGGTGTTGGCCTTGTCGCCGTACAGCGAGTCCGAGCCGAAGAACATCAGGCGGCCGTCGGGCAGCAGGATCGACCCGGAGTGGTAGTTGCGGCCCACCAGCGGGTCGGCGACCCGCTTGAGGTCGTTCTTCTCCGTGTCGTAGAGGTGCGCCTGGAAGATGTTGGAGTCGCCGCGACCCCGGTAGTCCTCCGAGCCGCCGGAGATCAGCACATTGTCGTCGGGCAGGATCGAGGCGCTCGGGTAGCGGGTGCCCTTCTCCAGGGACGGGCCGTCCTCGAAGCGCGGGTCCGCCTTCTTCAGGTCGACGATCCGGGTCTTCTCGCTGGACTCCTCGGACTCGCCGACGCCACCGCCGCCGACCACCATGTACCTCTCGTCCTGCGCGGGCGGCAGCAGCACCGTGCCGGACGTCTCCAGGAGCTTGGGGTCGCTGAGCCCGGGGATCTTCGCGAACTTGTTGGTGTCCACGTCCCAGACGCCCGGTTCACGGCCCACGTTGTCCGGTCCGTAGCCCGCGTTGGAACCCGAGTAGAAGACCTTGCCGTTCTGCATGAGGAACAGCGCCGGGTAGGTCGGGAACTGCCGGACCGTGTCCGTGTAGGTCCACTTCTTGGTCTTCGGGTCGAAGACCTCGTTCTTGCCCGGGACGAGCTGCCCGATGTCGTCGAGGCCGGAGACGCTGAGGATCTTTCCGTCGCTCAGGGTGGTGAGCGTCGGGTACCAGCGGGCCTCCTTCATCGGGTCGACCTTGATGTACTTCTCGGCGACCGGGTCGAACTCGAAGGCGTCCCGGATGCCCTGGAAGTCCTTCTTGTCGAGGGCGAGCTTCTGGGCGATGCCGTAGGTGTTCTTGGCGTCGGCGCCGCTCAGGCCGTGGACCTTGTAGTTGTCCTGCGTGCCCGTCTCGTACTTCTGCCCGCGCTTCTGCGCCTCGACGTAGATACGGCCGAGGCCCGGGTCGTTGCGCAGGAACTTGCCGGTCGCCTTGTCGAACACCTTCTTCGCGCGCGGCACGAGCACCGGGTCCTTCGAGACGAAGGTCTTGCCGTTCGCCTTGCCCGTGAACCTGGTGCCCGCGGGCAGGGTGATCGGCTCGTCCGGGTTCTCGTTGTGGACGATCATCAGGCCGCCGGCCTTGGTGACGTCACCCTGGAGCTTCTCGTACCGCTTGGTGCCGCCCGCGATCAGCAGATTGCCGTTGGCGAGCTGGGTGTGGCCGGTGCAGAACAGGTCGGCGGGTGTGGGGACCTTTTTGATGGTGCCCTTGACCGGGTCCCAGATCCGGGTGTCGAACTTCTTCGCGTCGAAGTTGTCCTGGTTGTTTCCCGACCCCGCGACGAGCAGCACCTTGCCGGTGCGCAGCAGCGCCGCGTGGATGGTGTTCTGCCGGTATTTCTCGGGGAAATCGACGATCTCCCATTTGCCGTTCGCGGCTTTGTACTCCGGCTTGTTGATTGTGTACTGGTGGTATTTCTCGGTTCCGAAGCGGTAGAGCCACGGCCCGTTCATCCCGGCCAGCGCGAGTACCACCGCCGTGCCGATCGCGAGTCGACGAGCTCGGCGGCGGCCTGCACGGTCGTTCATTCCTTACGTCCCCCAAGTCCACCAAGGGCGATCTGCATGGTCTGGTCGGATCCCCCGACCTCCCCGTCGCCGCCGGGACCGGCGGCCCAACTGGGCTTGTGGTGCGGGGCGTGGGCGGCGGGCTGCTGCGGAATCGGCAGCGGCTGCGTCCGGTGCGGCCCCGCGGAGTCCTGCGGCTGCTCCACGGCGGGTTCGGCGGGCTTCTTCGCGTCCTGCTTCAGCTGCCAGCGCCAGGCGAAGACCGGCGAGGCGGTGATCAGCAGCGCGAACGTCGCCCAGATGATCATCGCGGGGTGGGCGTGGCCGAAGACGAAGCCGGCGGCGATCGACCCACCGAAGATCGCGACGAAGTACCAGTGGTAGCGGAACGTCCCGAACCACCGGTCGGGGCTCGCGGAGTCGCCCTTGGGCGTGACGACGAACTTGCTCTTGCGCCGCAGCACGGAGTCGATGAGCGCCTTCGCGTACAGCGGCGCCGACAGCGCGGACATCACCATGCCGGCCACACCGCCGGAGCCCTCCGGCTCGTGCGGCGAGACGTTGTGCCGGCGGTTCCAGACGTACAGGCCGATCTGCAGGGCGGAGGCGTTGCCGTAGAGCATCAGCCAGACCGCCGGGTCGATGTTCACACCCGAGGCGCCCAGGCCCAGGAACAGGCAGCAGCTCAGCGCCGCCAGGATCCAGTTCAGGGCCGACATCGGGTAGAAGATGATCATCATCGTGTAGTTGAAGAGCTTGCTCGGCGGCAGCGAGTACCAGCCCTTCCAGTACTGCCCGATGATCGTCTCGTACGTCCCTCGCGACCAGCGCATCTGCTGGGTGAAGAAGTCCGTCCAGGCGCTGGGGCCCTCACCGACCGCGAGCACGTCCGGCGTGTACACCGAGCGCCACTTCTTCCCCGTCGCCGGGTTCTTGTGGCGGTGCATCTCGAAGCCGGTCGCCATGTCCTCGGTGATCGAGTCGTACAGACCGCCGATCTGCTTGAGCGCCTTGATGCGCACCGCGTTGGACGTGCCGACGAACATCGGGGAGCCGTAGCGGTTGCCCGCGCGCTGGATCAGCGCGTGGAAGAGGAACTGCTGCGACTCCGCGGCCTTGGTGATGGCGTTGTCGTAGTTGCCGTAGACCTGCGGGCCGATGACGAAGCCGACGTCCGGGTCGCGGAAGAAGCCGAGCATCCGCTCCAGGTAGTTGGGCAGCGGCACGTGGTCGGTGTCGACCGAGGCGAAGAAGTCGTAGTCGTCGCCGTGCGCCTCGAGCCAGGCGTTGTAGTTGCCGTGCTTGGTCTTGGCGCGGTGCGGGCCCTTGGCCTGGTTCCACTTCGCGACGCCCTTGCGGGAGAAGTGGTGCACACCGAGGCGCTGGCAGACGGCCTTCACATCGGGGTCGTCGCCCTCGTCGAGCAGCCAGACGTGCATCAGGCCCCGGTGGCGGATCTTCACGGCGGCTTCGAGGGTCTTCGTCACCATGTCCAGCGGTTCCTTGCCGGGCACGAAGGAGGTGAGGAAGGCCACGCGGGTGCCGGTCTCGGGCACCACCGGGATCGGGTCGCGGGCGACCAGCGTGGCGTGCGCGTTCGACAGCACGTTCATGCAGCGGAAGAACTCGATCAGGCCGATCGAGACGAGCATGACTATGTCGAGCGCGGGCAGCCAGTCGAAGGCCGGGTAGTCGCGCTCGGTCCAGTGCTCGGGCTGGAGCAGCCAGAACAGCAGGACCAGGGACAGTACCGGGGCCGCGGCCAGCATCAGGGCGACCCTGATGCGGTGCGGCTCCTGCGAGATGAGCGAGCGGTACTGCACCTTGTACGGCTTGTTCGGATCGGGCTGGGTGAGGGGGCCCGCGAGCCGGCTGTAGTGCTCGTAGTCGTATCTCGGCAGATTCTTCTTGATCCGCCGGAATGTCCCCGTCGTGCTCATCCGGTGCCCCGGCACCCTGAGCTGAGTGGTCTGGGACGGGTCGTGGTCCTGCCGGGCACCCGTGGGCCTCGACGTCATGAGTCATCCCCCCACACGCGGACTCCGCGTGTTTCGTCGCTTTCCTTCCGTCCATGAAGGTCCCCCTCGACCTTCACAGACGTACCAGTGGTGGATCGCTGTCACCACGTCATCCACACCCTATAGACACGGCAACGCGACCTTCCGGTTGCATGATGCCCCCCTCGGCATCGCTCCGTGAACGGGGCCCCTACTCCCGTCCAGTCGGCAACCGGTTCTCCTGCCCCCCAACTGCCGTGAATCCACAGCATCTTGAAAAACCAGATAACCAGGGTTCTACGGCGTTCATCATGATCGCAAGATGCGAAACGCGGTGTTTACCGGTCATACGCGTTCATTGTGACGCGTGTGGGGGCTCTGTGGAGCCGTTGTGGACAGACGGGCGCGGATGTTGCCGAAGTGCTCTCTTATGGCCTCCTCCGCCCGCATCGAGTCACCGGACCGGACCGCGTCGAGGATCTCCCGGTGCTGCCGGCAGGTGACCTTCGGGTCCTGCGGCTCGCCCCCGAGGTCCGTGCGGACCCGGTGGAAGGCGTCCCAGAACGCCTCCAGGACCTCGCACAGCAGCACGTTGTCCAGCCCCCGGTAGAGGGTGGCGTGGAAGGCCCGGTCGGTCTCGGCGAGTCCGGCTCCACGCGCGGCCTCCTCATCCATACGGTCCACGAGCGCGTCCAGTTCAACGAGGTCCGCGTCCGGTATCCGCCCCGCGAGCCGCGAGACGAGCCCCGTCTCCACCGCCTCCCGCAGTTCGAGCAGCTGGAGCAGGGTGTCCTCGCCCCGGTAGTGCCCGGCGACCGTGCGGAAGGCGAGGCCCTCGATCATCGGCGCGAGCGACATCGGGCCGACGTAGGTCCCGAACCCGTGCCGGATCTCGACGATCCCCATCGCCTGGAGTGCCTTCAGCGCCTCACGCACCGAGTTCCGGCTCGCGCCGAGGAACTCCATCAGCTCGGGCTCGGTCGGCAGCGGGGCCCCGGAGGCCAGCCGGCGGTCGATGATGAGCTTCTTGATCCGCTCTTGTAGGTCACGCGCTGCCATGGCGAGAGGGTATCCGGCCAATCGAGCGGTGCACCGGGTTCCGGCCAGGTAGCGAGGGGCTTTCCGGTCGGTGCGGTTGCGCCGCGCCGGGCTTCTCTTCGTCGGCTCGCTGCGATGCCGAGGGAAAGGGGGTGTGGGTGGCGGAGCCCCCACGGCGCGCGGCGGAGCCGCGCAATAAAGACGGTGGCGGTTTGGGTTCGCGTTGTC